>CAKUHV010000034.1 GCA_934659445.1 uncultured Oscillospiraceae bacterium | reverse complement strand
GCGTGGCCCCCGACCAGATCACCGTGGTGATGAACGGAGTGGCCCCCCTGACGGCCACGTCCCCCGAGGAGCAGGCGGCCCTGAAAAAAGAGCTGGGTATCGGCCCGGACACGGTGGTGTTCGGCATTCTGGCCCGCATCGAGGAGTACAAGGGACACGGCCTGATCGCTGAAGCCGCCCAAAAGCTGAAGACCCGGGGCCGGGACTTCAAGGTGCTGGTGGCCGGGACCGGCCAGTGGGCCGGTCAGCTGGACAAGCTGGTGCAGGAGTTGGACGTGGACGACGTGATGCCCCGGCTGGGCTTCCGCTCCGATGTGGCAGCCCTGCTGTCCATTCTGGACGTGCAGCTCAATGCCTCCTTCGGCACCGAGGCCACGTCCATCGCCCTGCTGGAGGGGATGAGCCTGTGCAAGCCCTCTATCGTCAGCGACTACGGGGGCAACCCCTGGCTGGTGAAGGACGGGGACAACGGCCTTGTGTTCCCCAGCGGGGACAGCGGGGCGCTGGCGGATGCCATGGAGCGGCTGATGGACCACCCGGAGCAGCGGCAGGCCATGGGCCGCCGGGCCAGACAGGTGTTTGAGCAGCGGTTTACCGGACAGGTCTTTGCCCGGAATACGGAGCAGGTCTATCTGGAGGTTTTGAAAGGAGCGCACTGATATGGAAGAGAAGAAGTCCGGGTTCCGCCTGCGGCTGAACCTGTTTGATGCACTGGTGCTGATCGCGGCCCTGGCCGTGGGCGGCTTTCTGGCGTGGAAGACACTGAAGCCCGCCCAGCAGGAGGTGGAGACCCCCACCTCCTCCATGGTGCGGTATACCGTGCGGTTCCAGAAGATGATTCAGGGTACGGGAGAGCGGGTGCAGGCCGGGGACGAGCTGACCGACACCATCAAGAACTACGCCCTGGGCAAGGTGGTGGACGCCCAGGTGGTGCCCAACGAGACCCTGTCCCTGAACCGGGAGGAGAGCCGCTATATCATCACCGCCATCGAGGGGTATGAGGACGTGCTGGTGACCGTCGAGGCCGCCGCAGCCGAGAGCGACTCCGCCCTGGTGCTGGACAGCGGCTATGAGCTGCGGGCGGGCACCACTGTGTATCTGCGGGGGCCGGGGTATATGGCCAGCGGCCCCGTCCTGACCATTCACCGGGAGAAGGAGGGACAGAACGGATGAAAGTGATCGACAAAAACGGCCGCCTGTTCGGCAAGGTCAGCATCATTGACGTGGTGGTGGTGCTGCTGGTGATCGTGCTGGCGGTGGCCCTGCGGCACAAGGCTCAGCTGCCCCAGACGGGCACCACCGTGGCGGAGACCCCCATCACCATCCAGGTCTGGGCCCGCAACCTGCGGCCGGAGATCGTGGACTCCATCCACATCGGGGACGGCCTGTACGACCCCGACCGCACCACCGGCGGCGCTATCGGAAGGGTCACCGACATCCAGGTGAGCGAGGGCACCGTTCAGGGGGAGCTGATGAACGGCGAGATCGTCCAGCTGCCCTGCGAGGGCCGGGTGGATCTGATCATTACCCTGGAGGGGAAGGGCCTTGTGGAGAACGGGCGCTTTCTGCTCAACCGGGTGTATGAGCTGGGGGTCAACGCCAGCCGTACCCTGAACACCAAGTATGCCTCCTTCGTGGGCACTGTGGTGGACCTTTACTGAGAAAAGAGACCGAAAACGGGGAAAGGGGGACAGGTCCGTGAAGATCCTGATGGCCACCATGGGAATGGACATCGGCGGGGCGGAGACCCATATCGCCGAGCTGTCCAAGCAGCTGAAGGCCCAGGGCCACGATGTGATCGTGGTATCCAACGGGGGCGTCTATGTGCCGGAGATCGCCGCCGCGGGCATCCGGCACTACCAGGCCCCATTGAACCGCCGGGACGTGGGGCAGATGAGGCGGGCCAGAGCCATTCTGAAGGACGTTCTGAAAAAGGAGCGGCCCGACATCGTCCACGCCCACGCCCGCATCCCCGCCTTCCTGTGCGGCGGGCTGTGCCGCCGGATGGGCATCCCCTTCGTCACCACTGCCCACTGGGTGTTTGACACGCGGGGGCTGCTGCGCTACCTCACGGATTGGGGACAGCGTACCATGGCGGTGTCGGAGGACATCAAGGCCTATCTGATCCGGGAGTATCACCTGCCCCCGGAGCACATCTTCGTCACCATCAACGGCATCGACACGGATAAGTTCTCCCCGGCGGTGTCCGGGGAGCGGGTGCTGCGGGAGTTCGGGCTGGACCCGGCCCGGCCCGTGGTGTCCTATGTCAGCCGCATGGACGCCGACCGGGCTCTGGCGGCCCGGCAGCTGATCGAGATCGCCCCCCGGCTGGACAAGGCCGTGCCCGGGGTGCAGCTGCTCATCGCCGGGGGCGGCAACGTTTTTGACGAGCTGAAGGACAGGGCGGAGGCGGTCAACGAAAAAATGGGCCGCCGGTGCATCGCCATGACCGGCCCCCGCACGGACATCAACGAGATCGCGGCGGCGGGGCAGGTGTTCGTGGGGGTATCCCGGGCGGCGCTGGAGGCCATGTCCGCCGGAAAGCCCGTCATCGTGGCGGGGAACGAGGGGTACCACGGCCTGTTTACGCCGGACAAGCTGGCCGAGGCCCAGGCTGGCAACTTCTGCTGCCGGGGCCTGCCCCTGTGCGAGCCGGAGACCCTGCTGGCCGACCTGTCTGCGGCCCTGCTGCTGCCGGAGGAGGAGAAGGAGCGCCTGGGGGCCTATGGCCGTCAGGTGATCTTCGACCACTACTCCGTCCGCCGTATGGCGGGGGACTGCCTGCGCATGTACCGGGAGGTGGTGCGGCGGCGGTATAACGTGGTCATGAGCGGCTATTACGGCTTTTCCAACGCCGGGGACGACGCCATTCTCCAGTCCATTCACGAGGGGATCATGGCTGCCAGCGACGAGATCGGCGTCACCGTCCTGTCCCGGGACCCGGAGCAGACCCGCCGGCAGTACGGACTTGAGGCCGTGCCCCGGTTCAACCTTTTCCGGGTCAGGCGGGCGCTGAAGCGCTGCGACGCCCTGCTGTCCGGGGGCGGCAGTCTTTTGCAGGACCGAACCTCCACCCGGTCGCTGGTGTACTATCTGTCCGTGATCCGCTGGGCCAAGAGGATGGACAAGCCGGTGATGCTGTATGCCAACGGCATCGGCCCGGTGACCCGGCCGGAGAACCGGGAGAAGGTGAAGCGGACGGTGGAGCTGGCCGATGTGGTCACCCTGCGGGACCGGGCCTCCGCCCGGGAGCTGCTGGACATGGGGGTAAAGCGCCCGGAGCTTCATGTCACCGCCGACCCGGTGTTCAATCTGGCCCCCGCGCCAAAGGAACGGGGGGAGGAGCTGCTGCGGGGGACGGGGCTGCCCGAGGGGGCCGCCTTCGCGGCGGTGTCCGTGCGGGGCTGGTCCGCCGCGGCGGACTTCCCGGAGCAGACCGCCCGGCTGTGCGACCACCTGCGCCGCGCCCACGGGCTGGAGATCCTGTTCCTGATGATGCAGCCCGCCGCGGACCGGGAGACCACGGAGCGGGTGCGCCGGGCCATGGAGGGCCCCTCCTGGCTGCTGGACGTGTCCGCCAGCCCCAGCGAGCTGATGGCCGTGCTGGGCCGGGCAAGGCTGTGCCTTGCCATGCGGCTGCACACCTTGATCTTTGCCGCCCGGATGGCGGTACCCACGGTGGGGCTGGTGTACGACCCCAAGGTGGCCAGCTATCTGCAGGAGCTGGAGCTGCCCTCTGCTGGAGAGGTGGAGCACTTTGACGAGGAGCACGCCTGTCAGGTGTGCGACGGCCTGATGGCCGACTATGACCGGGTCCTGGCCCGGCTGAAGGAACGCTCCGCCGCCCTGTCCGCCGCCGCCCGGGAGAACGAAGCCCTGCTGCTGGAGCTGCTGCGGAGCAGCAGACCATGACCGCAGACTGATCGTGAGGTAAAGTATGAGAAAACTGTGTTCGCTCCTGACAGCCGCGGTGCTGCTGCTGTCCGCGTGCACCATCAAGCCGGGGAGCAGCAGCGGGGATGAGCCCCGGCTGACCGTGTTGGCCACCACTTATCCCGTCTATCTTCTGGCTTCCGCTGTGACGGAGGGGGTGGAGGGCATTCAGGTGGAGCGGCTGAGCACTGGACAGGTGAGCTGTCTCCACGACTACACCCTGTCGGTGGACGATATGAAGAAGCTCGAGGGGGCGGACGTGATCGCCATGAACGGCGCCGGACTGGAGGAGTTCATGGAGGATGCCCTGGCGGTCTCCGATGCTGTGGTGATCGACTGCTCCCAGGGGGTGGAGCTGCTGGAAAATCTGGAGCACCACCACGAGGGGGAGGACCACGACGACCACGACCACGGCCACTGGGACCCCCACTACTGGATGGACCCCCGGCGGGCGGCCCGGATGGTGGAAAATATCGTTCAGGGCCTGACTGCCGCCGACCCGGACAACGGGGACACCTACCGGGACAATGGGGAGAAGGCGGCCCTGCTGCTGAGCACCTGGGACGCCGAGGCCCGGGAGCTGCTGGCCCAGGAGGGGATGCCCGAGATCACAGGGCTCATCACCTTCCACGACGGGTTCCAGTATTTTGCCGCCGCCTACGACCTGCCCCTGCTGGCAGCCATCGAGGAGGAGGCTGGCAGCGAGGCCAGCGCCAAGGAGATCAACGAGATCACAGCCCTGGTGAAGGAGAAAAACATCCCCGTGATCTTCACCGAGGTCAACGGCTCTGACGCTACGGCCAATGCCATTGCCCGGGAGACGGGCTGCGCCGTGGCTCAGCTGTCCATGTGCATGGACGGGCCGGACGGGGCGCTTTCCAACTACGGAGACGCGCTGAGGGGCAATGTGGCCGCCATCATCAACGGTTTTGCGGGAGAGGAGCGGGTGAAATAAGTTGCGTATCATCAAACACGGAAAGCTGGGCGGCTGCTCCGACTCCTGCTGCCTGAAGCTGGAGGGGGTGTCCGTCCGTCTGGGCGGGGACGACATTCTGGAGGATGTGTCCTTCCACCTCCACTGCGGCGAGATCGCCGCCCTGATCGGCCCCAACGGGGCGGGCAAATCCACCCTGTTCAAGTGTATTCTGGGCCAGATGCCCCACCGGGGCACCATCACCTTCTCCCCGGCGGGGGGGCCTGCCATCCGTCTTGCGGACGGCGAGGTCATCGGCGGCCAGCGCCCTCTGGTGGGCTATGTGCCCCAGTCCCCGGTCTTTGACCGGGGCGACCCGGTGAGCGTGCTGGACTTTTTCACCGCCGCCACCTCCAAATGGCCGGTGTGCCTGCCCGTGCCCAGACGGTACCGGGACAAGGCCGCCGCCTGTCTGGCCCGGGTCCACGGGGAGGAGCTGCTGGACCGGCCCATGGGGGCCCTGTCCGGGGGGCAGCTCCAGCGGGTGCTGCTGGCTCTGGCGCTGGAGCCGGTGCCCCACATCCTGATCCTGGACGAGCCCCTTTCCGGCGTGGACATCGAGGGGGAGCACCAGCTGCTGGAGATGCTGGACGAGCTGCGCACCCAGTACGACCTGTCCATTTTCCTGTCCACCCACGACTTCGCCACCCTGGAGCAGTATGCCGACAAGGTGATCCTGCTGAAAAAGCAGGTGCTGAAGGCAGGGGCTCCCGAGGAGGTCCTGGCCTCTCCGGAGTTTTATGAGACGTTCCATCTGAAGATGGGGAAGGGGGGCGGTCAGAAATGAATCTTTGGTATGCCCTTGTGGATCTGCTGCCCTTTGAGTGGGCACAGAGCGGCTCCATGTACTTTATGAAAAACGCCCTGCTGGCGGTGCTGGTCATCTCCCCCCTGTTCGGCATCCTGTCCACCATGGTGGTGCACAGCCGGATGTCCTTCTTCTCCGACGCCTTGGGCCACTCCGCCTTTACCGGCATGGCCATCGGCGCCCTGTGCGGCTTCAACGAGCCCACCTGGGCGGCGGTGATCTTCGCTCTGGTGTTTGCCCTGCTGTTCAATCTGGTGCGGCGGCGCACCGCCATGGCCAGCGACACGGTGATCGGGGTGTTTTCCTCCACCGCCGTGGCTCTGGGCATTTTCTTGTCCACCCTGAACGGGCGGTCTTTCACCAAGTTCAACAACCTGCTCATCGGCGACATCCTGTCGGTGGAGCCGGCCAAGATCGGCCTGCTGGCCCTGATCCTGCTGCTGGTGCTGGCCCTGTGGGGGCTGTCCTTCAACCAGCTGATGCTCTCCGCCGTCCATCCGGCTCTGGCGGACAGCCGGGGCATCAAGGTGTTCTGGCAGGAGACGGTGTTCTCCATGGCCATCGCCGTGGTGGTCACCGTGTCCATGACCTGGGTGGGCCTGCTGGTGATCAACTCCCTGCTGGTGCTGCCCGCGGCCTCCGCCCGGAATCTGGCCCGGAATATGTGGCAGTATCACATCCTGTCCCTGCTGGCGGCGGTGTGCGCCGGGGTGGCGGGGCTGATGACGTCCTATTACATCGGCTCCTCCGCCGGCGCGGCCATCACCCTGTATCTGGCCGGGTGGTTTTTGATCACCTTCCTGCTGCGGAAAAAGGGCTGAACAGGGATCATACAAAAAAGCAGCGCTGAGAAATCTCTCAGCGCTGCTTTTTTACTGCCTTCAGGTATCAATATCCACCAGGATATTGTCGGTGCCGTGCTCCTCGAACTCGGCGATATAGGCGTCGATGCGGCTGGTCAGCTCGTCGTAGTTGCTCTCGTCGATGGGGGCGTCGTCCATATCCCGGCGGGCCAGGTCCTCGGCCAGGATGTCGAAGAACACGTTGTTCTCATACTCCATGATGGCCTCGTGGATGCCGCCCTCTACAAAGGCCTTGGAGGGGACGATCTCCCCCTGATAGAGCTCCGCCAGCTGGGGCATCCCCTCAAGAGCGGCCCTGGCGAACAGCAGGCTCTCCACCTGGTCGTAGTCCGCGAAGCGCTCATCCCCCCGGGTGGAGTTCAGCACCCAGTTGCCGATATATACCAGATCCAGCAGGCGCCGGAACTGTTTGCTGCTCAATTCAAGCTGCATAGAAAAGCTACCTCCCTTACAAAAGGCTGCGCGTCCGGCCGCTGCGGCCGGAGAAATGTGACGGGAAGGGGCCGGAGGCCCATCCCAGCCATAATATACAGGATTTTGCCAGGAAAGTAAAGAGGGCAGCGGCCTGATGTGCGCAGATCCTTGCGCGGAACGGGAAAATATGATACCATAGGACAAAAAGCCGCCCCGGGCGGAGAGACGACCGTAAGGAGATGAGGGCCATGGCGCTGCATGAATCGGGCGAGGACTATCTGGAGGCGATCCTGATCCTGAAAGAGGAGCGGGGGGCGGTGCGCTCGGTGGACGTGGCCCAGCGGCTGGGGTTCTCCAAGCCGTCGGTCAGCCGAGCGGTGTCCATCCTGCGGGCCGACGGTCTGCTGGAGATGGACAGCGATGGCCGTCTGGAGCTGACCCCGGCGGGGGAGGCGGTGGCCCGAAAGATCTATGAGCGGCATTGTTTCCTTACCCGCTGGCTTACCCACATCGGGGTGACCCCGGACACAGCGGCGGCCGATGCCTGCCGGCTGGAGCATGTGATCAGCGCAGAGACCTTTCTCTGTCTTCAGGACTATGCCCGCCAGCAGGAGGAGAAAAGGAGCGGAAGGAAATGAATCTGCAGGAAACGGTTTCCAAGCTTATAAAAGAACTGAATCTGGCCCATCTGACCATAAGCATGGTGCTGCGCCTGGTGATCGTGGTGTCTCTGGGGCTGATCGCCATGCGGGCGATCCTGAAGCTGACGGACCGCATTTTAGACCGGGCAAAGAATCTGTCCCGGCTGCGGGTCTACGTCCGCTCGGCAGTGAAGGTGCTGCTGGTCTTTCTGCTGATCCTGATGGGGGCCAGCGCGCTGGGTGTGGATGTCACCGGCGTGATCGCCCTGTTCAGCGTAGTGGGGCTGGCGGTCTCGCTGGCGCTGCAGAACACCCTTGCCAATCTGGCGGGGGGTATCATGCTGCTGGTGTCCCACCCCTTTGAGACCGGGGACTACATTGAGAGTGACGGCGTTCAGGGCACGGTGACCGGGGTGGATCTGGCCTATACCGCCGTGACCACCATCGACAACAAGGAGATCTATATCCCCAACAGCCAGCTGTCCTCGGCAAAGATCATCAACTACAACCGTCTGGGCCGCCGCCGCATCGACGCCAGCTACTCCGCGTCCTATGACGCGCCCACAGCCCTGGTGAAGACCGCCCTGCGGGAGGCCATGGCCCGCTTTCCTCAGATCCTGTCCGACCCCGCGCCGGAGATCTATCTGACCCAGTTCGGGGACAGCGCCATCACTTATTCGGTGCGGGCCTGGGTGGACAGCAAGGACTACTGGCCTACCTTCTACGGCCTTCAGGAGGCGGTGCGGGATACCTTTGCCGCCCACGGGGTGGAGATGACCTATAACCACCTGAACGTCCACATGATCAAGGACTAAGCGTCCGAACCCATATCAAAAAACGGCGCATCAAGCGCCGTTTTTTATAGAGCCGTCCGGGTATTCCAGCCCGTGGAGAAAGCCGTCCAGCCGCGGAGAAAGTACCTCGCCCCCCACCACGGTGCCGCGGCAGATGAGAAGGTTGGCCTGTACGCCCTCCTCTCCCGTGGGGTAGTTGGTCACCTGATAGGTATACCGCTTGACCCGTCTGCCCGCGTATTTGGTCAGGTCGAAGCCCTGCTCCCGCTGCATGGCCAGATATTCCTGATAGCTGTCGTCCATCTCGCCGGGGATCAGCAACTCCTGCACGCTCAGGGGCTCGGGCTTTACCTGCCAGCCCCACTCCTCCAGATAGGCCACTCGGTCCGCGGCGCTCTTGACCCCCTTGGGATCGGGACGGGCGGAGGCGGAGACGGGGCTGACGCCGCTGCGTTCCGCGGTGAGAAAAAGGGTCAGGGCGCAGCACAGGGCGGCGGCCAGAAGGAGGCCGCGCAGCAGCCTCCGCCGGGGCACCTTTGCAGTCAGGATCAGCATGAGGATCGCTCCTTTCCGGAGATGATTTTGCTCTACTCTATGCCCCTGCGGGGGCGCTTATGCATAGAAAGGGTGTCATTTATGTCTTTAGAGCGGCTGGACAAGCTGCTGGCCTCCACTGGACGGTGGAGCCGGAAGGAATTGCGGGATATGGTCCGGCAGGGGCGGATCACCGTGGACGGGGCGGTGGTCCGCAGACCGGAGGAGAAATTCGACCCCGCACTGACGTCCATCCTGGTGGACGGGCAGCAGGTGGACTGCGCCCCCTTCGTCTATGTGATGCTCCACAAGCCCGCGGGGCTGCTGTCCGCCACCGAGGACCGCAGACAGAGGACCGTGCTGGATCTGCTGCCGGAGCACCTGCGCCGCCGGGGCCTGTTCCCCGTGGGCCGGCTGGACAAGGATACGGAAGGCCTGCTGCTGCTCACCGACAACGGCCCCCTGGCCCACGACCTGCTCTCGCCCAAAAAGCATGTGGATAAGGTGTACTTTGCCCGGGTAGAGGGAAAGCTGACCCGGGAGGACGCAGAGGCCCTGAGGGCGGGTCTGACCCTGGGGGACGGCCTGAAATGCCTGCCTGCCGACCTTGAGATCCTGGGGGAGGGGGACCGCTGCCGCATCACCCTGCGGGAGGGGAAGTACCACCAGGTGAAGCGGATGCTGGCCGCCCGGGGCAAGCCGGTGACCTATCTGAAGCGGCTGTCTATGGGGGCGGTGGAGCTGGATCCCGGCCTGGCCCCCGGCCAGTGGCGGCTGCTGACGGCGGCGGAGACTGAAAAGCTGAGGAGCGGCGGACGGATGTAAAACCTGTTCGGCGTTTTTCACAAAAAAATCAAAAAAACCTCTTGCCAAAAACGGGGGAGAGCCGTTATAATAGGGGCAAAGATTCAGTATTTGGAGGGATCGGCATGTCCAGCAGAATGTTTCAGGGCGTTGTATTACAGATGAAGGACAGTATCGACCGTGTGGTAGGTGTGATCGACGCCGAGGGCTGCGTGGTGGCCTGCAGCGATCTGGCCAGCATCGGCGAGGTGTGGTCCAGCGCGGTGTTTGCACTCAGCGGAGCCGAGGGCGGTCCCGTCTGCTGCGACGGAAAGACCTTCCGCGCCCTGTCCGGTCACGGGATGCAGTTGGACTACGCCGCCTTTGTCAAGGGCGAGGACGAGATGGCCAACGCCCTGTGCGCCATGGCGGTGGTGGCCTTCAACGGCACCAAGGCCTATTACGAGGAGAAGCACGACAAGGCTACCTTCGTCAAGAACATCATCTCCGACAATATCCTTCTGGGTGACATCTACACCCAGGCCAAGGAGCTGCACTTCCTGTCCGAGGCGCCCCGGGCCGCCCTGCTGGTGCGGCAGCTCAGCGGCACCGATGTGAGCACCGTCGACGTGATCCAGAGTCTGTTCCCCGACCGGCAGGCCGACTTCGTCATCTCCATTAACGAGACCGACGTGGCTCTGATCAAGCAGCTGCCCGAGGGGGCGGACGCCAAAGAGCTTATGAAGATCGCCAAGCAGATCGCCACCGCCGTGCAGCAGGAGCTGGGGGTAAAGGTGGTCATCGGCATCAGCACCGTGGTCAATCACATCCGCGACCTGGCCCGGGCCTATAAAGAGGCCGGCGTGGCCATCGATGTGGGCAAGGTGTTCGACACCGAGAAGACCGTGATCAACTACGAGAACCTGGGCATCGGCCGTCTGATCTATCAGCTGCCCACCGTCCTGTGCCAGATGTTCCTGCAGGAGGTCTTTAAGAAGAACCCCATCGATGCGCTGGATCAGGAGACCCTGCTGACCATCAACAAGTTCTTCGAGAACAACCTGAACGTGTCCGAGACCGCCCGCAAGCTCTTCGTCCACCGGAACACCCTGGTCTACCGTCTGGAGAAGATCAAGAAGCTCACCGGGCTGGACCTGCGGGAGTTTGACGACGCCATCACCTTCAAGGTGGCGCTCATGGTCAAGAAATACCTGATCTCCCGGGGCATCGAGTCCTGAAAGAAATCCAAAATCCCTCCGCCGCAGGCGGAGGGATTTTTTTGTTTGCCGCAGGGGCACTCCGCAGCGGACGGACATATGTACTTTTGGAAACGGTTCCGGCCCGTGTTATTTACAAAAAATTAACGTTACTTACAAAAGTCGTTCATTAAGTACAAAAATTGATTTTCCATTTTTCTCTTCGTATAATGCACAAATGAAAGACGGACACTCATTCTGGAGAACGTCATATATACAACAAGGAGGAGTAACAAATGGAACATATCCTTTCCTACTTCGGCACCTATACTCCGGCGGCCGACGGGGCAGTTGCCTCGTTCAAGTTTGAGTATCTGTGCAGCCTGGGCTTTGCCGCCATCGTGATCTTTATGGGCCGGTGGATGGTAGCCCACAGCGGCGCCCTGAGAAAGTTCGCAATCCCCGCCCCTGTGGTCTCCGGCCTGCTGTTTTCTATCATCATCGCCGTGATCAAGGGCACCGGCGTCATGGCCATCAAGTTCGACGTTGCCACCATCAAGGATCTGTGCCAGAACATCTTCTTCCTGTGTGTGGGCTTCGGCTTCAGTTATAAGCTGCTGCGCCGCGCCGGCGGCAAGCTGTGCATCAAGATTGCCGTGGCTGCCTGCGTGCTCATCACCCTGCAGGATGTGCTGGGTGTTCTGGTGGGCAAGGTCATCGGCCTGCACCCCCTGCTGGCCCTACAGTGCTCCTCCTCTGCCATGTCCGGCGGCGTGGGCACCGCCTCCGCCTTTGGCTCCATCTTTATTGATAAGTTCGGCGCTCCCGACTCTGCCACCACTGTGGGCGTGGCCGCCGGTACCATGGGCAACATCATGGGCTCCCTCATCGGCGGCCCTGTGGCTGCCTTCCTGATCTCCCGTCACGGTCTGAAGTCCGACCCCAACGACAAGCCCGACGCCGAGATGACCGGCAGCGTTCCCGAGCTGAACAACGGCCGCATGGTCTCCACCTTCGCTCTGTGCCTGCTGGCCGCCGCCCTGGGTATGCCCATCTACTGCCTGCTGGACAACATCCCCGGCATTGAGATGCCTAAGTTCATCGGCTGCCTGTTCGCTGGCGCTATTGTCCGCAACATCATGGAGGTCTGCAACATCCAGTTCAACACCCCTGAGGTGGACGCCATTGAGCATATGTTCCTGGAGCTGTATCTGGCCCTGGTGCTGATGACCATCGACATTACCGCCCTGGCCCCCGTCGCCGGTCAGATGGGTGTGATCCTGCTGGCTCAGGCGATTTTGATGGCTCTGTTCGGTATCTTCGTCTCCTTCAACATGTTTGGCCGCGACTACGGCGCCGCCGTTATGACCGCCGGCAACTGCGGTTGGGGCTGCGGCTCCGGCCCTAACGCCGTGGCCAACGAGAAGGCCGTTATGGACCAGTACGGCTGGCACAATGTGGCCTGGGTGCTGTATCCCTCCTTCGCCGTGATCATTGACGACATCTACAACCCCATCTTCCTGTCCATCTTCGCCGGTATCGTGGCGTAACACAACCTTCTTCAAGAGCCCCTCTCTTTTCTCACACCCGGCGCCTCATATGAGGCGCCGGGACTTTTTAGTGCGACGCCCGTGGGAAACAGTGGTTGTACAAAGCCGGTTTTTGTGTTATACTGCGCTCAATGGCCGTTTTTCCGGCCGCAGGCTGACGGGGAAAAGGAGGGCACGACCGGTGAATGTGCGCAGGATATGGACGGGAGCGGCGGCGCTCCTTCTGTTGCTGACTGCGGCGGCGTGCGCCCCGCGTCCGGCGCCGCTGGAGGTGCTGACCATCGGCACCGCAGACAGCGGCGGCACCATGTACCCCGTGGGCCGGGCCATTGCCGGGGCAATGGCCAGCGAGACCCGAAAGCTGAACGTGGGAGCCTCCACCGGCTCGGAGCAGAACATCGCCGACCTGTCCTCCGGTGAGATCGATCTGGGTCTGGTCACGGCAGATGCCGCCTATGACGCGCTGCAGGCCGGAACGGCGGAGGGCCTGCGGGCCATCGGCGCGGTGTATGTGAGCGTATCCACCTGGCTGGCTCCGGCGGACAGCGGTCTGCTGTATGTCCACGACATAACTACAGAGCGCCTGGGCGTGGGGCCGGAGAACTCAGTGACGGAGCAGACGGCTCAGGTGAGCCTTGAGGTGCTGAAGACGGACGGAGACGGCCCGGTGCTGGAGAATTGCAGTCTGGAGCAGGGCTGGCGTGAGCTGGCCGAGGGCAAGCTGGACGCGGTCCACGGCTTTGTGGGCACTCCGGCGGAGGGGCTGGTGAACCTGTCACGGCAGCTGCCCTGCAATGTGCTGCGGTATACCCTGGAGGAGCTGGAGCAGCTCCTGGCCGCCAACGAGGTCTACTGCGCCGCGGCCATCCCCGCGGAGAGCTATGTCGGCCAAGTGGAGGAGATCCCCACCTTCGGCAGTAAGTGTCTTTTGTGCGTGGACGCATCCATGGACGAGGAACAGGTCTACGCCCTGACCCAGGCCCTGTGGCAGGCGCGGGATACCCTGAAGGAGGAGCACCCGGCCATGGCAGCGATAAAGGAGGAGGGCTTCCTGTGGGAGGGGCTGCCCATCGCCCTGCATGCGGGCGCGGAGCGGTTTTATCAGGAAAACTGCTCCGGCTTTGAGAAGTAAAAACACACCCCCGGCCACCGGCCGGGGGTGTGTTTTTACTTACGGATATAGGTGTAATACCGGAAGGACAGCCCGTTGTGCTCCATGGGGTCAGAGACGTCCTCTATCTGCCACTCCGGGTCCGCGTCCAGATCGGGAAAGTACTTATCCGCGGGGAAGGCGGCATCGATCCGGGTGATGTGGGCGGTGTCACAGTGGGGCAGCAGCGCGGCGTAGACCGACGCACCCCCCACCACGAAGCTGTCCGCCGGGGCGGCGGCCAGAAGCCGCTCCAGGTCGGGGTATACCTCGCCCCCCTCGGGGGCGAAGGCCGGGTCCCGGGACAGGATCAGGTTCCGGCGGCCCTTCAGGGGCCGCCCGCCGGGGAAGGTGGCCATGGTCCTGCGGCCCAGGATCACCGGGTGGCCGGTGGTCAGGGCCTTGAAGTGCTTCAGATCCTCTGGAATGTAGATCAGCTGGTCGCCGTCCTTCCCGATGGCCCAGTTCTTGTCAACAGCAACGATGAGATTCATGGTCCGCTCCTTACACCGCCACGGGGATCTTTGTGTCCAGGGGGTGGGCCTGATAGCCCTCCAGCTTGACGCTGTCCTTGGTGAAGGCGTAGAAGTCGGTGACCGCGGGGTCCAGGGTGAACCTGGGGGCGTCATAGGGCTGGCGGGCGATGATCTCCTCCACCACGGGGACGTGGCGGTCGTAGATGTGGCAGTCGGCGATGACGTGGACGAACTCGCCGGCCTCCAGCCCGGACACCTGGGCCAGCATGTGGGTGAGCACGGCGTACTGCATCACGTTCCAGCCGTTGGCGGTGAGCATATCCTGGCTGCGCTGGTTCAGGATAGAGTTCAGGGTGTTGCCGGAGACGTTGAAGGTCATGGAGTAGGCACAGGGGTACAGGGCCATCTCGCTCAGGTCATGGTGGTTGTAGATATTGGTGAGGATGCGGCGGCTGCCCGGGTCGTGCTTCAGGTCCCACAGCACCTTGTCCACCTGGTCCATATCCCCCTGGGGGTAGTGATGCTTCACCCCCAGCTGATAGCCGTAGGCCTTGCCGATGGAGCCGTTCTCGTCCGCCCAGGCGTCCCACACGTGGCTGCCCAGATCGTGGATGTTATTGGACTTCTTCTGCCAGATCCACAGCAGCTCGTCCACGGCGGACTTCAAAAACTGCTTGCGCACGGTGAGGATGGGAAATTCCTCCCGCAGGTCGTAGCGGTTGACCACGCCGAACAGCTTGATGGTGTGGGCGGGGGTGCCGTCCTCCCAGCGGGGACGGACAGGGCGGTCGGTGTCCCACACGCCCCGGGACAGAATATCCTTGCAGTTCTGTATAAAGACCTGATCGGCGTAGCTCATGGCGGCTCCTCCTCATGGGGTGAAATTTTTCTCCATTGTAACACAAAACGGAGCTGGCCGCAACGGCCTGCGGATTTATTTTCCCTCCGCCGCCTGCTGATGCAGATGCAGGTATTTCTCCCGGGTGGCCAGCCCGCCCCGGATGTGCCGCTGGGCCTTATTTTCCTCCAGAACGGCTATCACCTGCAGGGCGAGGGGGCGGTTGAACAGGGGCAGGCGGTCCCGGATGTCCTTGTGGACCGTGGATTTTGAAATGCCGAATCTGCGGGCGGCGGCGCGGACGGTGGCCCGGTTTTCTATGATGTACAGGGCCAGCGCGCAGGCCCGGTCTTCCATGTTCCCTTTCACAATGACAACAACTCCCCCTGTTTTTGGGCGAAGCCCGCGGTTGTGCTATGTATATGCGGGGCAGGAGGAGAATAGAAAGGGGAGAAAAATAACTCCCAATTCTTTTTTTGTGTTCCCCGTCCCCGCAGGGGGCGGGGAACACGGATATTTCTTCTGCAAATGCTCATGTACGGTAAGGAAGCAAGCAACCGAAAACAAGAGATAGACCGCCAGCACTACACTATTCCGAA
>CAKUHV010000033.1 GCA_934659445.1 uncultured Oscillospiraceae bacterium | reverse complement strand
AAAACGTACTGCACCAGAGTCATCACCGCCGAGGGACTTTTCATCAGCCACAGACCCAGGGCAGCCAGAATGACCCCCGGGATCAGGAACCACATGGGCACGCCGCCCCGGCGGCGGGCCAGACAGCCCAGCACATAGGCCAGACCGATCACCAGCAGGGCCGCCCCCAGCAGACTGCACAGCAGATTCACCGACCGGTCGGGCCAGAACAGCAGGAAGGCCCCCGCCGCCGCCGTGAGCAGGGCGGACACCACGCCGCTGACCCGCTGTTCCCAGAGTATCCCCTTCATAAAACAGCACCCCGTTTCCTCTGATACGCGGCCCTGCCGGACCGCAGCAGTTCTCTGCCGGGTTATTTTACCACGGTTTTTCCCCTTTGAAAAGGCGGAGCATCCATTGTTTACATTTTGCTCATGGACTTTTTGCGGAAAAGCGGGTAGAATGGTCGTTGCGTTACGTTTATGAACGAGATTCTAACGACAAAGGAGGGCTGTCCATGAAGGCCGTTTCCCGCTGGCTGGACCGCTTCTGTTATAAACACCCCAATTTCGGTATCCCCGAGCTGATGCAGTATGTGGCCATCGGCAGCGTGATCATCTTTGTGGGGGACATCCTCACCAGCGGCGCGTTCTCCTGGTTCACCCGCCTGTATCCCGAGCTGGTCCTGCACGGCCAGGTGTGGCGGCTGGTATCCTTTATCTTCGTCCCCGTCTCCTCGGGGGAGAGCAGTATGTTCCTCCGGTGTCTGGTGTTCGCCATCACCACCTTCTTCTATTATCAGATCGGCACCGCGCTGGAGCGCCAGTGGGGCACCGCCCGGTTCAATATGTTCTACTTTCTGGGCGTGGTCCTGAACCTGCTGGTGGGCTTCATCACCTATGCCCTTGCTCCCCTCACCCACGAGATGCTGGGCGGCTACTACTACGAGACGGCCAACATGTATTATGTGAACCTGTCCATGTTCTTCTCCTTCGCCACCCTGTACCCCGACATGCGGGTGCTGCTGTACGGCATCATCCCCCTGAAGGTGAAGTGGCTGGCCTATCTGGACGCCGGACTGTTCGCCTTCGACATCGCCTATTATCTGGCTCAGCGCAATATGCTGCGGGCCGTTCTTCCCATCATCGCCCTGCTGAACTACTTCGTCTTCTTCGGAGACGACCTGCTGGACCTGTTCCGCCGGAAGGGGCAGCAGGTGCGCCGCCGCACCAGCCCCCAAGTGGTGAACTTCAAGAAGGCCCAGAAGGAGGTGCAGGAGCGCAAGGGCTATCTGCACAAGTGCGCCGTGTGCGGTATCACCGACGCCGACGACCCGGATATGGAGTTCCGCTACTGCTCCAAGTGCAACGGCTACTACTGCTACTGCTCCAAGCACATCAACAACCACACACATGTGCAATAATATCGAAAAAGTACAAAAGCACCGGGCGTCTGCTTTCGCAGACGCCCGGTGCTTTTTTCTTTCTCACTTCACCGCGTCCTGGGCGGCCTTCAGGTCGTTGGCCACCACCAGCAGAACGGTGTTGTCCCGCTGCTCCAGCCACTTGTTCTCCAGCTTGAGGATCTCCGCCGGGCGGTAATCCCGGTTCTCCTCCATCTGGTTTTCCGCATAGTCCTCCAGCACGGACACCGCCGCTTTGGCGTGCTCCTGACTGTCGAACACCAGCACCGCGACCTCCTCACAGGTAGCCCCGGCGGAGCGGCGGATGAAGCTGTCCGCGCTGACCTGCCCGGCGTCCAGGCCGTATACGGCGCAGGCGGACTCCACATCCAGCTCGTCCAGCTCGTCGGAGAAGGCCCCGCTGTCCACGATGGCCTGCCCGTCCGCAGCTGTCCACGCCTTCACCTCCGGCTCCCTGCTGCCGCAGGCGGCAAGGGTCAGTCCCATTATGGCTGCCAGCAGGCCGCACATCCACTTTTTCATGCTGTCGTCTCCTCGCTTTCCTTCTGTTCCGTCCCCTGCCCGGCGAAATAGGCGTCGTGGCTGACGGTGTGGGTCCGCAGATAGTCTATCCACTGGCGGCAGTAGTCCTTCCGCAGATGGACGCCGTCCTTGCTGGCCTCGGCGGGCAGCTCCCCGTCTCCGTCCACAAAGGCGGAGTACAGGTCCAGGAACACCACGTTCTTCTCCCGGGCCGTCTTACGCATCAGGTCGTTGTAGATGCGCAGATGGTCGTTTTTCAGATAGTCCCGGCCGCCGGACTGGCGAATCACACCCTCGTTCAGGGGGATCAGTCCCTGAATGTAGATCACCGCGTCGGGCTGGCAGGCCCGGATGTCGTCCACCGCCTTGCAGTAGGACTCATAGAACCCCTCGTCGTCGTAATACCCCAGCTCGTTCACCCCGAGAGAGAGGTAGACCTTGCCGTACTGCTTCAGGGCCAGGGCTTCCAGCAGGGTGTACTTCTTTCCGTCAATGGTCAGGGCCTTCTTCTCCTCCAGCCGGAAGATGGACAGGCCGTTGGAGGTCAGATTGGCAGCCCCCTTCATCCCGCCGTAGATCAGCAGACCGTCGGTGCGGGAGTCCCCCACAAAGGCGGCGTCGGCAAAATAGGTGTCGTCCACCTTGGGGGTCTCCGGCGCGTCCTGGGTAAAGTCGAAGGGCGCTTCCGTGCCGTCGCCCCCCTCCGTGTTGGGTGCAGCGTCCGGGTCGCTCTGACTGCCCGCAGCCGGATCCGGCTGCGGCTGCCCGGGCTGAGATTCATCGCTCTTCTGCCCCGCAGAAGAGCTGCCCGCAGGTGCGGGCACGCTGCTTATATCCGTCCCCTCTCCGCCGGAGGAAATGGCGGAGGACTGCGTCCCGCCGCCGGACGCACTTCCGGACGCGGACGGCGTATTTTTCGGCCCGCCGCAGCCGGCCAGCAGGGCGCAGGCCAGCGCCGCAGCGAGACACCTTGTCTTGATGTTCATGGCTTCATGTTCCTTTATCGCTTCTCCCGGTCCTGTCCGTTCCCTTGACCATCGGAGCCTCTGTGCTCCCCGCCCCCTGCGGGGGCCGGGAACGCGGGAAAGGATCGGAGTATGATCTCCGCCCCGTGGGGCGCTCTCTTTGCCTGTACAGGATACCATGAATTTCTGAAATTGCAAGGGCCGTTCCCATCTATTTCCGCCCTTTTGCAACATTTTTCAGTTTGTTCATTTTCCGTCATAAAACTCCCAATTTAATTTTGTCCAGCCGGAGGGCGCGGTGACCATTCAGGTGACCTACGGCCCGAAGGCGGAGCAGCCCCTGTTTGAAGACGTCCGGCCGGAGGACTACTTCTATGACGCCGTAAAGCGGGCTGCGGAGCGGGGTATCACCGACGGCGTGGGCGGCGGCCTGTTCGGCTCCGGCGACCCCTGTACCCGGGAGCAGATCGTCACCTTCCTGTGGCGGGCGGCGGGCAGCCCCGTGGTGAATTACATCATGCCCTCCTCCGACGTGGATGAGGACGTCTGGTACGCCGAGGCCGTCCGCTGGGCGGCCAGCGAGGGAATCGCCGCCGGAAAGCCCGGCGGCACCTTCGGCGTGGGCGATGCCTGCACCCGGGCCCAGAGCGTGACCTTCCTGTTCCGGGCCATGGGCAGCCACACAAAGCCCGGCGGCAGCTTCTCCGACGTGTCCGCCGACGCCTGGTACGCCGCAGCTGTGGAGTGGGCGGCAGCCAGAGGGGTAAGAAGCGGCATCGGCAGCGGGCTGTTCGCCCCCGACAACAGCTGCACAAGAGCACAGATCGCAACGTTCCTGTACCGCTGCGCGAAATAACGAGGGCTCATACATCAAAAACAGGGCGTCTGCTAAAGCAGACGCCCTGTTTTCCATTTTTCTGTTTTACCGGAAGCCTCCGCCCCGGCCGCCACCGCCGCCGAAGCCTCCGCCACGGCCGCCGCCAAAGCCGCCGCCGCGACTGCCGCCGCCGAAGCCTCCGCCACGGCCGCCGCCGAAACCGCCGCCCCGACTGCCGCCAAAGCCGCCGCCCCGGAAGGAGCCGGAGGAGCCGCCGGGACGGCTGCCGCCGTTTCTGGGACCGGAGAAGCCGTTAAAGCTGCCGCCGCCCGGGCGCGGGCCGGGTCCGCCGGGTCTGGGACCTCCGGGGCCTCTCGGCCCTCTGGGGGGCGGCGGGGGAGGGGGCGCGTGCCAGCGCCGCCGGTACCAGCCGTAGCTGGGCCCGTGCCAGAACAGGATGGGCCGGAAGGCATAGGGGGGCGCGGCCACGCCGTAGTACCGGCTGCGGTAGCTGGCGCAGCGCAGAGAGTCCACGATGGTGGCCACGATCAGGAACATCACCAACAGGATGATCACCGTGGCCAAAGCGCTCTCGGTGGAGGAGACGTTCACGGCGTCGCCGTTGTCCATGTAGCCCAGTCCGTAGTTGTCCACATAGTACTGGTTCAGGGCGCCGAAGAGCTTCAGCACGGCGGCGTCATAGTTCCCCCTGTTCACCTCGTCAGCCATGTAGTTGGTGGTATAGGCGGTGATCTGGCTGTCGCTCAGGGGGTAATCCTGACCCACCACCAGCTGCACCGCGTTCTGGCTGACATCGATGGCCAGCAGGCCGTCGGTGGCGGACAGCTCGATGTCCACGGCCGTGCCCACGGCCCAGTCGTACAGGTCGCCGTCCACCCCGTCCATCACCGCCACGGCGATGAGGGAGTCGTACCGCTGCACCCAGTTGGCGTTATACAGGCAGATCTGCCGCTCGGTGGTGTCGGACAGCCTACCCGCGTCATCCAGGATCCATCTGGCGTAGTCAGAGGTGTCCAGGCCTTCGTCCAGCGCCGCGCTGCCCGTGGGCGCGGCCACCGCAGGCGCATCCGGCTTGCTGCTCCAGATGGCCACCGCCCCGGCGATCATGGCCGCGGTCACCAGAAGGGCGACCCAGGTTTTCTGAAATATCTTCATAGGATTTCCTTTCTATGGCAGGAAATTTTGCTTTGTCAGAGCCGTTGTCAGCCGCAAAGCTCCGGGCGGATGAGGACATCCGCCCCTACGGTATTGCCCACTTCGCCTGTTCGCGACGCGCGGCTTCCCTCCGACTCGGGCTGGTGTCGGCGGCCGATGGCCGCCCTCCCTCGCCCTCGCTTCAGTCCATCCGCGCTGCTCACGACGGCTCGGACGCTTAATGCAGTTCCAGCAGCTTCTGCTTCAGCTCGCCCACGATGCAGCCCGTCGGCATCACATGCTTCGCATCCCTCGTTTCCGCCTGTCGGCGAAAGCTCACTCGCTCCGCTGCTCCGCCTCTCCCGGACAAACCCGCTTCGCTGGGCTTTGTCCGGGTCCCCTTCGAGCTGGGCCACGACCGCTCTGCGACTTTCTCTCTTAGTGCAGCTCCAGCAGCTTCTGCTTCAGCTCACCTTCAATGCGGCCCAGCTCGGCCTCGGCCTCCTTGCGCTTCTGGGCGCCCTCGGTCTGGATCTTCATCACCTCGTCCAGAGTGGAGATCAGCTGCTGGTTGGTGTGCTGCAGGGTCTCGATGGAGACCACGGAGCGCTCGGCCTCCTTGGCGGTCTCGATGGTGCCCATCTTCAGCATGTCGGCGTTCTTCTTCAGCAGGTCGTTGGTCATGTTGGTCACGGCGGTCTGGGCAGCGGTGGCCTGACGGCCGTGCTCCAGACCCAGGGCCAGCACCATCTGGCTCTTCCACAGGGGGATGGTGTTCACCAGAGAGGACTGGATCTTCTCCAGCATCTGGGTGTCGTTGTTCTGCAGCAGGCGGGTCTGGGGGCCCATCTGGATGGAGATCATCCGGGTCAGTTCCAGGTCGTGGAGCTTCTTCTCGAAGCGGTTGCACAGGTTTGTGAAATCGTTGTAGGCCTGGGCATCCTCCTGGGCGCCGGTCTCCTCCGCCTTCTTGCGCAGCTGCTCCAACTCGTTGGCCCGCAGGGACTCCAGCCGCTTCTTGCCGGCCAGGATGTACATGGTCAGTTCCTTGTAATACTTGGTGTTCAGATCGTACATCTGGTCGAACATGGCGATGTCCTTCATCAGCACCACCTGATGGTTCTCCAGCACGCGGACGATCTTCTCCACATTGACCTCGGCCTTGGAGTAGCTGGCCTTCAGCGCCTCCAGCTCGTTTTTCTTCTTCTGGAACAGGCCGGCGATCCCCTTCTTCTCCGGCTGGCCAAAGGTCTTCAACTCTACCACCAGAGAGGACAGGGCGTCGCCCACCTCCCCCAGATCCTTGGTCCTGACGTTGTTCAGAGCACTTTCAGAGAAGGCGGCGATGTTCTTCTGGGCGGCAGCGCCGTACTGCATGACCATGTTGGAATCGCTGACGTCGATCTTCCGGGAGAAGTCGTCCACCATCTTCCGCTCCGCTTCGCTGAGCAGAGACTCGTCCAGCTTGACGGCGTTGGCGTCCCGGGCGGCCTGTGCCGCGGCCTGGACGGCGGTGTCTGGGGCGGAGGGCTCCAGAGTCAGCTCCGGTGCGGCGGGGGCCTGTGCCGCGGCGGCGGCATCGGGGGTCAGGGTCAGTTCCGGCGTCAGGTTCAGTTGGTCACTCATTCAGATTTCCTCCTTGATTGTTGGGCCTGTGCCGGTTTGTCCGGCTCGCCCGTTTTATTTTTGATCTTTCTTCTTCGGCGTGTCCGCCCACCGGCGCCACCAGTAGACGCTGGCTCCGGCCAGCACCACAAAGGACAGCAGCATCAGGGGATCAAAGTCGTGTACAAAGAACAGCAGCAGCTCTGCCGCTGCGGGGACGGAAAAGCACAGGGCCAGCGCCAGACAGCCGGTACGGCTGCGCTGCTTATACTCGTTGAGCCGATCCATCTGTGCGCCCCCTTAAAGCTCCAGCTTGACTTCGCCGTTTTCTTCGCCGATCTGGC
Organism: uncultured Oscillospiraceae bacterium; assembly: GCA_934659445.1. GTDB lineage: Bacteria > Bacillota > Clostridia > Oscillospirales > Oscillospiraceae > Lawsonibacter. The sequence goes on along the minus strand of CAKUHV010000033.1, from coordinate 8,986 downwards.
CGCCGGCAAGCCCCTCCCGGGCCAGCAGATCCTCCATCACCGTGATGTCGGTGGACACGTCCAGGGCCTCCTCGCCGAACAGGCCGTCCAGCTGCTTGTCAAAGGCCCTGACGATGGTGTCCATCATGTCCTCGATCTTCTCCTTGGTCACGGAGATGTTCTCTCCGTTCACCCCGGCGGCGGCCATGCGGTCATAGGCGTTGAGCAGCTTCAGGGTGGTGGGCAGATAGTAGTCCAGGAACCGGCGGATCTGGGGCCGCTTCTTGGGCTGGGCCACCACCTGGTCGATGATCTTGCCGGTGACCTCCTCCAGATGGTCGATCTGGGCAGAGATCTTCTCGTCCTTGATGCTGTCGTTCAGCCGGCGCATCTCAGAGACGGCCCGCTCCCGCTCCTGCAGCAGCTTCTGCACCTCGGGGTCCTTGGGGGGCTCGGGCTTCTTTTCTTCCTTTTTCCCGGCCTCCTTGGCTGCCTGTCCGGCGGGCACGGTGTAGCTCTTGTCCGGAAATATCGCCTTGCCCACCACAAAGGCCACGGCGGACAGGGCTGCAGCAAGAAGCGCGTCTCCCATCCCCATGGAGTGGGAGGAGGCCAGCGCCAGCACCAGCCAGACCACACCCACCAGATAGATCGGCGCGGTAGAACGTCTGACCCGTTTTTCCATAGAACTCTCCATTCTGTACCCTCCCGTTTCTCCGCGTCCCGGCTGCGCGGCGCGGTCATCGCCTTGTATCCGCTGTCATTGTACCCCTCCGCCGGAGGTGTGTCAAGAAAATCGGCGGACAAGGCCGGGAGTTCTTGCAATCCGCCCCAAAACACGGTACAATGGTCCGGACAGTACAAAAGCAGCCGCCCCTTCGGGCGGCTGCCGCGTGGACGGAGCAGCCGCAGACCGGGCGGCCGGGCGGCGGCCATGGGCGCAGCTCTGGAGCGCTCCGCCCGTCCGGCGGCTGTGTTCCCGCCGGTTTATCCTATGCCTGCCGCCGCCCCCCTGCTCCGCCCGTCCCCCACCTTATTTCGGAAAGGAAGCCAGCGCCATGGTCAAGATCGCCCCCTCCATTCTCTCCGCCGACTTTGTAAATCTGCAGCGGGACATCCAGCGGGTCTCCTCCGCCGACTATCTTCATGTAGACGTGATGGACGGCTGCTTCGTGCCCAACATCACCATCGGCATCCCGGTGGTGCAGTCCATCCGCAAGTGCACCGATATGTTTCTGGACGTCCACCTGATGATCGACAAGCCCGCGCGGTACATCGAGGACTTCGCCCGGGCCGGGGCGGACCTGCTGAGCGTCCATCTGGAGGCCGACCACCCCACCCGCATCGCTCAGGCTCTGGAGATCATGGGCAAGTGCGGGGTGAAAAAGGCCGTCGCCCTGCGGCCCATCACCGACGCCCGGGCGGTGCTGCCCTACATCGAGCAGCTGGACATGGTGCTGGTGATGACGGTGGAACCGGGCTTCGGCGGTCAGGCCTTCATGGAGTCTCAGCTTGACACCATCCGGCAGGTACGCGCCTTCATCAACCGGTACAATCCCGCCTGCGAGCTGGAGGTAGACGGCGGCATCAACGCCAAGACCGCCCCCCTGGTGGCCCAGGCCGGGGCCAACGTATTGGTGGCCGGTTCCGCCGTGTACGGGAAAGAGGACGTGGCCGCCGCCATCGCCGCCCTGCGAGTTTAAGACATCGGAGGTCCTGTCGCTATGGAATATCTTCCCCCCGCCCTGGAGGCGCTGGTGGAGCACTTTGCAAAGCTGCCCGGCGTTGGCCGCAAGTCGGCCCAGCGCCTGGCCTTCTATATGCTGGATCAGCCGGAGGAGGACGCCCGCGCCTTCGCTCAGGCCATTCTGGACGCCAAGACGTCCATCCACTGCTGTCCCGTGTGTCAGAATCTGACCGAGGGGGACGGCCCCTGCGCCATCTGCGCCAGCCCCCGCCGGGACCACTCCCTCATCTGCGTGGTGGCCGACCCCAAGGACGTGATGGCCATGGAGCGCAGCCGGGAGTACGGCGGGCTGTACCATGTGCTCCACGGGGTCATCTCCCCCATGAGCCATGTGGGGCCCGACGATCTGCACATCAAGTCTCTGGTGGAGCGGGTGGCCGCCGGTGGCGTGAATGAGGTCATCATGGCCACCAACCCGGACACGGAGGGGGAGGCCACGGCCATGTATCTCTGCCGCCTGCTGAAGCCCTTCGGGGTCAAGGTCACCCGTCTGGCCTACGGCATCCCCGTGGGCAGCCATCTGGAGTATGCCGACGACGCCACCCTTATGCGCGCGCTGGAGGGGCGGCGGGAGCTGTAAGCCCCCGCCCGCCGAAAAGGAGGTCCTGTTCTGTGCCAATCCTGTCGCCGGTCACCCGGCGCTATCTTGCGGATCTTTTCTTCCGTCTGGCGGTCTTTCTGACCATTCTGACCGTCTATCTCCTCCGGCCCGACCTGCTGGACTTCACCGCCGGGCGGCCCGGCTGGGCGCTGACCCTGCTGTGGCTGGCGGTGCTGCTGTCCATGGTGGTGCAGCTCAACCCCAAAAGCGGGCTGACCACCGGATGCCTGAAGCAGTACCCCGCCGGCTACGACCCCGACCCCGGCTGCGACCCCCAAAAGCTGAAGGCCGCCGTCCGGGAGCAGAACCGGGGCGCCCTGAAGGTGGCCGCCGTGTGGCTGGCCATCAACCTGACCTTCGGTGTTTTGTACCTGCGGGGCATTCTCCGCGTGGCCGAGCTGGTGCTGCTGTGCGCCCTGTGCTACCTGTTCGACCTGGTGTGCGTGCTGTTCTTCTGCCCCTTCCAGACCTTTCTGATGAAGAACCGCTGCTGCGTCAACTGCCGCATCTTCGCCTGGGGCTCCTGGATGATGGCCGCGTCCCTTCTGTGCGTGCCCCATTTCTACGCCCGCAGCCTGGTGGGCACCAGCATCGTGGTGCTGGTCTGCTGGGAGGTGCGCTTTGCCCGCCACCCGGAGCGGTTCTGGTACGGCTCCAACCGCCGTCTGCGCTGCGGCAGCTGTCAGGAGCAGCTGTGCCGGTATAAGCGCCCCCGCTCCCCCCGCTTCCGATAACGCCATAAAAGCGGCCCTTTCCCGTGGAAAGGGCCGCTTTTGATCCGTTTTACAGGAACTTGTCCAGCTCGGCTGCCACCCGCTGGTTCACCTTTACCTTGGGGTGGTCGATCCTCCGGCCCCGTGTCACCACCATGTCCACATGGCGCAGGGCCCGCAGGTCGGCCAGCGGGTCCTCCCGAACCGCGATCAGGTCGGCGCACCTGCCCGCCTCCACCGTGCCGGTCACATCCCCCAGTCCGGCGACCTGGGCGGCCCGACCGGTGGCCGTATACAGGGCAAAGCGGTTGGACACCCCCACATACTTGTGGAAGTAATACAGCTCCCGCCAGAAGTCGTACTGGGTGATCCAGGGGCAGCCCACGTCGTTGCCCAGCACCACGGGGATGTCGTGCTCCAGGGCCGCCCTGGCGCAGTCCTTGATGCCCTCAAACACCATGTTGCCGTTGAACTGCTCCACCACGGTGGCATGGGTGACGGAGCGGTCGAACAGGGCGTAGGGCAGGGCGGGGGACAGGGTGGTGCACAGGCAGGCCCCCCGCTCCCGGAACAGGCGGATCAGGTCGTCGTCCAGCTTGGCCCCGTGCTCGATGGAGTCCACCCCGTTCTCCAGAGCCACCCGCACCCCCTCGGTGGATTCCACATGGGCGGCCACGGTGTAGCCCAGGGCGTGGGCCCGGTCACACACGGCCTTCACCATCTCCGGCGGCATCTTCAGCTCCCCGGGCACGCCCTTGGCCTTGGCATCCAGCACGCCGCCGGTGATCATCAGCTTGATCAGATCCACCCCCTGCTCCTTCGCCCGGTCTACCTGGGCCAGAGCCTGTGGGATGTTTGCCGCCGCCACGGCCACGGAGCCCGCCATGTGCCCGCCGGGGACGGAGATACCCTCGTTGGCTGCCAGAATGCGGGGGCCCACCCGCTTTCCCGTGGAGATCTCATCCCGCAGACGGGTGTCGAAGTCCCCCAGCCCGCCCACGGTGCGGATGGTGGTCACGCCGCTCATCACTTCGATTCTGGCAAAGCCGGCCACCATGCGGTAGGCCGCCGCCTTCAGCAGAGGGCTGCCCATCAGCAGCTCCACCAGCTTCGCGTTGTCCCGCTGCTTCTTCTGGGGCTTGCCGTTGCCCGCCAGATGCACATGCATATTGATCAGACCGGGCAGCAGATACCGCCCGTCCAGATCCACGGGGGCATACCCCTCGGGCACCTCCCGCGCCGGCACCAGACCGACGATCTTCTCCCCCTCTGTCAGCACGGCCAGCCCGTCCTGCACCTGCATCTCTGCGGTGCCGTCCAGAATATGTCCGTTGAGGTAAGCATATTTCATCATTTCCGCTCCCTTTCCCGCTTTTTCTGATCTTATCCGATTTTTCCCCTCTCCGCAAGGGGCAGATCGTCCCCGGTGTCCAGATCCCCCTCCGCGCGCCCGTTCAGCACCACAGGCACCGGCTCCGCCGGAGTCACGGTGTCCGGCGTGACCCGGCAGGAGAAGGCCAGCACCGCCACGCCGCCCTCCGCCTCCCTGCGCAGGGCCTGTCCGAACTCCGGATGGGTGCGGTCGTTGGGCTCCAGATGGTCCGCCCCCGCCAGCTGCACCACAAAGCAGACGGCAGCCTCATAGCCCTCCTCCCGGGCCTTCAGCAGACCGTTCAGGTGCTTCACCCCCCGCAGAGTGGGGGCGTCGGGAAAGCGCACCACGCCGTCCTCCTCCAGGGTGACCCCCTTCACCTCCACGAAGCCCCGGCGGTCCCCCGCCTCCCAGTAGAAGTCGAAGCGGGAGTCGCCGTGGGTCACCTCTGACCGCAGCAGGGTCAGGCCGGGGACAAAGTGTCCCCCTTCGGCCCACTCCCGGAACAGGCGGTTGGGGGCCTGTGCGTCCATGTTGATAAGCAGCCCGCCCTTATCCACGGTCACCAGGTCGTACCGGGTCCTGCGCCCCGGGTGCTCCTGCCCCCAGTCCTGCATATACACCGCTGCGCCGGGGATCAGCAGCTCCCGGCAGCGGCCGGTATTCTTCACATGGACGGTCTCCTCCCGGCCGCCCAGCTCCACCTTGGCGATAAAGCGGTTGGGGCGGGCCAGAAAGCGCCCCTGAACAATATTCGGATAATCCACTTGTGTTCCCCCCCGGGTCCCGTTATAATACCCTTTGAGTATAGCTGTTCCAGAAGGAGTTCTCAAGTCCATGGAGAAAAAAGCCTGTTTGAAGATCCTGGCCGCCGCGTCCCTGTGGGGGTGCATCGGCGTTTTCCTGAAGCTGCTCACCGCCGCCGGCCTCACCTCGATCCAGGGGGTGGCCCTGCGCGGGGTGGTGTCCGTTCTGGCCTATGGCGGCTTCCTGCTGGCCGCCGACCCCGGTGCCCTGCGCATCCGTCCCGGGGACTGGTATCTGTTTTTCGGCACCGGGGTGTGCTCCCTGCTGTTCTTCAATTGGTGCTACTTCAACGCCATCTCCGCCAGCTCCATGTCCGTGGCGGCAGTGCTGCTGTATACCTCCCCGGTGTTCGTGACCCTGATGTCCGCCCTGTTCTTCAGGGAGCGGCTCACCCCCGTCAAGCTGGCCGCTCTGGCGGTCACCTTTCTTGGGTGCGTGCTGGTCACCGGACTGCTCCCTCTGGGGCAGCAGTCTGTGGGCCCCACCACCATTCTCTTTGGTCTGGGCGCGGGCTTTGGATACGCCCTGTATTCCATCATCGGCAAGTTCGCCCTGGTGAAATATTCCTCCTCCACCGTCACGTTTTACACCCTTGTGTTCTGCACCGTGTTCGCCCTGCCCATGGCGGACCCCCTGTCCATCCCCACCCGTCTGGGCTGCTGGCAGGCGTGGGCCGGGGCCCTGGGCATCGGAGTTCTGTGCTGCGCCCTGCCCTACTGCCTGTATACAGACGGGCTGCGGCACGTCGAGGCCGGAAAGGCCGCCATTCTGGCCACCGTAGAGCCCTTTGTGGCCGCCCTGCTGGGCATCCTGGTCTATCACGAGGCCGTCACCCCGTATAAGCTGCTGGGCATGGCGGCGATCCTGGGGGCCGTCGTGCTGCTGAACCGGCCGGAGCGCTCCCGATAACGCCGCCCCCATCCAAATCCCGACAGGAGGTATCTCCATGCACATCCCCGCCTGCCAGACCAGCGAGCTGGCGCTGATGGACTTTGACCGCGCCCTGGCCCGGGCCCTGCTGCCCAGCCCGGATTACGACGTCGGCCGCTGGCTGTATGTCCCCAACACCTATTCCGAATACCGCTACATTCTGGGCACCCGGGGGGAGCACCCCCTGATCTGCGTGGGCATCAACCCCTCCACCGCCGCCCCGGACGATCTGGACAACACCCTGAAGTCGGTGGAGCGGGTGGCCCTGCACAACGGCTTCGACAGCTTCCTGATGTTCAACGTATACGCTCAGCGGGCCACCGACCCCGACGACATGGAGCAGGAATACAACCCCCTTCTCCACCGGGAGAACATGAAGGCCTTCGACTATCTGCTGTCTCTGAACCGGGGGGGCAGCCCGGCGGTGTGGGCCGCCTGGGGCACCATCATTGAAAAGCGGCCCTATCTGCCCGCCTGTGTCCGGGACATGATCGACCTGGGCCGGTCCCGGAACGCCCGCTGGTATTCCGCGGGCCGCCGCTCCAAAAAGGGCCACCCCCACCACCCCCTCTATCTGCGGAAGGACAGCCTTCTGGAGGAATTCGACGCGGAGGGATATCTGCATTCTCTGTGATCTGCGCCCGCCGCGCCGGGCGGCATTTTGATTTACCCGCCGGACTGCCCGGCGAAAAGAAGGAGGAGCTTTATGGCAAAATTCAGACTTGGCAAAACAGAACTGATGGTGGAAAAGCAGGGCTTCGGGTGTCTGCCCATCCAGCGCTGCACCAGACAGGAGGCCGCCGCTCTGCTGCGCCGGGCGGTGGACGGGGGCATCAACTATTTCGACACCGCCCGCAGCTACACCGACAGCGAGGAAAAGATGGGCTATGCCCTGAAGGGCGTGCGGGATAAGATCTGGCTGGCCACCAAAAGCCACGCCCAGACCGGACAGGCCCTGATGGCCGATCTGGAGACCAGCCTGCGCAACCTGCAAACCGACCACATCGACGTCTACCAGTTCCATAACCCCTCCTTCTGCCCCAGACCGGGCGGAGAGGACGGCCTGTACGACGCCGCCCTGAAGGCAAAGGAACAGGGCAAGATCCGCTTTATCTCCATCACCAACCACGGTCTGAAGGTGGCCCACGAGGCCATCGACTCCGGTCTGTACGCCACCCTGCAGTTCCCCTTCAGCTATCTGTCCGGCCCCCAGGAGCAGGAGCTGGTGGAGAAGTGCCGCAGGGCCGACATGGGCTTTATCGCCATGAAGGGCATGGCCGGCGGCCTGATCCGGGACGGCTATGCCGCCTCCGCCTTTATGGAGACCCAGCCCGGCGTGCTGCCCATTTGGGGCGTTCAGCACGACTGGGAGCTGGAGCAGTTCCTGGACTGCGTGCAGCGCCCCGCCGCCATGACCGAGGAGCGCCGCGCCGCCATCGAGCACGACCGGAAGGAGTTGACGGGCAACTTCTGCCGGGGCTGCGGCTACTGTATGCCCTGCCCCGCCGGCATCCAGATCAACGACTGCGCCCGCATGTCCCTGATGCTGCGCCGGGCCCCCGCCAAAAACTGGCTGTCCCCGGAGTGGCAGGAGAAGATGGAGCGCATCCGCCAGTGCCGGCACTGTGGCCGCTGCTCCGCCCACTGCCCCTATGGACTGGACACCCCCAAGCTGCTGTGGGACAACTATGTGGACTACCAGACCTTTCTGAAGTGAGCCTACCGATGACCCCGGAACGGCTGTCTGCATCCTCATCAGGCCGCCGCGGCGCATAAATCGGTGCAAATCCCCCCGCCGCCCTTGACTTTCCCGCCGTCTCCGCATATAATAGTGGCCAGTCAAAAGCAATACGGAAGAGGAGTACCCGTTTCCCGGGAAAAAGAGACAGAGCGGCCGGTGCAAGCTCTGCGATGGGGGCGGCAAAGGTGGCTTCCGTGCTCCGGCGCTGAATCCAGCAGTAAGCCCCGGCGGGCCCTCCCGTTACAGAGCATCGAGCGTCCCTTCGGGGAAATTCAGGTGGTACCGCGGATCTTTTCGCCCTGAGCCGTAAGGCTCAGGGCGTTTTTTTGGAGGTCATTTATGGAATTTCGCTTTGAACTGCCGGAGGGGTATTCCTACCGGGATATGCTGGTACTCTGCCGGGTGTATCGACGCAAAAGCCGCGTCCGCCGCTGGTTCAGCCGGCTGTTCCGGCTGGCCATGGTTCTGTTCGGCGGGAGCATGGTGCTCTCTGCCCTTTCGTGGCTGGACGGCGGCTATGTTGGGGAAACGCCTTTGTGGGTGTTGGTGGCATGGCCTCTGTTTATGGGGACGCTGCTTCTTGCGCTGGCGCTGTTTGAGGATCATCTGGCCGCGTGGGGAAGCCGGCGGCGGAACCTTCAGAACGCCGGCAGAATCCTTGTGTGTCTGAATGAGGACGGCGTGACGGAGGAAACAAGAACCCTCCGGGAAGCCTGCCCGTACAGCGCGGTTACAGAGGCCTATGCATGCAAAGGGTACTGGCTGCTGTTTGTGGATCAGCGCCACGCGTATATTCTGCCGCAGGCCGCCATGACTGCAGGCGATCCGGCTGTGTTTTCGGACTTCCTGACAGAAAAGACCGGGAAAACTATAAAGAGAATCAAATAAGCAATATTTCAGATAGGAGAATCAACATGAACAAAGAACTGCCCAAGGTCTACGAGCCCCGGGAGGTAGAGTCCCGGGTCTACCAGCAGTGGGAGGACGCCGGCTGCTTCAAGGCCCAGCGCGACCCCAAGAAGAAGCCCTTCACCATCGTCATGCCGCCCCCCAACGTCACCGGCCAGCTGCACATGGGCCACGCCATGGACTGCAC
>CAKUHV010000032.1 GCA_934659445.1 uncultured Oscillospiraceae bacterium | reverse complement strand
ATTTGGTAGGGGCCGCCCCATGTGGCGGCCCGCGGGCGGGTATTATCCCCCGCCCGGGGGTCATAGGGGGTTTACCCCCTATACAACTAAAAGGGTGGGAGGGTGGGTTAAAAATCCCTATGACATACTCCCTATTGAGCAAATACCGCTCCCAGCTCATGGGGGCCGCCATCCTGTGGGTCATGCTGTTCCACGCCCAGCCCCCGGTGCCCTTTGCCCCCCTGAACGCCCTGTTCCGGGCGGGCTTCGGCGGAGTGGACATCTTCATCGTCCTGTCCGCCGTGGGGCTGGTGTGCTCCCTGTCCCGGCGGCAGCAGGACCGTGCCGCCTTTCTCTCCCGCCGGGCCGCCCGCATCCTGCCCGCCTACTTCGCCGTGATGGTGCCCTACACCCTATATCTGATCCTGTCCGGACGGGCGGGCTGGTCGGCCCTGATCTGGAACTGCACTCTGCTGTACTACTGGGTCCAGCCCCGGGGGGCCTTCAACTGGTATGTGGCCGGGATCATGGGCTTTTACGCCGCCACCCCCTGGTGCTTCGCCCGGTGGAAGCGCTCCAGACACCGGGAGCTGCTCACTCTGGGGGCCATCCTGACGGGCCTTGCCCTGTGTCAGGTGCTGACCCACGAGGGCTATTGGCAGTATACCGACGTGTTTTTCCGCGTCCCGGTGTACTTTCTCGGGCTGCTGCTGGGCTTCTATGTGGCGGAGGACCGCCCCCTCACCGTGAAAAGCGCCCTGTTCTGGACGGGCAGCGTCCTGCTGGGGGCGGGGTACTTTTATATCCACCTGACCCGGGACTGGATCGGCTGGCCCGTCCACTTTCCGGACTGCCACCTGTTCCTGTTCACCACCGTGCCCTGCTGTCTGCTGCTGGCCCTGCTGCTGGACAGGCTGCCTCTGGGCCTGCTGTCCCGGGGGCTGGACTTTCTGGGCCGGCGCAGTCTGGAGATCTACCTGCTGAACGTCAGCGTCTTCTCCGCCCCGGCGGAGAGCCTGTCCCGCTGCGCCCTGCTGTTCGCAGGCAACATCGCTCTGGCCGCCGCCCTGCACCGGCTGACCGCCGCACTCACACCTTCCAAGGAGGAACATTGACATGGGAAAATTACAGCGTCTGACCGCCCGCTTTGACGAGATGGGCCGTTACGCCATGGAGGAGCTGGGCTTCTCCCGCTCCCGCCTGATGGTCGACTACCTGTGGGCCTATCTGAACCACCGCTGCACCATTGCGGATTACTTTCTCTACCGCTTTTACCTGCTCAACCGCCGGGGCCGCCGGGAGTTCGTCACCCTGTTCGACATGCGGGACATCCACCGGAAGAACTCCCAGGCCATCTTCCACGAGTTCGAGGAGAAGGACCGCTTTTTAGCGGCCTTCGCCCCCTTTATCCACCGGGACTGGATCGGCCGGGTGTTCCGGAACACCCGGGAGGAGTTCGACGCCTTTGCCGACGCCCACCCCCACTGCATCCTGAAGCCCCGCACCGAGTCCGGCGGCGAGGGGGTGGAGCTGTGCACCATCACCCCGGAAAACCGGGAGCAGGTGTGGCAGCGGCTGGTGCGGGACGACTACATCGCTGAGTCCCTTCTGACCCAGTGCGACGAGATGGCCTCCCTCCACCCCGGCTCGGTCAACACCGTCCGGGCCCTGACCATCAAGGGCAAGCTGGTGTCCGCCGTGCTGCGCATGGGCGTGGGCGGCGCCTTTGTGGACAACGGCTGCTCCGGCGGCATCTTCGCCGGGCTGGATGTGGACACCGGCATCGTCACCACCCAGGGGGCCGACCTGAAGGACCACCGCTTCCTGCTGCACCCCACCACCGGCATCACCATCCCCGGCTTCCATGTTCCCCAGTGGGAGCAGGTGCGCGCCACCGTGGAGCAGGCGGTAAAGCTGGCCCCCGACGCGGTGATCATCGGCTGGGACGTGGCCATCACCGCCGACGGCCCCGTGCTCATCGAGGGCAACGCCTATCCCTCCGTGCAGATCATGCAGACCGCCGGGCTGGAGGGCATGAAGCGCCTGTGGTTCGGGGCTTTGAACGCATAATAATTGACCTCCTCCGGCATTTGCCGGGGGAGGTCGTTTTCGTTTTATCCGAGCTGCTCCACTCTGATCACCAGGTCTGCCCCGGCGGCGTCCTCCTCCTGATGGGTCACCAGCACCAGCAGGGCGTCCTTCGTCTCCTGCCGGATGACCTTCATGGTCAGCGCCCGGGTCTGACTGTCCAGCCCCTTCAGGGGCTCGTCCATGAGATACACCCCCGCCGGGGCGGCCAGGGCCCGGGCGATGGCCACCCGGCGGCACATGCCCCCGGACAGCTCCCCCGGGCGGCGGTCCAGCCACTCCTCCAGCCCCAGGCGGACCAGCAGCTCTCGCGCCCGCTCCGGCTCACCTGCGAGGGCCGCGTTGTCCAGCGCCGTCTCCCAGGGCAGCAGGCGGTCCTCCTGGAACACCATGCTCACCGGGCCGGACCGCCGGATCTGGCCGCTGTCCGGCTCCTCCAGCCCCGCCAGCAGCCGCAGCAGGGTGGTCTTGCCCGCCCCGGAGGGGCCCAGCACGCAGCAGAACCCCTTCTCCGGCAGCTCCAGACTGAAGTCCCGCAGTACCGTCCGGCCGCCGTAGCTTTTGGTCACGCGGTCAAGCCGCATAGCTCCACCTCCCCAGCAGACGGATCAGGCCCCGCTCCAGCAGAACGCTGATCACCACGATCACCGCCGTCCAGGCAAAGAGCTCCTCGCTCTCCAGATACACCTTGGCCTCATACAGGGCCCGGCCGATGCCCAGCCGCGGGGCGGCCAGCACCTCGGCGGCCACCCCCGCCTTCCACGCCAGCCCCATTCCCGTCCGGGCGGCGGCCAGAAAGAAGGGCATCACCGCGGGCAGGCGGATGTGCCGGAGCACCCTGCCCGGGGACAGGCGGAACACCCGGGCCATCTCCAGCAGGGCGGTGTCGGTCTGCCGCACCCCCTGATCCACGTTGGCCCACACCACCGGCAGCACCATCAGGAAGGACGTCACCGTGGGGATATACTCCTTGCTCATGAGCACGAACAGCAGGATGATGAAGGAGGCCACAGGGATGGCCCGCACGGTACGCAGAGCGGGGGAGAGCAGGCAGTCCGCCAGCCGGGACCGGGCGGTGAGAGCCCCCAAAGCCGCCCCCAGGGCCAGGGCCAGCAGATAGCCCGTGAGGATCCGGAGCAGGGACAGGCCCACCTGCTGCCAGAAGGGCAGGGTGCATACCAGCTGCCCCAGCCGCCGGGCCACCCCGGCGGGGGAGGGGAGCAGCACATCCTGTCCCACCGCCAGCCAGCACAGCTGCCACACCAGCAGCCAAACCGCCCCGGCGGCTATTTTTTTGGCGATTCCCTTTCCCATCTGTATCCTCCGGATGAAATATTACAGTTTTTACTGACTCTTCGTGATATTCTTTTGCTTCGGAAGTTATAATTATATCCCAATTTCGTTTCGTGTTTCTTTGCAGAAGAAATACCCGTGTTCCCCGCCCCCCTGCGGGGGCGGGGAACACAAAAAAGAATTGGGAGATCATTATATCCATTTATTGAAGTTTGGATCAGTGATCGGTCTGAGAGTCAAGTTTCGTTGTATGGAAACGTATAACTTTTGGCAGATCTCTCCCCGCTTGCAGAAGAATATTCTGCACCTACTACTTAGAAAGTCCATTTACTATAAACAATGTACTGGAGTAGTTCTGGTACAAAAAACAACCGTTTTCCCGGATCGGCTCAGGTGGACACATCACGCAGAGGGCAAGACACATTGTCCTGAATGTCTGATGCTGGATGGGTGCTTTTTTACTCGATTCAATCACCCGCCCTGCCCGCACCATCCATACGGAGGTAAATAGCATGACATACATGGATCATGTAGAAGTTATCGCGGAAAAGGAACGATACGCAAGAGATGGCGTTCATAAAGGTATGCAAGGTTGGATCACGGAACCGGAAAACATCAACGGCTATTGGCTGGTCATTTTCCCTCAGTGTGGGGAGAAGGATGATATTGCCACGATCCCTGTCAGGGAAGAAGATATGAAAGTGGTAAAGCTCCTTGACGCACACGTAAACGAGCGGATCAAGGCACGATTTGAAAAAGATGCCGATCAGACAAAATCATGTGCTGAAAAGCCGGTCGATTTTTCTGATCATCGTATTTGACAAGATATTCACGCCATATACCGCTGAACCACCGGGGCGCTGTCCGATAGACAGCGCCCCGGTCAGCTTGTCAAAAAAGTCTTTTTGACAAGCTGAAGAAGATCAAAAACGAAAGACACCCTTCCTGGGTTTCTTTCGTAACTATCTTCCTTCCCGTATCTATACGTGCTACTGCTTTTTCGACAGTCTCGCCGGGGCGGCAAATTTCATCGGGCGGATGGGGCCGCCATCCACAGGCCGGCAAGGGCAGAGCCCTTGCCCTGCGGGGTTTTACGTTCATCGCATCCCGTAGGGGCCGCCCCATGTGGCGGCCCGCGGGCGGATGATATCCGCCCCTACAAATTCTATCGCCACGTCCCGCAGCCCTATACACCGGGCGGATGGGGACATCCGCCCCTATCGGGGTGTGGGGGTGTCACCCCCACACCTCTGGCAGCCTACCCCAGCCAGAACATCTCCTCCCCGGGCAGAGAGCCTCCCACGGACTTGGGGTCGGCGTCGAACAGCACGGCGAGCATCCCCGTGACCATATCCACCATCTCCTGGCCGGTAACGCACACGATGTTGCAGTTGGGGATGGCCTTCTCCGCCAGGGCTGCGGAGCCCATGATGCCGAACTCCTCAATAAAAACGGCGGCCTCGGCGGGGTGGCTGGTGCAGTAGTCGGCGGAAACGGCATACTGGGTCATAAAGTGTCTCAGGGCCTGGGGGTTGGCCTGGGCAAAGGCCCTGTTCACCACCAGACAGCCCATGACCATGTCGGCATCCGACACCTTGGCCCACTCCTGGGTCAGATCCAGGGCCACCCGGGCCCCCTCCACCTTGCTCAGAGCGGTGGTGACGAAGGGCTCCGGCACCAGGATCAGGTCGGCGCCGCCGGCGGCCATCTGGGTCACGGCCTCGGCGTGCTCAGAGACATACTCTACCTCCACGGAGCCGGTCAGGCCGTTTTTCTCCAGCAGGTAGTTGATGACATATTCAGGAGTGCTGCCCTGTCCGGCGGCCAGGATCTTCTTCCCGGCCAGGTCGGCCATGGACTGGACGGTGTCCCCCTTCTCCACGATATACAGCACGCCCAGGGTGTTCGCCGCAAGGGTGAGGATCTCGCCCCCGGTCTTGTTATACAGGGCGGCGGCCATGTTCACGGGGACAGCGGCGATGTCCAGCTCGCCGGAGAGCAGCCCGGCCCGCACGTCGTCGGGGCTGCCGGAGAAGGTGACGTCACACTCATAGGGCAGCATGTCGTTCCGGACCTGGTCAGCCAGGCGGGCCATGCCCATGCCCGTGGGGCCGTTCATGGCGGCGACCCGGATCTTCACGCCGGAGAAGTCCACCTCCTGAGAGGTCGTTCCGGACTGGGACGCGGACTGACTTCCGGACTGGGCGGGCTGGTCCTTCTTGCCGCAGGCGGCCAAGGACAGCACCAGGGCGGCCGCCAAGGCGGCGGAGAGCAGTTTTTTCAGTTTCATCATGTTTCCTCCTTTATGCGGACACGCGGCCCGCCGATCCAACGGTCTTACAGTTCCTCTGCCAGGTAGATGGTCCGGCCCTGCCGCCGGATGCGGCCCTCGGCCTCCATGGCGTCCAGGGTGCGGTAGAGGGAGGCCCGGCCCACGCACAGCAGCCCGGCGAACTCCGACAGGCTGCACGGCAGCAGCACCTGCCGCTGCCCGTCCTTCACCACGGCGTTCTCCGCCAGATACAGCTCCAGCCGGCTGCCCGCCGTGTGGCCGGACAGGGCGGTGATCCTGCGGTTGAGGAACACCACCTTCCCCAGCAGGAACTCCATCAGGTTGACGCCGAAGCGCCCCCCCTCCTCCATGGCGTCCAGCACCACCTGACGGGACATCTCCACCGCCCGGCACCCCTCCGGGGCGGACAGGCGGCTGACCTGCCGGGGCGGCTGGGCCATCAGGGCGGAGACGTTGATGGCCTGGGGGGGCCACGCCTCCCGCATGCGCATACAGCGGCCGTCCGCCGCCTGCTTTTCAATGAGCACGCTGCCGGACAGCAGCAGCAGCATCCCCCGCTCCGGCGGGATCTCGCTGCCCGCCGGATAGTGGACCAGACGGCAGCCCTCCTGGGCCAGCAGGCGGTGGATCTCCACGGGGGTCATCCCCGCGAAAAGCGGGCAGGTGGACAAAGTGTCCACGCTTTTCTGAATTGCTGTATTCGTCACGTCCATTCTCCTTTTGTCTCATTCGATACAAATATAACGGCTTACCCCTCATTTGTCAAGGGAAATTTGCTGCGTCCATCCGCTTTTCCGTCATTTTTGCAAGTTTCAAAAAATTATTTGCATTTTTCTCTCAGTTTCCATCGACAGTTTGTTGACTTCGATTTTACTCTGTGCTACCCTTTTTTACAGGATCTGCCGGCCGGCGCAGCGTTCTGCCGGCGGCAAAATTCGGGAAAAAGGAAGGAGCAAACTATGATACGCATCAGTGAAGCCGGCGCTAAAAAGATCAACGAGATCTGCGACCGGTACGTCAACGAGAAAACGCCGCTGATGATGATCCTCAGCGACATTCAGACCGAATACGGCTACATCCCTCTGGAGGTGCAGGAGATCGTCTCTCAGCGCACCGGCATCTCCGTGGCAGAGATCTTCGGCGTTGTCACCTTCTACTCTTTCTTCTCGCTCCAGCCCAAGGGGAAATACGTCATCGGCTGCTGTCTGGGCACCGCCTGCTATGTAAAGGGCGCCCAGCGGGTGATCGACAAATTCTCCGATATGCTGGGTATCAAGCCCGGCGAGACCACCAGCGACGGCATGTTCACTCTGGATGCCCTGCGGTGCATCGGGGCCTGCGGCATCGCCCCCGCCGTGTCCATCAACGGCAAGGTATACCCCAAGATGACCCCGGAAAAGGTGCCCGATGTGATCCGCGAGTACGCCGTGAAGGAGGTGCTGGCCCGATGATCGCCAATTTTGAAGCGCTGAACGCCCGCTCCTGCGCCTGTACCCAGGCGCTGAAGGCCAAGCTGGACGGCTCCAACGGCAAGCGGGCCGTGGTGCTGTGCGGCGGAACCGGCTGCCTGTCCTCCAATTCCGCCGAGATCCGCCGGCGCTTTGAGCAGCTGGTGGAGGAAAAGGGCCTGTCCGACCGGGTCACGGTGAATCAGGTGGGCTGCTTCGGCTACTGCTCTCAGGGCCCCTTCGTCAAGATCTACCCCGAGGACACCCTGTACCGCATGGTGCAGCTGGAGGACGTGGACGAGATCGTGGAGTCCGACCTGCTGGGCGGCCGGATTGTAGAGCGGCTGCTGTATGTAGACCCGGCCACCGGCCAGAAGGTGGCCAAGCAGGACGAGATCAACTTCTATAAAAAGCAGCACCGCATCGCCCTTGCGGCCAGCGGCATCATCGACCCGGAGAACATGGACGAGGCCCTGGGCTTCGGCGCCTTCAAGGGGCTGGAGAGGGCCCTGACCATGACCCCGCAGGAGGTCATTGACGAGATCCTGGCCTCCGGCCTGCGGGGCCGCGGCGGCGGCGGCTTCCCCACGGGGCGGAAGTGGCAATTCGCCCACAGCTCCCCCGGGGACGAGAAGTATGTGGTGTGCAACGGCGACGAGGGCGACCCCGGCGCGTTCATGGACCGCTCCATCTTTGAGGGCAACCCCCTGGCCGTGATCGAGGGCATGATGATCGCCGGCTACGCCATCGGTGCCCACGAGGGCTACTTCTACATCCGTGCGGAGTACCCCGTGGCCGTACAGCGGCTGAAGATCGCCATCGCCCAGGCCCGCGAGGCCGGCCTGCTGGGCAAGAACATCCTCAGTTCCGGCTTTGACTTTGACGTACATATCCGTCTGGGCGCAGGCGCCTTTGTCTGCGGCGAGGAGACCGCCCTGCTCAACTCCATCGAGGGCAAGCGGGGCCAGCCCCGGCCCCGGCCCCCCTTCCCGGCAGTGAAGGGCCTGTGGCAGAAGCCCACCATCGTCAACAACGTAGAGACCCTGGCCTGTGTGCCCTACATCCTGCGTGAGGGCGCGGGGGAGTTCAACAAATACGGCACCGAGAAGTCCAAGGGCACCAAGGTGTTCGCCCTGGGCGGCAAGATCAACAATGTGGGCCTGGTGGAGATCCCCATGGGCACCACCCTGCGGGAGCTGATCTACGACATCGGCGGCGGCATCCCCGGCGGCAAGAAATTCAAGGCCATTCAGACCGGCGGCCCCTCCGGCGGCTGTCTGACGGAGGAGTTCCTGGACGAGCCCATCGACTTTGACACTCTGGTGGCCAAGGGCTCCATGATGGGCTCCGGCGGCGCCATCGTCATGGACGAGGACAACTGCATGGTGGACGTGGCCCGGTTCTATCTGGACTTCATCTGCGACGAGTCCTGCGGAAAGTGCACCCCCTGCCGCATCGGCACCAAGCGCATGCTGGAGATCCTCACCCGCATCACCGAGGGCAACGGCACCATGCACGACCTGGATGAGCTGGAGGAGCTGGCGGGCATCGTAAAGGCCAACTCCCTGTGCGCCCTGGGGCAGACCTCCGCCAACCCGGTGGTGTCCACCCTGAAGCACTTCCGCCAGGAGTATATCGACCACATCGTGGACCGCAACTGCACCGCCAAGGTGTGTAAGAACCTGATGCAGTACCACATCCGGCGGGACGCCTGCGCGGGCTGCGGCCTGTGCGCCAAGAACTGCCCCGCGGACGCCATCATCCGCACGGACTACACCGCCCCCGGCAAGCGGCTGCCCGCCATGGAGATCGTGGCCGCCAAGTGCGTGAAGTGCGGCGCGTGCATGGCCGGCTGTAAGTTCCACGCCATCGAGAAAATTTAAGGGAGGGCGACGTCATGGCAAAAGTCAATATCAAGATCGAAGGCTTCCCCTATCAGGTAGAGGACGGCATCACCATCATGGAGGCCGCCAAGCAGTGCGGCTACGAGATCCCCTCCCTGTGCTCCTTCAACCACGGCGAGTGCTCCTCCGGCTCCTGCCGGGTGTGCCTGGTAGAGGCCAGCGGCACCAAGGGGCTGGTAGCCTCCTGTGTCTACCCGGTGAGCGAGGGGATGAAGATCAGCATCTCCTCGGAAAAGGCCACCCGGGCCCGCCGGGCCTCGGTGGAGCTGCTGCTGTCCAACCACAACCCCAACTGCCAGCAGTGCCGGAAGAACGGCCAGTGCGAGCT
This sequence comes from uncultured Oscillospiraceae bacterium, assembly GCA_934659445.1. Taxonomy (GTDB): domain Bacteria; phylum Bacillota; class Clostridia; order Oscillospirales; family Oscillospiraceae; genus Lawsonibacter. The sequence goes on along the minus strand of CAKUHV010000032.1, from coordinate 6,543 downwards.
GCTCCACGTGGCCAACATCACCGGCGCCCGGGCCAACAAGTTCCTGGGGGAGCGCACCCCCGCCACCGTGGACCAGCTGACCCCCGCCATCATCCGGGACACCTCCAAGTGCATCCTGTGCGGCCGGTGCATCGCCCGCTGCCAGAACGCCCATGGCATGAGCATCATCGGCTTTGAGAACCGGGGCTTCCAGACCATCGTGGCCCCGCCGGAAAACCGCTCTCTGGCCAACTCCCCCTGCATCATGTGCGGCCAGTGCGTCAGCGTGTGCCCCACCGGGGCGCTGATGACCAAGCCGGAGATCCGCAAGGTGGACGAGGCCTTTGCCCAGGGCAAGTTCGTGGTGGTGCAGACGGCCCCCGCCGTCCGCGCCGCCCTGGGGGAGGAGTTCGGCATGCCCATCGGCACCCCCGTCACCGGCAAGATGGTGGCCGCCCTGCACCGCCTGGGCTTCCACAAGGTGTACGACACCAACTTCGCCGCCGACCTGACCATCATGGAGGAGGGCACCGAGCTGCTGGGCCGCATCCAGAACGGCGGCGTGCTGCCCATGATCACCTCCTGCTCTCCCGGCTGGATCAACTACGCCGAGTTCAACTACCCCGACCTGCTGCCCCACCTGTCCACCTGCAAGTCCCCCCAGCAGATGCAGGGGGCCATCATCAAGTCCTATTACGCCGAGAAGAACGGCCTGGACCCCAAGAACATCTTTATGGTGTCCATCATGCCCTGCACCGCCAAGAAGTTCGAGAAGGAGCGTCCGGAGCTGGAGGTGGACGGCATCCGGGACGTGGACGCCGTGCTGACCACCCGGGAGCTGGGCTCTATCATCCGCCGGGCGGGCATCCAGTTTGAAAAGCTGCCCGACGAGGACTTTGACGACGACATCATCGGCGAGTACTCCGGCGCCGGCGACCTGTTCGGCGTCACCGGCGGCGTAATGGAAGCTGCTCTGCGCACCGTCTACCACATCCTCACCGGCAAAGAGCGGGAGGCCATCACCTTCGAGTCCGTCCGCGGCTTCGAGGGCGTGCGCGAGGCCTCCATCAAGATCAACGACCTGACTGTGAACGTGGCCATTGCCCACGGCATGAAGAACGCCAAGGTGCTGCTGGACGAGATCCGGGCGGGCACCTCCAAATACCACTTCATCGAGATCATGGGCTGCCCCGGCGGCTGCATCAACGGCGGCGGCCAGCCCATCGTGCGGCCCTGCTTCCTGCCCCACGAGGACCGGGACATCCTGGACACCTATCTCCAGAAGCGGGCCCGCGCCCTGTATCGCGAGGACGAGCGGCAGGTGCTGCGCCAGTCCCACAATAACCCCCAGGTGAAGCAGCTGTACGCCGAGTATCTGGGTGAGCCCAACTCCCATAAGGCCCACCACCTACTGCACACCACCTATGCCCCCAGAGAGAGGTATTCCGACCCTGTGATCTGACCCCCTTCCCGCTTTCTTCCCGCCGGCCGTCCCGCTCCCCGGCCGGCAGAGCAGCGGCCCGCCCCCACTGGACGGGCCGCTGCTTTTTCATCGGGGGAAAGCTTGACGGGCGGATCGGCACATCCTCCCTCTGGACATTTTCCCCTCTGTGTGGTAAGCTGTGCGGGACGAGTTTCCACACCCTCGTCCAAGCCGGAGCGTGGTTTTCCCCCTCCGGTTCGTTCGGCTCCGCCTGCTGTCCGGCAGGGGCCGTTCTCTAAAGAAGAAAATGGAGGTATCCCACCCATGCACAAGCAGACCACCCGACAGCTCACCTTTGCCGCCCTGCTGGCGGCCGTCTACGCCCTGCTCACCGTCTCCCTCCCCATCCCCCAGTTCGGCGGAGTGCAGATCCGGTTTGCCGAGGCCCTTACCGTACTGCCCTTCCTCATCCCCGGGGCCACGCCGGGGCTGGCGGTGGGCTGTTTCCTTGCCAACCTGTTCTCCCCCTATCCCCTGGACGTGGTGTTCGGCACGGCGGCCACCCTGCTGGCCTGTCTGATCACTGCCCGGATGCCCAACCGCTGGCTGGCCCCCCTGCCCCCGGTGGTGTGCAACGCCCTGATCGTGGGGTTCGAAGTGGCCTGGAGCGAGACCGGCTTCACCGCCGCCCTCCTGCCCGCCTACGCCCTGAATATGTTCACCGTGGGCCTGGGCGAGCTGTGCGCCTGCTATCTGCTGGGCCTGCCCCTGCTGTCCGCTCTCAGCCGCGTGCCCCTGGTGCAGCAGCTGGCGCCGGAGGACCGCCTGGCCCGCCTGTCCTGATCCTTTGTGATACGAGACCGCCCCTCCGTGTGGATGAGGGGCGGTTTTTTATCCTCATTTTTCCTGTCCCCGCCCCGAAGCAAAAATTTCAGAAAGGACTTTCCCCCTCCCCCGGGGTCGTGTATAATAGAGGTACTGCTGTAAAGGAGACCCGACCTATGCCTTATGCCGTTCTTGCCCTGCTGCTGGTGCTGCTGGATCAGGGCGTAAAATATCTGGTGCTCACCAGAATTCCTCTGGGGGGTCATGTGCCCTTTCTGCCCCACCTGCTGGAGCTGACCTATGTGCAGAACACCGGCGCCGCCTTCTCCATTTTAGAGAGCCACACCTGGCTGCTGGCTCTGGTGTCTCTGGTCATGTCGGCGCTGCTGGCCTGGGCCCTGTTCAAGCCCCTGTTCCGCCACCCGTTGGGGCGGTTCTTCCTTGCCCTTGTGCTGGCCGGGGCGGTGGGCAACCTGATCGACCGGACCTTCCGGGGCTTTGTGGTGGATATGTTCAACGTGCTGTTCATGAGCTTCGCGGTGTTCAACGTGGCGGACATCTGCGTGGTGGTGGGGGGCATCGGCCTGGGGGTCTACTATCTGCTGCTGGCGGATAAGCTTGAGCCCAGGGAGGGCCTATGAGCCCCCTGATCCTCACCGCCGACCGGGAGGGGGAGCGGCTGGACGCCTTTCTGGCCCGCTCCGTGCCTGACCTGACCCGCTCCGCCGCCCAGAAGCTGCTGGAGGACGGGGCGGTCACCCTCTCCGGCCGGCCGGGCAAAAAAAATGACCGCACCGTCGTCGGGATCAAGGTCTCCGTCACCCTGCCCGATCCGGAGCCTCTGGACGTACTGCCCCAGAACATCCCCCTGGACGTGGTGTATGAGGACGACGACGTGATCGTGGTGAACAAGCCGGTGGGCATGGTGGTGCACCCCGCCCCGGGGCACCCGGACGGCACCCTGGTGAACGCCCTGCTGTACCACTGCGGCAGCTCCCTGTCCGGCATCAACGGCGTGCTGCGCCCGGGCATCGTCCACCGCATCGACCGGGACACCTCCGGTCTGATCATCGCCGCCAAGAACGACCGGGCCCATCTGGCCCTGGCCGCCCAGCTTCAGGACCACACTCTGGCCCGGGTGTATGAGGCGGTGGCCGTGGGCAATCTGAAGAAGGACTCCGGCACCGTGGACGCCCCCATCGGCCGCCACCCGGTGGACCGGAAGAAGATGGCCGTGGATCGGAAAAACGGCCGCCCGGCAGTGACCCACTGGTCGGTGCTGGCCCGGTACCCCGGCTATACCCGGATAGAGTGCCGGCTGGAGACGGGGCGCACCCACCAGATCCGGGTGCATATGGCGTCCATCGGCCACCCCCTGCTGGGGGACGTGGTCTACGGGAATAAAAAACCCTTCCCCGGCCTTGCGGGGCAGTGTCTCCACGCCAAACGGCTGCGTTTCCTCCACCCCTCCACAGGAGAGCCGGTGGAGGTGGAGTGCCCCCTGCCCCAGTGGTTCACCGACGTTCTGAAAAAGATCAACAAATGAGCAAAGGCCCCGCCAGGATGACCGGCGGGGCCTTACCGCGGGCGGATGGGGGCATCCGCACCCGTATCAAAAATAGCCGCGGCGGGTATTTGCTCCCTTGACTTGACCCCATCCCAGGGCTTAAAATGTTTTTTGTATGTGTGTACAGGCCGCCGCCGCGGCGGACAGAGATAAGGGGGGCCCTCCATGACGAAAATCGGTTTTGACAACGAGATGTATCTTCAGCTCCAGTCCCAGCACATCCGCGACCGCATCGCCCAGTTCGGCGGAAAGCTCTATCTGGAGTTCGGCGGAAAACTGTTTGACGACTTCCACGCCTCCCGGGTGCTGCCGGGGTTCGAGCCGGACAGCAAGATCCGGATGCTGGCCAAGATGAAGGACAAGGCGGAGGTCATCATCGCCATCAACGCCGGGGACATTGAAAAGAACAAGGTCCGGGGCGACCTGGGCATCACCTATGACAGCGACGTGCTCCGTCTGATCGACGCCTTCCGCTCCATGGATCTCTATGTGGGCAGCGTGGTGGTCACCCGGTACACCGGCCAGTCCGCCGCCGACGCCTTCCAGAAGCGGCTGGAGGGGCTGGGCATCAGGGTCTACCGCCACTACCCCATCGAGGGCTACCCCCACAACATCGCCCACATCGTCAGCGACGAGGGCTACGGCCGCAACGACTATATCCAGACCACCCGCCCCCTTGTGGTGGTCACCGCCCCCGGCCCCGGCAGCGGCAAGATGGCCACCTGCCTGTCCCAGCTGTACCACGAGTATAAGCGGGGCATCGCCGCGGGCTACGCCAAGTTCGAGACCTTCCCCATCTGGAACCTGCCCCTGAAGCACCCGGTGAATCTGGCCTATGAGGCGGCCACCGCCGATCTGGACGATGTGAACATGATCGACCCCTTCCATCTTCAGGCCTACGGCCAGACCACGGTGAACTACAACCGGGATGTAGAGGTCTTCCCCGTTCTGGCCGCCATGTTTGAGAAGATCACCGGCAGCTGCCCCTATAAGTCCCCCACGGATATGGGGGTGAATATGGCGGGCAACTGCATCGTGGACGACGGGGCCTGCCGCGCCGCCGCCGATCAGGAGATCGTCCGCCGGTATTACGACGCCCTGTGCGAGCGCCGCCAGGGCAAGGGCCGGGACGAGGTGGTGTTCAAGCTGGAGCTGCTGATGCAGCAGGCGGGCATCACCACCGCCATCCGCCCGGTGGTGGCCGCCGCCAACCAGGCGGCTCAGGCCACCGGCCAGCCCGCCATGGCTCTTGAGCTGCCCGACGGCGCCATCGTCATCGGCAAGACCTCCGAGCTTATGGGCTGCTCCGCCGCCGCCCTGCTCAACGCCATGAAGTATCAGGCCAAGGCGGGGGGCCACGGGGTGCACCTGATCGCCCAGAGCGCCATCGAGCCCATCCAGACCGTCAAGACCAGATATCTGGGTTCCTTCAACCCCCGGCTGCACAGCGACGAGGTGCTCATCGCCCTGGCCTCCTCCGCCAACAGCGAGCCCAAGGCCGTGAAGGCCCTGCGCACCCTGCCCTCTCTGAAGGGCTGTCAGGCCCACTGCTCCGTCATTCCCGGACCAGTGGACGTGACCACCTATAAAAAGCTGGGCATCCAGCTGACCTGCGAGCCCCAGTATCAGATCAACAGCAAGCTGTATCATAAGTGAGTGATACAAGGGGGGGCGGCCGTGGGCCGCCCCCCCTGCATCACATCCGTTCACCGTATCCCGTAGGGGCCGCCCCCTCGCTAAAAGGCTGATTCGGCAAGGGCAGAACCCTTGCCCTACAAAACGTTCTGTGACCCCGTGCGTAGGGCGCGACGACCCGGCGCGCCGCAAAACGTCGGGCGGCCAAGGGCCGCCCCTACGGGGTGTAACGTTCATCGCATCCCGTAGGGGCCGCCCCATGTGGCGGCCCGGGGGCGGATCATATTCATCTCTCCGATCACAAACAAACAGGCCCCTGTCCGACGAACAGGGACCTGTTGTTTTCATTCAATTCACAGCTTAATATGCCAGCTTCTCCTCCAGCCAGTTCTTGAGCTGGTCGATGGGCACACGTACCTGCTCCATGGTATCCCGGTCGCGGATGGTGACGGCGTTGTCCGCCTGCTCCGTGTCGCTGCCCACGGTCTGGAAGTCCACGGTGATGCAGTAGGGGGTGCCGATCTCGTCCTGACGGCGGTAGCGCTTGCCGATGGAGCCGGCCTCGTCATAGTCCACCATCCAGTACTTGCACAGCTGGGTCTGGATCTCCCGGGCCTTGTCCCCCAGCTTCTTGGACAGGGGCAGCACGGCGCACTTGAAGGGGGCCAGGGCGGGGTGCAGGTGCAGCACCACGCGGACATCGTTCTTGGCGGCGTCCACCACTTCCTCATCATAGGCCTCGCACAGGAAGGCCAGGGCCACCCGGTCGCAGCCCAGAGAGGGCTCGATGACATAGGGGATGTAGTGCTCATTCTTCTCCTGGTCGAAATAGGTCAGGTCCTTGCCGCTGGCCTCCTGATGGCGGCCCAGGTCGTAGTCGGTGCGGTCGGCGATGCCCCACAGCTCGCCCCAGTCGGTGAAGGGGAAGGCATACTCGATGTCCGTGGTGGCCCGGGAGTAGAAGGCCAGCTCGGCGGGCTCGTGGTCACGCAGGCGCAGGTGCTCCTCCTTGATGCCCAGATTCAGCAGCCACTTCTGGCAGTAGTCCTTCCAGTAGGCGAACCACTCCAGGTCGGTGCCCGGCTGGCAGAAGAACTCGCACTCCATCTGCTCG
>CAKUHV010000031.1 GCA_934659445.1 uncultured Oscillospiraceae bacterium | reverse complement strand
GGCCTGTCTGCTTGTCCATCAGCGTCACCTCCAATCGCTTCTGTATTCAGCCCTCTACTATATATGGCATGAGAAGGGCCGAATTGTTCCAATATTTCCAAAGTTTTTTGAGATTTTTTGAAAAAATCTTGGAATGGATGGGATAGGATTGATTTAAAGCAATTATACCTGAAAGCTGTGAATAAATCTATTGCTTTTCATGACGGCAAAAAAATAACGGGTATCCGGCTCTCACCAGATACCCGTTATTCCGTTGCCAATCCTGCCTGACAGATGCTCATTTCGTAATTTCGGTCTAAACCTGTTTTACGAACACCTGTCTATGCCGGGGAAGGGTCGTTTTGCATGGAAGGGAATTCAGCCGATGGGAAAGACCCAGCCGTGGGTATCGGGAAGGCGGCCCCACTGGATGCCGGTGAGGGTGTCGTACAGGTGGCGGGCCATGGGGCCGACATGGTAGTTGTTGATGGTGTAGTCCTTGCCGTGGATACACAGCCTGCCCACGGGGGAGATGACGGCGGCGGTGCCGCAGCCCCAGACCTCGTCGATCTTGCCCTGCTCCAGCAGCTGGGCCACCTCGTCAATGTCGATCTTCTTCTCCTGAACGTCGCAGCCCTCCTCCTTCAGCAGCTGGATGATGGACTTGCGGGTGACGCCGGGCAGAACGCTGCCCAGCAGGGCGGGGGTCATAACGGTGCTGCCCACCTTGAACATGATGTTCATGCCGCCCACTTCTTCCACATAGCGGCGCTCCACGCCGTCCAGCCACAGAACGTCGTTGTAGTTTTTGGCGATGGCCCGGTTGGCTGCCCGCTGGGCGCAGGCGTAGTTTCCGCCGCACTTGGCAAAGCCGGTGCCGCCCCGGACGGCGCGGACGTCTTCGTCCTCCACCAGAATGGAGTTGCACTTCAGACCGCCGGCATAATAGCTGCCCACAGGGGAGCAGATGATGTAGAACAGCACATCGGTGCAGCCGTGGAGAGACAGGTCGGCGTTGGTGGCGATCATCACGGGCCGGAAGTACAGGGAGGTGTTGGGCTTGGCGGGCACCCAGTCCTTTTCCACCCTGGCCAGAGCCTCTACCGCCTCCACAAAGTCGGCATAGGGCACCACGGGCAGCGCCATGCGGGCGGCGGAGTTTTCAAAGCGCTTGCCGTTTTCGTCCACGCGGAACATCTGCACCTTGCCGTCCTCGGTGCGATAGGCCTTCAGGCCCTCGAAGATCTCCAGAGCGTAGTTCAGCACGATGGAGGCGGGGCTGAGGCTGATATTCTGAAAGGGGACGATGCGGGGGTCGTACCAGCCCTTGTCCACGTTGTAGTTCATGGCGAACATATAGTCGGAATAGACGGAGCCGAAGGTGACCTTGTCGATGTCGGGCTTGGCCTTCAGAACCGCGGCTTTTTCAAAACGGATATTCATGGTGATCCCTCCTGTTGCGGCGCTTGGCCGCCGTTTTTATTTTTATACTACTTTAACTTGATGAAGTCAATGCGTATTCTCACCACAAATCATCCAGAGGGAGGGGACAGTTTTTGTGGCCTTTGCGGGGAGGGGACAAATCGGCAATTTGCTCCAAATACCTGAAAAGGCGCGCCTGGGGGGAAATGGGGGCTGTGCTTCGGGGGCAAAATGAGGTATAATAAAATGGCCAAAGCAGGCAAGAACGCCGGGATCGAGCCGGCCGTATCCGAAGGAGGACCTATGAGCGCGGAAGCATTGAACATTCTTGTGACCCTGGACTGCAATTATCTGTATCAGCTGAACGTGATGCTGACCTCGCTGCTGGAGCGGGAGGAGGGCTTTGTGCGGGTCTTTCTCCTCAGCCGGGGGGAGATGACCGACGAGCAGCTGGCCAATACCCGTCTGGTGCTGGCCGGACGGGGGGAGCTGTGTCCCATCACCGTCCGGGAGGAGCAGCTGCAGGGCGCCCCCACCACCGACCGCTACCCCCTGGAGATCTACTACCGCATTTTTGCGGCCAAGTATCTGCCGCAGGAACTGGACCGGGTGCTCTATCTAGACCCGGATCTGGTGATCAACCAGAGCATCCGGCATCTGTACCGCCTGCCCATGGGGACGGCCTTCTTCGCGGCGGCCTCTCACATCGGCAACCTGCTGCATATCGTCAACGAGTTCAGACTGGATATGGACGAGACCAGCCCCTATATCAACTCCGGGGTCATGCTGATGAATCTGCGTCAGCTGCGGCAGGAGCAGGACTACAGTCAGGTGTTCGACTACATCGAGGCCCACAAAAACCGCCTGATCCTGCCGGATCAGGACATCATCAGCGGCCTGTACGGCGGGCGGATCATTCCGCTGGACGCCTGGCGCTACAACATGACGGAGCGGCTGTTTGCCTTCCACCGGCAGGCGGGAGATCGGATGGATCTGGATTTTGTGCGGGAAAACTGCGCCATCATCCACTACTGCGGCCGGAACAAGCCCTGGAAGAACAACTATATCGGCAGGCTGGACTGCTTTTACAAGGAAGCCGAGGCTAAATATCTGGAGAAGCTGGGGCGGACGGAGAAACAGTCGCAGGACGGACAGGAGCCAGAAGGATAAACTGGCCCTTGACAGAAAAAACCACCGGTAGCATAATGAGAAAAACCGGAAGGAACGCCCGATCCGGGCGATAAGGAGGAAGCTGTATGGAATCGGCAGTCAAGCGTATCGGAGTGTTGACCAGCGGCGGCGACGCCCCCGGCATGAACGCGGCCGTGCGGGCCGTGGTGCGCACGGCGGTGGGTGAAAACGTGGAGTGCGTGGGCATCCGCCGGGGCTGGAACGGCCTGATCAACAATGACTTCGAGGTCATGAACGGCAGCAGCGTCAGCAACATCATCAACAAGGGCGGCACCATCCTGTACACCGCCCGCAGCGAGGAATTCAGGACCCGGGAGGGCCGGGATAAGGCTCTTGGCACCTGCAAGCTGCTGGGGCTGGACGGCATCGTGGCCATAGGCGGAGACGGCACCTTCCGCGGCGCTCTGGCCCTGTCCCGTCAGGCGGAGGAGGAGGGCATCCACCTTCAGGTGGTGGGTATCCCCGGTACCATCGACAACGACATCGGCTGCTCCCACTACACCATCGGCTTCGACACGGCCTGCAACACCGCCGTGGAGTGCATCGACCGCCTGCGGGACACCATGCAGTCCCACGAGCGCTGCTCCGTGGTAGAGGTCATGGGCCGGGAGGCCGGCTATCTGGCCCTGTATGTGGGCATTTCCGTGGGCGCCACGGCGGTGCTGATCCCCGAGCGGCCGGTGGACTTTGAAAACGACGTGGCGGACAACATCCGCCGGGCCCGGCTGGCCGGGGCCACCCACTACATGGTGGTGGTGGCCGAGGGCGCAGGCAGCGCCTATGACATCGCCGCCAGAATACACAGCGATCTTGACATCGAGCCCCGGGTGACCGTTCTGGGCCACATCCAGCGGGGCGGCTCCCCCACTGCACGGGATCGCGAGACTGCCAGTCGTATGGGGTATGAGGCGGCCATGTCCCTGATCCGGGATCGGGGCAACCGCATCATCGCCATGCGGGACGGCAGCATCGTCAATCTGGACATGGAGGAGGCTCTGGCCATGAAGAAGACCTTCCCCATGGACCGGTATGACATTCTGGAGGCCCTGACCAACAACCACCTGATGTAAAAACGGGGGCAAGCTCCCGGTCCAGCATCAATGAACACCCCCGTCTGTCAGACAGCACGATCCGCTGTCCGGCAGGCGGGGGTTTTATATGCCGCCGGGAGGTCACAGGGAAAGAACGGACATTGTCCTTCGGGAGAAAAAGTCCTTTCTATGTCCCTTTTCCTATGGTAGAATGGAGACACAGAGTAAAGGAGAGGAGATGCGCCCATGCTGAAGCTGATCCTGGGCCGGGCGGGCAGCGGAAAGACCACCGCTGTGATCCGCCGCATCTGCAAAGAGGGGCAGGTACGCCCCCAGCTGCTGCTGGTGCCCGAGCCCCAGTCCCACGAGACGGAGCAGGCTCTGTGCGCCGCCGGGGGGGACGGCGTCAGTCTGTACGCCGAGGTGCTGTCCTTCCGCCGCCTGGGGGATCGTGTGCTGTCCCAGCTGGGGGGCATCGCCGCGCCGGAGCTGGACGGCGGCGGCCGCATTCTGCTGATGCGCCGGGCGGTGCAGGAGAGCCTGCCCGCCCTGACGGTATACGCCCGCCCCTCCCGCCGTCCGGCCTTTCTGAAGGCCCTGCTGGCCACAGCGGACGAGCTGAAGAGCTGCCGCATCCTGCCGGAGCAGCTGCTGAAGGCGGGGGAGGAGACCGGGGGCGGCGACGGGGAGAAGCTGCACGATCTGGGTCTGATCCTGTCCGCCTATGACGGCCTGACCGGGCAGATCGCCCTGGACCCCCGGGACCGCCTGACCCGGGCGGCGGAGAAGCTGACGGGCAGCGGCTGGGCCGCCGGGAAGGATGTATGGCTGGATGGCTTTACAGACTTTACCCCCCAGGAGCTGGCGGTGCTGCGCCCCCTGCTGCGGCAGGCGGCGGGCGTCGCTGTTACCCTCACCTGCGACAAGCTGGAGGAGGACGAGGACGGCATGGGCATCTTCTCGCCCGCCCGGCGTACTGCCGCCCGGCTGCTGCGGCTGGCCCGGGAGGAGGGCGTGGGGGCGGAGGTGGAGCGCCTGACCGTCCCCGCCGGGGCACGGGTCCCCGGGCTGGAGGCGGTGGAGGCCCACCTGTTCGGGCCGCTGCCTGAGCCTGTCCCCTGCGGCGGAGCTGTGGAGCTGCTTGCCGCCCTGTCCCCCCGGTCAGAGGTGGAGTGGACGGCGGCCCGCATCCGGGCCCTGGTGCAGTCGGGGCGGTACCGCTATCGGGATATCGGCGTGGCCGCCCGCTGCTACGGCAGCTACCGGGAGCTGGTGGAGACCGTGTTTCCCCAGTACGGGGTGCCGGTGTTCTCCGCCGCCATGAGCGATATTCTGGAAAAGCCGGTGCTGACGGCGGTCACCGCCGCTCTGGACACCGTGTCCGGGGGCTACCGGTATGAGGACATCTTTCGTTGTCTCAAGACCGGCTTGACCGATCTGGCGGAGGACGACCGGGACGTGCTGGAAAACTACGTTCTGAAGTGGAACCTGCGGGGCAGCCAGTGGACGCAGGAGCGCCCCTGGACCTTCCACCCCCGGGGCTACGGTCTGCCCTGGACGGCGGAGGACGAGCGGCTGCTGGAGCGGGTAGACAGGCTGCGGCGGCAGGTGGCCGACCCTCTGGAGCAGCTGCGCCGAGGCGAAGACCGCACCGGCGCGGGCCGGGCCATGGCCCTGTACCGCTTTCTGGAGCGGGCGGGCCTGCCGGAAAAGCTGGAGGAGCGGTCAGCCCGGCTGGAGAGGCAGGGGGAGGCTGCCCTGGCCGAGGAGTACCGCCAGCTGTGGGAGATCCTGTGCGGCGGGCTGGACCAGTGCGCCCAGCTGTGCGGAGACGGCGAGCTGGAGCTGGAGGAGTTCTCCCGTCTGTTCCGGCTGGTGCTGTCACAGTACGACGTGGGAGCCATCCCCGTATCCCTGGACCGGGTGTCGGCGGGGGAGACCACCCGCCAGACCGGCCACCGGGTGAAGGTTCTGTTCCTGCTGGGGGCGGACGACGCGTCCCTGCCCCAGACGGGCACGGCTCCGGGGCTGCTGTCAGAGGATGACCGCACCCTGCTGACCGCCTACGGCCTGGAGCTGGGGCCCAACGGCCGAGATCTGCTGTACCGGGAAATGACAACTATCTATCAGACCTGCGCCCGGCCCACGGAAAAGCTAATCCTCATCTGGCCCGTCCAGGGGGAGGGGGGCGAGGAGCGCCGGGCCAGTTTTGTGGCGGAGCGCCTGCGGCTGCTGTTCAGCGACCTGACGCCCGTTCGGGAGGAGAGCCTGAACGGCGCCTTTCGCCGTACGGCCCCCCTGCCGGCCCTGGAGCAGGCGGGGCGGGACCCCGCCCTGCGGCGGGCGCTGGCGAGCCTGCCGGAGTATGCGGGGCAGGCCCAGCGGGTGGAGCAGGCGGAGAGGTGGCAGCGGGGCAGCCTGTCCCGCCCGGCGGTGGACCGGCTGTACGGCCAGAAGGTGTCCATGTCTGCCTCCCGCATGGACAAGTACAAGTCCTGCCACTTTTCCTATTTCATGCGCTATGGCCTTCAGGCCGAGCCCAGAAAGCCCGCGGGCTTCTCCGCTCCGGAGTATGGCACCTTCGTCCACTATGTGCTGGAGCACGTTCTGGGGGACAACGCCCGGCTGCTGGACGCCCCCCAGTGGGGAGAGGCGGAACGTGCCGCCCTGAACGGCGCCGTGGACGCCGCGGTGGAGCGCTATGTGCGGGAGGAACTGGGCGGTCTGGAGCAGCAGAGCGACCGCTTCCTGTACCTGTTCCGCCGCCTGCTGCGGCCGGTGCGGGCGGTGGCGGCCAACGCGGTGGAGGAGCTGCGCGCCTCCAGCTTCCGGCCCATCTCCTTCGAGCTGGGCTTCGCCAAAGGCGGCCCCCTGACCCCGGTGGAGTTCACCGTGGACGGGGTCACTCTGTCCATCTCCGGCTTTGTGGACCGGGTAGACGGCTGGGTGAAGGACGGAAAGCTGTACCTCCGGGTGGTGGACTACAAGACCGGACGGAAGTCCTTTGATCTGACGGAGGTGTTCCACGGTCTGGGCCTTCAGATGCTGCTGTATCTGTTTACCCTGAAGGAGCGGGGCGAGGACTTCTACGGAATGCCGGTGGAGGAGGCCGGAGTGCTCTATCTCCCCGCCCGGGACGTGATCGTCCGGGGCAGCCGGGACATGAGCGACGCCGCCTGGCAGAAGGCGGTGGACAAGGAGCTGGTGCGCCGGGGACTGGTGCTGTCCGACCCGGCGGTGCTCTCTGCCATGGAGCACCCGGGGGAGGAAGGCTTCCGCTTCCTGCCCCTGAAGGTGTCAAAGACCTCCGGTTCCGTCACCGGGGACGCCCTTGTGTCCGCCGAGCGGCTGGGCCGCCTGGGCGGACACATCCAGCGGGTGCTGGAGGAGATCTGCCATGAGCTGGCCGGGGGCAGCATCGCCGCCGACCCCTTCTGGCGGGGAGAGCAGAAAAACGCCTGCCTGTACTGTGATTACGCCGCCGCCTGCCAGTTTGAGGAGGGCCGGGGGGGCGACTGCCGCCGCTGGCTGACCAAGCTGGACAGCGGCGCCTTCTGGCAGAAGATCGAAGAGGAACAGAGAGAGGAGGAGAGCGGCCATGCCCTTCCCGCTGACTGAGGAACAACAGAAGATCGTAGATGACCGGGGGGGACAGCTGCTGGTGTCCGCCGCTGCCGGCTCCGGCAAGACCCGGGTGCTGGTGGAACGGCTGATGGACCGGGTCACCCGGGAGGGAGAGGATATTGACCGCTTTCTGGTCATCACCTATACCAAGGCTGCGGCAGCAGAATTGCGGGGGCGGATAGCCCAGGAACTGTCCGCACGTCTGGCTCAGACGCCGGGGGATCGCCATCTCCGCCGCCAGTCCACCCTGATCTATCAGGCCCCCATCTCCACCATCCACTCCTTCTGCGCTGACTTGCTGCGGGAGAACAGCCATCTGCTGGAGCTGGACCCCGACTTCCGCCTGTGCGACGAGGGAGAGGGACTGGCCATCCAGGCCCAGGTGCTGGAGGAGGTGCTGGAGCGGCAGTATGTGGACATGGCGCCCGACGGCCCCTTTGCCCGGCTGGTGGACACCCTGTCTGCCGGACGGGACGACAGTCGCCTGGCCGCCATCGTGCTGGACATTTTCGGCCGCATCCAGAGCCACCCCAGGCCGGAGCAATGGCTGGAGGAGCAGCGGGCGCTGTGGCGGCGGCTGGACAGCATAGTCGGGGCGGAGGACACCCCTTGGGGCGCGCTGCTGCTGGAGCAGGTGAGCCGACAGGCCGAGGCCAGTGCGGGACAGCTGAAGCAGGCTTTGGAGCTAAGCCGTCAGGACGAGCTGCTGGCCCAGAACTACGCCCCGGGGCTGGAGCAGACCGCGGCGGAGACGGAGGAACTGATCTGGGCCGCCGGGCGGGGGTGGGACGCCGCCCGGGGACTGCTGCCGGTGTCCTTCCCCAAGGCGGGGGCAAAGCGCAAGCGCCATCAGCCCGTGGATGAGGCATGGGCCGCCGCCCTCACCGAGCAGGTGAAGGCCCTGCGCGCGTCCGCCAAAAAGCGGCTGGACGGGTTGTGCGCCCTGCTGGACGGGGACAGCGGAGAGAAGCTGGACGAGCTGAAGCAGGTGCGTCCGGCGGTGCTGGCCCTGCTGGAGCTGGTGGGGGAGTTCTCCCGGGCCTACGCCGGGGAGAAGGCCCGCCGGGGCGTGCTGGATTTCTCCGATCTGGAGCATCTGGCCGTCCGTCTGCTGTGGGACGAACAAGGGGCCACCGATCTGGCCCGCCGGTGCGCCCAGCGGTATGCCGAGGTGATGGTGGACGAGTATCAGGACACTAACCAGGTGCAGAACGTGATCTTCAACGCCATCTCCGACAGCGGACGAAAGCTGTTCCAGGTGGGGGACGTGAAGCAGTCCATCTACCGCTTCCGTCTGGCTGACCCCACCATCTTTATGGAGAAGTACCGCCGCTTTGCCGACGGCGATCAGGCGGAGGAAGGACAGCCCCGCCGCCGGGTGCTGTCCCGGAATTTCCGCTCCCAGCCCCCGGTACTGGAGAGCTGCAACGACCTGTTCCGTAACATTATGTCAACTGAGCTGGGCGAGCTGGACTACACCGACGATCAGGCCCTTGTCCCCGGCCTTTCCGGAGCAGGAGAGCAACAGCCGGTGGAGCTGGATGTGGTGGACCTGTCCTGTCTGGGGGAGATGGCCCAGGAGGACCGGGAGGACAAGGACCTGCTGGAGGCCCGGCGGGCCGCCCGGCGCATTCGTCAGATGCTGGACGCGCCGATGCTGGTGGGACAGGGGGAGGAGGCCCGGCCCCTGACCCCGTCGGACGTGATGCTCCTGCTGCGCAGTCCGGGCCCGGTGTTGCCCCAGTACATCCGCGCCCTGGAGGAGCAGGGCATCCCCTGGAGCGCCGAGGTGGGCGACGACTTCTTCCAGTCCACCGAGGTGAACGTGGCCCTGTCCCTGCTGGAGATCGTGGACAACCCCCGGCAGGACGTGGCCCTCATCGCCGCCCTGCGCTCGCCGGTGTATGGCTTTACCGGGGATCAGTTGGCTCTGATCCGGGCGGGGCACAGCGGGGATTTCTACTCCGCCGTGACCGCCGCCGCCCAGGAGGGGGACGGGCCGTGCCGGAGATTTCTGGAGGAGCTGGAGCAGCTTCGCTTCGGCATGGGCGACCGCACCTGCCGCCAGTTGGTGTGGCACATCTATCAGTGCACCAACCTGCTGGGACTGTTCTCCGCCATGGACCCCAGCGGCAGACGGCGGGACAACCTGCTGGCTCTGTACGCTCTGGCCGGGCAGCTGGAGGACGCCGGCTGCACAACCCTGTTCCAGTTCCTGCTGCGCCTGCAGCGGATGCGGGAGTCGGGAAAGGGCTTCAAGCTGCCCTCCTCGGGCCGGGGCGGCGAGGGGGTATCCATCCTGTCCATTCACCGCTCCAAGGGGCTGGAAAAGCCGGTGGTGCTGGTGTGCGGCCTGTACCGCCAGTTCAACATCAGTGATTTCAACCGCCCGGTGCTGTTCCATCCGGAGTACGGCGTGGGCCCACGGGGACTGGATGAGAGGCGGATGGTGGAGTACCCCACCCTTGCCCGGCAGGGGGTGGCCCTCCAGCTGCGCCATGAGCTGCTGGCAGAGGAGCTGCGCCTGCTCTATGTGGCCATGACCCGGGCCCGGGACAAGCTGATCCTGACCATGGGCCTGCCCCGGGGGAGAAAGACGGTGGAGAGTCTGCGGGACGGGCTGTCCCTGCCTCTGGACCCCACGGTGCTGGGGGAGGCCCTCTGCCCCGGACAGTGGGTGCTGCTCCACGCCCTGACCCGGCCCGAGGGGGCCGTTCTGCGGGAGGGCATCGGCTTGCCGGAGGTGACCGCATCCGGGCTGGGCACCCCCTGGGACATCCGCTGGGTGGACGGGGCGTCCCTCCAGGCGTCCGGCTCTGTCGACGATGCCGGGAACGGGGGCGAGGACAGGCGGGGGGAGCCGGTCTCCCTGTCCGCTCTGGCCTGGCAGTATCCCCACAGGGGGGCGGTGGATATGCCCTCCAAGCTCACCGCCACCCAGCTGCGCCGGGACGGGGCCATGCCCCTGCGGGAGAAGGAGCCGGAGGACAAGACCGCCAGCCGCCGCAGGAATGTGCGTCCCCGCTTCGTCACCCGGCAGACCGGCCTGACCCCCGCCCAGCGGGGCACCGCCCTGCATATGGCCATGCAGTATCTGCCGGTGCGCGGGGCGCATGACGAGGAGACCATCCGGGCAGAGCTGGACCGGCTGGTGTCCGGCGGCTTTCTCACCCCGGAGCAGGGGGAGGCAGTTCAGCCGGAAAAGCTGGCGGCCTTCTACCGTTCGCCCCTTGGAAAGGCTGTGGAGCGAGCCGGGCTGTGCCGGCAGGAGTTCAAATTCTCCGTGCTGGTACCGGCGGAGGACTACCGGCCGGGGACGGAGGGGGAGCAGGTGCTGCTTCAGGGCGTCATTGACTGCTGGTTTCAGGATGAACAGGGCATCACCGTTCTGGACTTTAAGAGTGACCGCCTGTCCCCCGGGCAGGAGAGAAGCCGGGGGGAGGAGTACCGTCCCCAGCTGGAGGCCTATACCCGGGCCCTGTCCGCCATTCTGAACAGACCGGTCAGCCGGAAGGTGCTGTGGTTCTTCGCAACGGATACCGCCGTGGAGCTGTGACAGAAAAACAGTGCCCCCACCCGCAGAGCGGGTGGGGGCCTTGCCTTTCATTGGTTCAGCGGAAGTAGATCATGGGGTCGGCGGGGGGATCGGCGGGCTCTACGCGCTCGGCGTACAGCACCACCCCCTGGGCGGTGTAGACCGGGGAGTACTCCCAGGCGATCTTGGCTGTCACCGTGACCCAGGTGCCCTTTTTCAGGGTGCGGGCCTTGTCATACTTGCACAGGAAGCCGAAGAAGCGCACATCCTCCTCGCAGCAGGTCATGGCGTTGCGGCCGGGGATGAAGGTCCCCTTGGGCAGGCGGCTGCTGGTCATGGCAAGGGCCTTGAAGGTAATGGTCTTGCCGGTATATTTCTCCGGGGCGTCCTGGATGTCCAGATACCAGATGCCGTAGTCGTCGTCCTCCAGCTGAATGTGGTCGCCCTCCAGATCGTAGGGCAGGATGTCCTCTACCTCCAGCTCCTCGCCCTTTGCGTCCTCAAACACAATCTCCGTCTGGCGGTTCACCGCGCGGATGGAGCGCTTCCATGCGGACAGATCCATGTCCGGGGTGCAGCGGTTGAACAGAACCATGTCCGCCTCACTCACCGCGTCCATCATCAGAGAGGCCATGTTGGCCCGGTACATCTCGAAGGTGGTGCCGTCGATGACGTGGATGGCCTGATAGAGTCCCCAGTTTTTGGGCAGCTTCAGGTCCCGCAGCACCTGAATGGGCCACATACCGTTGTACTCGAACAGCACCCGCTCGGGCTGATACCGGCGGTCGATCTCCGTCAGAAAGTCGTGGGTCAGCTGCTCCGGCTCCTCCACAGGGACCAGACGGCAGTTGCGCTGGGACAGCTGCTGGGGGTCATACTCCACCTCGCCGTCCTCGCAGCGCACCAGAACGGTGCGCTGGCCATCGTTGAAGTAGTCCATGCCCAGGGTGTCGATGAGCAGGGTGGTCTTTCCGCTGTCCAGAAAGCCGGTGATCAGGTAAATGGGAATGCGAGAATCTTCCATATCCGGTCACCTCACGCCAGCAGGAACAGCTTCTCCAGCCCGTCCTCTTTCAGCCCGGAGCCAATGACGCACAGCCGTCCGGTATAGTCGGCGGCGCCCTCGCGGATCTCGAACTCGCCGGGCACCAGGTCGAAGTGCAGCCACACATCCCTGTCGGCGCAGGGCACCATGCCCTTGGCCCGCAGGATCACGCCGTACCGGTCGGTCATGGACAGGTCGGCCAGGATGTCCTGCAGCTCCTCGCGGCTGTACTTGCGGGCGGTCTCCCGGCCCCAGGAGGTGAACACCTCGTCCGCGTGGTGATGGTGGTGCTCATGGTCGTGGTCGTGATCGTGGTGGAGGTTCAGACTGGTGCAGGCGTCGCAGCCGCAGTCGTCCCCATGCTCATGGTGGTGCTCATGCTCATGCTCGTCGTGGTCGTGATGGTGCTCGTGCTCGTCGTGGTCGTGGTCATGATGATGATCGTGGCCGCAGCAGCAGTGGTCGTCGTCGTGCTCAATGCCGTGCTCCCGGGCGATCTCCGCCATCAGCTGGTGGGCCAGAGAGTGACCGCCGGCCATGGCCTCCAAAATCTGGGCGCCGGACAGCTGATCCCAGGGGGTGGTGAGGATGGCGGCCTTTTCGTTGTGCTGCCGCAGCAGCTTTACAACGGCCTCCAGCTTGGCGGGGTCCATGCCCTGGGTGCGGGACAGGAGGATGGCGCTGGCGTGCTCCACCTGATTGTTGAAGAACTCGCCGAAGTTCTTCATGTAGATGCGGGCCTTGGTGGCGTCCACCACGGTGACGAAGCTGCTCAGGTGCATCTGGTCGGGCACCTCGTTCTGCACCCGCTCCACGGCGGCGATGACATCGGACAGCTTGCCCACGCCGGAGGGCTCGATGATGATGCGGTCGGGAGCGTACTGGGCCAGCACCTTGCGCAGAGCCGCGCCGAAGTCGCCCACCAGAGAGCAGCAGATGCAGCCGGAGTTCATCTCGGTGATCTCAACGCCGGCATCCTTCAGAAAGCCGCCGTCGATGCCGATCTCGCCGAACTCATTCTCGATCAGAACCACTTTTTCGCCCTTGAAGGACTCCTGCAGCAGCTTCTTGATGAGGGTGGTCTTGCCAGCCCCGAGGAAACCGGAGATAATGTCGATCTTTGTCATAATGATCATCCTTTCAGACATGATGTACAGATTATGTGTTTTGCCGCGGGGGTTCAGTCCCACAGCAGGTGAATGCCCTCCATCAGCTGGCACAGCAGCCCGGCGGCATCGTCCCGGGTGCCCCGGTCGCCATAGGCATCTGCGTCAAGGCTTACCCCCAGGGAGACCAGATTCCGGGCGGGGATCTGGGCCCAGTCGGCCCAGTCATAGTAGATGGCCCAGTCGTTGGCAGACAGCTCGGTATCCCGCAGCTCGCTGCCGTTCAGCAGACACCAGACGGCCACGGAGGACAGCACGGTGACCATCTCCTGATAGGTAATGGTGTTGTCGGGGCGGAAGGTGCCGTCCTCATACCCGGCCAGAAAGCCCTTTGCGGCCATGGCGGATACGGAGGAGGCGTACCACGCGTCGGCGGGGACGTCCGTAAAGGCGGACGTGCCGCTGCCGCTTAGGTTCAGGGCGGCGGCAAGCATGGCGGCGAATTCCGCCCGGGTGACGGTGTTTTCCGGCCGGAAGGTGCCGTCCCCATAGCCGCTCACCAGATCGTATGCCGCCAGAGTGGCGATCTCCTGCCGGTGCTGGGCGCCGTCGACGTCGGTGAAGTCGTTGGCATAGCGCTCATACTCCGCCGTCAGGCCGCACTGCGCGGCGGCCTCTGCGGCAGCGGCCTCCGTCCAGGTGCTCCGACCGGAGCCGCGGCAGAGCCGGGCGGAGGGGGGCAGGGCGGAGAGCACCTCGGCAAGGGCGGCGGGATAGGCCTTCGCAGCGGTGCTCCCATCGATGTAGAAGGTCTGCCCGGCCAGCTCCAGCCGGTAATAGCCGCCGGCCCGCTGCGGTTCAGGGGCGGAGAGCACCCGGGCCGCGTCGGCGGTGTTCTCCCGGGAGATCAGCAGGGTGGGCAAAACGCCCACGATGTGGTTGGTGACCCCCTCGGGGGAGTAGAAGCGGTGGGTTGTGATCTTCAGACAGTCTCCGTCGAAAAGCCCCTGGGTATTGTCCTCGTCAAAAACGGTCTGGGCCACCCCCTTGCCGAAGGTGCGCTGCCCCAGAGCGACGCCCCCGGCGTAGTCCCGGATGGCGGCGGAGAACAGCTCAGACCCGCTGGCGGAGTATGAGCTGGTCAGAACGATCAGGGGCTTGTCCGTCAGATCCGCCATGGCGGCGGTGGTGGAGTAGTAATAGGTGCTCATCTGGCCGCTGAACAGGGACATGATCCTGTTCCCGCCCAGAAAGGCTCCGGCGGAAGCCACGGCGGCCTGAGCGGTGCCGCCGGGGTTGGAGCGCAGATCCACGACCCATACGGCGGTGTCCTTATCCAGCGTCTGGATGGCCTTTTCCACCGTATCCGAGGTGCTGCTGCCGAAGCTGGTGCAGCTGATCCAGCCGATGGAGTCCTGCTGCTCGCTGGTGACGATGGGCACGGTGACCGTGCGCCGGAGCATGGTGACATCCACCTGCCGGCCGTCGGCCCCGCGGATCAGAGTGACGGTGACGGGGGTGCCCTCCTCTCCGGCGATGAGAGTCTGGGGCGTAAGATCGGCGGAGACCGTCCGGCCATCCACGGCGATGATGCGGTCGCCGGCCTGAAGTCCGGCCTCCAGCGCGGGGGAGTCATCCAGAATGGACAGGATGAGGTAGCCGTTGTCATAGGCATTCTGGATGGACACGCCAATGCCCACCAGAGACTGGCCGTTGACCGAGCTGAGGAACTCCTGATAGCGCTCGGCGCTCATATAAGAGGTGTAGGGGTCGCCGATGGCGGCCAGAATGTCGTCCAGACTGTCCTGCTCCAGCACCTGATCGGGCAGGGGATCCACATAGTAGTCCCGCAGCAGCTGGCGGGCATCGTCGGTGCCCAGAGCGGCGGCGGGGGCGGCGCACAGGGACAGAACGAGGGCGGCGGAAAGCAGGGAAGCGAGCAGCTTCTTCATAAGACCTCCTTTGAAGCGGCTCCTGACCGCGCCGAAGGGGCGGGGAGAGACAGGAGCATTGCGACTGCGCGCCCGCCGGACGCCCCCTGCGGGGACATCCGGCGGGGAAAAGATATTACAGCTTTGGGGTGCGGCTGGTCATCTCGTGGCGCTCGGGGCCGGTGGAGACCATGGTGATGGGGGCCTGAATGCGGGCCTCCAGGAAGTCCACATACTTTTTGGCATTCTCGGGCAGCTGATCGTAGTCCTTGCAGCCCCGGATGTCACACTTCCAGCCCGGCAGGGTGGTGAATACGGGCCTGGCCTTCATCAAAAAGGGGGTGACGGGGAACTGATCGGTGATCTCGCCGTCGATCTCATACCCGGTGCAGACGGGGATCTCGTCCAGATAGCCCAGCACGTCCAGGCAGGTCAGGGCCACCTGAGTGGCACCCTGGATCATGCAGCCGTACTTGGTGGCCACGGTGTCGAACCAGCCCACACGGCGGGGGCGGCCGGTGGTGGCGCCGTATTCGCCCTTGTCACCGCCCCGGCGGCGCAGCTCCTCACCCGCGTCTCCCAGCAGCTCGCTGACAAAGGGCTCGGTATGGGAGCCGACAGAGGAGGAATAGGCCTTGGTGACGCAGATCACGTCCTTGACGGCGGTGGGGGGCACCGCCGCGCCCACGCAGCCGAAGCCGGCCAGAGTGTGGGAGGAGGTAGTCATGGGGAAGATGCCCAGATCGGGGTCCTTCATAGAGCCCAGCTGCCCCTCCAGCAAAATGGTCTTATTTTCCTTCAGGGCCTGGTGGACAAAGGACACGGCGTCGCCCACATAGGGGCGGATCTGCTCCCGCACCTGCATCAGCTGGCCGAACAGCTCGTCGGCGCTGATCCTGGGCTTGTGGTACATGTGCTCGAACAGGATGTTCTTGATCTCCGCCGCCTGCTCCAGCCGCTCCCGCAGAATATCCTCGTGGAACAGGTCGCAGACCTGAATGCCGATCTTGGCGTATTTGTCGGAATAGAAGGGAGCAATGCCGCTCTTGGTGGAGCCAAAGGCCTTGCCGCCGCGGCGCTCCTCCTCATAGGCGTCCTGAAGGACGTGATAGGGCATCAGCAGCTGGGCCCGCTGGGAGATGATCAGCTTGGGGGCAGGCACGCCCCGGTCAGTCAGGGACTTCAGCTCGGCAGCGAGCTTGATCGGGTCCACCGCCACACCGTTGCCAATGATATTGGTGATGTGGGAGTAGAACACGCCGGAGGGGAGGGAGTGCAGGGAGAAACGGCCGTAGTCATTGATGATGGTGTGGCCGGCATTGGCGCCGCCCTGGAACCGGATGACCACGTCGGATGTCTCCGCCAGCAGGTCGGTGATCTTGCCTTTGCCTTCGTCGCCCCAGTTGGCGCCCACGATCGCTTTTACCATGTGTGTTACCTCCATGGCCGGGGATTCGCAACCGCTGTGCGGATTTGCCTTTTCCCGCCCGTAACGCAACCACTATATTATACCTCTTGTCCGGTGCTACTGCAAGAGGAAACGGAGCAAAAGACGGGCAAAATAGAAGAAAAAGGGCTGTCGCCGTGGAGGCCGCGGACAGACCGGGGCGGAGAGGAACGGAAAAATCCTCAAAGAAATTTCAAATTACCTGTTGACATTTCCGGCGGAGTTTAGTACAATAAGCAAGCCGTTTGCGAAAGCGGGACCATCAGGGAGCATAGCTCAGCTGGTAGAGCACATGCCTTACAAGCATGGGGTCACAGGTTCGAGCCCTGTTGTTCCCACCACTTTCCCGTTTTCCGGCAACTACCTGGCGCGGTAGTTCAGTTGGTTAGAACGCCGGCCTGTCACGCCGGAGGTCGAGGGTTCAAGTCCCTTCCGCGTCGC
>CAKUHV010000030.1 GCA_934659445.1 uncultured Oscillospiraceae bacterium | reverse complement strand
CTTTGTGTTCCTAAAGTATAGGTTAAGGTTGGCTGATGTAGATTTATTCATTAGTAGACATAAAAAGAGGCTCCCACCGGGATGGATGGGAGCCTCTAATTTAGGCTGCGTTATTCTGCAATTGCTAAATCTTTCGTGATTGCACCCGTCGAGCGTTCAATCACAATAGCACCGCCGATGGTGTCAAGAGCGAGTACCTTTGCCAAGTCAGCTTCATTGTCAGTTGTTACTCTGACCTTAATTCTGTTAATAGTTTCATATACACCAGAAGAGGTTACAAAAGGAAGTTCCTTGTTTGTCATTGCAGAACTAATTTTACTTTGCAATTCAGTAAGGTATTCAAGAGTATATGTGCCAACTTCAAAAACCGTAGTGCTTTCACTTACACCAAGTTCTTTGCAGATAGCAGTGCGGTTTTCTGCTGTATCAACAGTCAGCACCACAACAAATTTTCCGATGGTGTCTGTATAAGAGCCACCGAAGAATGCTTTGGTTCCTTCTGCCAAATCGTTGCTATTAACGCTCTCGCTATAACTTCCGTTTTTATCGGCAGGAATATCCTCAACAGTCTGAGTATTGTTGTTAACCTGCTCGTTACCCACTTTTTCCTTGCCTGCTTCCAATTTGTTTTCATTGTAATCTTCAATTCCGATATTAGGAGTGTCATTGGTAGTAATCTGATTACCGCTAAATACTCCCGCTACCAACAATGCTACCAGACAGTAGCATACTGCACCAGTCATGCCCTTCTTGAACTTATTCTTTGCCATTCTCCTTTCGACGTTGTACTTATCTCTGCGCTCAAATACGCTTTCGGCCATTTCGTTATAGTCCTTCATATTGAAAGCCCTCCTTGTCAAGTTCTGATTTCAACGATTGCTTTGCTTGATATATGAGATTTTCAATTTGGCGCTTGGTCTTTTTCATTACCACTGCAATTTGTTCATTGGTCAAATCCTCAAAGAATTTCAGATATAGGACTTGGCTGTAATCATACTTGATTTTTGAAAGCACCTTATGCAGCATAATTTTCTGCTCTTCCCTAATGTAGGACTGCTCCAAAGCACCTTCATCACTTCGTATGCTTTCCAGATCCTCAAAGGGAATACTTGCAACTTTTCCAAAATGCTTTACATGATTGATGGCGATATTTCTTCCAATGGTATATAGCCATGTTTTGAAAGAGTACTTTGCTACAAACCGAGGCTTTCTGGTAACAATTCTAAAAAATGTATCCTCTGCTAATTCTTCAGCCGTGTGTATGTTGTTCACATATCGGTTCAGAAAAAGGATGAGTCCATCCTTATAATCTCTGATTATCTCAACAATTCCGCTGTCATCACCTTCAAGGAAACGGCGGTAGCTACTTGCACCGTTATCCATTGTGTTACTCCTTTCCGAAGTTGTTTCCGGTTTCATCCTTTTCACCTATTAAACAACCAAACAACATATTTCTCTTAACTCTTTTCAGGAAAATTTTCTACTCTATTTCTACTCTATAATACCACCTTGACACTACCTCTGCATACAAGGACAGTACTACCATCCATCTCTGAACGATAGCCCTGCTTCCTGTCGGTGTTAATTTTTATTCGTTGTATTCGTAGAATTATAAAGCGTTTTCAGTCGAAAACACAAAGTCGAATTGGGACAAAAGAAAAGCCCCCCGCCGTTCCCGGATCTGGAAACGGCGGGGGGTTTTTTATTGCTCTTACTTCTTCTCGCCGGGGGCGTAGGCCACCACGGTGCGGCGGTTGGGCTCCACACCGGTGGAGAAGGTGGTAACGTTGGGGTAATCCTGAAGGGCGGTATGGATCACATGGCGCTCATAGGCGTTCATGGCCTCCAGAGTGACGTTCTTGCGGTATTTGACCACCTTGCCCGCCACCTTGACGGCCAGCCGCTGGAGGGACTCCTCCCGCTTGGCGCGGTAGCCTTCGGCATCGATCTGGATGCGCACCCGCTTGGACTGGCCGTGGTTGACGGCATAGTTGGTCAGCTGCTGGATGGCGTCCAGGGTCTCGCCCCGGCGGCCGATGATGGCCCCCAGGTCGTGGCCGGCCAGAATGACCCGATAGGCCCCCTCCTCGTTCACATGGACCTGGGGCTCGGCCTGCACGTGCAGGTGCTCCATCAGGCCGGTGAGGAACTGGGTGATGCGCTGGGCCTTCTCGTCGTCCGCAGCGGCCAGAGGCAGGTCCTCCGCCGCCATGTGCACGGGGGCGCCGTCCTGCCGGGGACGGGGGGCGGGGCGGTCGCTCCGGCGGTCAGACCGGGGGGCGCGCTCCTGCCGGGGCCGCTCGGCGCGGGCGGGGCGGGGCTCCTCCTTCTTCGGGGGGGCGGCCATGATGATCTCGTCGCCGGGCTCCAGCTGGGGGCGCTCCGGCTTGGGGGCCTTCTTCTCCTCGGGGATGACAGGGGCGGGGGCGGCCTGTGGCGGCTCCGGCTTGGCGGGGGCCGGCTCGTCAAAGACACTGAGCTTGAACTCATCCTTCATGGGCTGGGGCTTGCCGCCCTCCTCCGCTGCCTCGTAGCTGACGCGCACCTTGGCGGGGTTGCCGCCGAAGCCCAGGAAGCCGGACTTGGCCCGCTCCACCACTTCAACGGAGACGTCGTCCCGCTCCAGACCCAGCTGGAACAGGGCGGCGGCGATGGCGTCCTCCTCGGTGCGGCCGGTGGTCTCGATCCACTGTACCATGCTCACTCGCCCTCCTTCTCGTCGCTGTCAGGCAGCTCCACTTCCTCCTGCTCCACCTCTACCTCGACCTCCTCGGTCTGGGCGGGGGCGGGGGACTGGGTGGGAGCGGCGTTCTCCTCCGGGGCGGGCAGCACTGCGGCCTGATCCTCCTCAGCGGGGGTCTCGACGGCGGGCGCCTCCACAGGGGTCTCGGCGGGCTTTTCGGCGGGGGCGGGGGCAGCGGGCTGCTCCTGCCCGGCCTTCTTGTCCTTCTTCTTTTTCCCGGCGGCGGCCTGGGCGGCCTCCGCTCTGGCACGGAACAGGTCGTTGGGGTCGGCGTAGGGGGTCACCTCGCCGAAGCGGCCGGGGATGTAGGCCCGGCCCCGGGCATAGGTGCGGATGCCCTCCCGGCTGTCGGCGCGGTTCACGCCCTCCTGTCCAGACTCGTCCCCCTTCTTGATGCCCTTCTTCCGGTTGAGCTTCTCCTCCTCGATGCGGCGGGCGCGCTCAAGGCGGGCCTCCTCCTTGCGGCGCTTCTCCTCCTCCTTGGCAAGGCGGGCGGCCTCCTCGGCAGCGGCGCGGGCGGCCTCGTAGTCCTTCTTCAGCATCTTGCCGCAGACCACCTCCTGCACCATGGTCATCAGGTACTGGGAGATCCAGTAGACGGACAGGGCGGCAGGCACGGTGAAGCCGATCCACAGGGACATGAGGGGCATCATCAGCATCATGGTCTTGTTGGTCTGGTCCATCTGGGCGTTCTGGGTCTGGTTATTGATCTTGTTGGTCTGCATGGAGACCTTCATGGACAGGAAGGACACGCCGGTGGACACCAGCACCAGCAGGAACAGGCCCAGGGTGGCCCAGTGGATGCCCCCCTCCCAGAATTTCCAGGTGGGGATGGCGTCCAGATCCAGACCCAGGAAGCTGAAGTTCATGGCGAACAGGCCGTCTCCGGCCTCGCCCAGGGCCTGCTTGGCGCTGGCCAGCACGCTGGGGTCGCCCAGGGCGCGGGCCATGGAGATCTGGGGATAGGCGCCGGTGTTCTCGACGCCGGTGATCTTGGCAACGGTGTCGATCATGTCGGCGGGCACGCCCATCATCCGCTGGATGGGGTTGCGGATGATGCCGTACAGGGCGATCAGCACCACCATGGGCACAAGGGACCAGGCGCAGCCGCCCATGGGGTTGACCTTCTCCTGGGCGTAGAGCTTCTGGACCTCCTCCTGGTAGCGCTGGGGGTTGGTCTTGCCATACTGGGCCTGAAGCTTCTGCACCCGGCCGGAGAGCATATTCATCTGGATCATGCTCTTTTTCTGCTTCAGGGTGACAGGGAACAGGATCAGCTTGACCACGAAGCCGAACAGGATCAGGGCAACACCATAGCCGGCAAACTGATAGAAAAAGGTCAGCAGCCAGCTGAAGGGTTTCAGAATAATATCCACGATAGTTCCTCCGCAAGTTCAGAATGGGGCGGGAGACTACGGCACGGGGTCGTACTCGATGGTCTCCTGCCGGTGGAAGGGCTGGCACCGGAGAAATCTGCGCAGGGCCAGCCAGCCCCCCTTCCATGCCCCGTATTTTTCCACCGCCTCCAGCGCGTACTGGGAGCAGGTGGGGATAAAGCGGCAGCAGGGGGGACGCAGGGGAGAGATGGCGCGGCGGTAGAACCGGATCAGGGCGAGGAGAAGGGCCTTCATGGCGTTTCCTCCCGGGGGAGGGTGAGCTCCAGCTTTTTCATCAGGCGCAGAAAGCTGCTCTCAAGGTCGCTGTAGCGGGCAAAGATGGCCCGCGTGCGGGCCACTATGACGATGTCATAGCCGGGACGAAGTCTCTGCTCGTTGGTGCGGTAAAGCTCCCGCATCCGGCGGCGCACCCGGTTGCGCTTGACCGCGTTGCCCAGCTTTACCCCTGTGGTCAGACCAAGGCGGCTGTAGGGCCGGCCGGTCCTTCGGCAGTAGACGGCAAAGTAGGGCGAGGCGGCGTTCTTGCCCTTGCTGTACAGCCGGCGGAATTCATGATTCTGCTTGAGTGCAACGGTGTGCTTCATGAGCTTCCTCCGTCCTGACCACGCAGCGGGAAAACCCGCATATGCACTTTATGGGGCGGGGGATCTCTCCCACGCCCCTGTGTGCTGCGTGTTATCTAAACTGTGTCCTCGTATGATCCGCTCCGGTAACACCGGCGCCCTGACTTAGCTGGATCAGTAAGTCAGTTTCGCGCGGCCCTTGGCGCGGCGGCGGGCCAGCACCTTGCGGCCGTTGCGGGTGGCCATACGCTTGCGGAAGCCGTGCTCCTTGGAACGCTGGCGCTTCTTGGGCTGATAGGTACGAAGCATGGGGGACACCTCCTCAAATCTGAATGAAGCCGGCTTTTACCCGGCCCAACAACAGCCGTTGCCGGCTGCGGTCTGTGGTTCCGTTCCCAAAAGGGCGCAAAAACACCCCGTGGGAATAGCGGATACCATTATAGACGATTGCGCCGCACTATGTCAACCAAAATTTTGCCGGAAAAAGGTGATTTTTTGTCCGCAACAACATCTTGTGGACGATTTTTCCGGGCATACCACCGGGTGCCGGGGAAGGGTGTACGCGGCAGGGGCAGAGTCCTTGCCCTACGGCGCACAACGTTCGTGATTCCTCGTAGGGGCCGCCCTCCGCCAAAAGCCGGCATTTTTCCCCATACATTTATAAATAAAAATACCCGTGAAAACCTTGCTATGCGGGCAAAAATTTGGTATAATAAATCAGTTGCAGGTGGGCGTTTTTCCCCCTGTGCGCCCCGATTTTTCCCATGAAGGAGGCCCCGGAATGAATCCTGCCGCCGACGTCTGGTCCAAGGTCCTGGAGCTGATGCAGCCCGAGATGACCAGTACCACCATCAAGACCTGGTTTGACGACGCCACCGCCGTGGCGCTGGAGGAGACCCGGTTCGTCCTGTACAGTCCCTCCCGCTGGAAGCGGGACATCATCGCCTCCCGCTACGCCCCCCGCATCCAGGCCGCCCTGAAGGAGCTGTTCTCCTCCGACCTGGAGGTGGTGGTGCTCACCGAGGACCAGCTGGCCAACTACGCCAAGCCCAAGCCGGAGAGCTTTGCGGTGACGGATAAATACACCTTTGACAACTTTGTGGTGGGCCCCTCCAACAAATATGCCTACAACGCCGCCCTGGCGGTGGCCGAGGGCAACGGAGAGAACTACAACCCCCTTTTTATCTACGGCCAGCCCGGCCTGGGCAAGACCCACCTGCTATACGCCATCGCCCACAAGGTGCGCCAGCTCCACCCGGAGTACAACATCCAGTACCTGAAAAGCGAGGACTTCGTCAACGAGCTCATCGGCTATCTCCGCCGAGGGGCCGATATGCAGCAGTTCCGGGACAAGTACCGCACCGCCGACCTGTTCCTGATGGACGACGTGCAGTTCATTGCCGGCAAGGACTCCAGCGAGGAGGAGCTGTTCCACACCTTCAACACCCTGTACGAGCAGGGCAATCCCATCGTGTTCACCTCCGACCGGCCGCCCACGGAGATGCTGCGGCTGGAGCAGCGCCTGCGGGACCGGTTCCGCCGGGGCCTGACCTGCGACGTGCAGCCCCCGGATTATGAGACCCGGGTGGCCATCATCAAGAACAAGGCCATCCGCATGGGGGTAGAGCTGCCCGCCCCGGTGCTGGAGTACATCGCGGAGAACATCACCTCCAGCGTGCGGCAGATCGAGGGCACGGTGAACAAGCTGCTGGCCTATCAGGACCTGATGGGGGACGCGGTGAACAAGGACACGGTGCTGCGGGCGGTGAAGGATATGCTCAACGACAAGACCGACATCCTGCCCACCGCCGGGGTCATCATCGAGGAGGTCTGCAAGTTCTTCAATCTGGAGCCCGACGTCCTCCGGGGCCAGACCCGCACCAAGGATGTGGTCTACGCCCGGCAGATCGCCATGTATCAGATCCGGCAGATGACCAACCTGTCCCTGAAGGAGATCGGCCGGGAGTTCGACGGCCGGGACCACACCACCGTTATGCACTCCGCCGAGCGCATCGAGACCATGCTGAAGACCGACCGGGAGCTGAAGGAGATCATCAAGGACATCACCTCCAACGTGAACAACCGGTATGATTGAGAAGCGATACAAAGGCCGTTATCTATGATATCCCTCAGGGAAGGCCCTGTGTGGCCGCCCGTTCCAAGTCTTCCTTGCGAAAGGGCCGCCGTCTACAGGCCGTCAAGGGCAGATCCCTTGCCCTACGAAACGTTCTATCTCCCGTTCTTCCACATGACAATGTGGAATGTGGAAAGGGGCAAAAAGGGGTCCGATCTCCCCTGTGGACCGCTGTGGAAAGGCCCTCTGCTTTTCCACACCCCCTGTGGACGGTTTTTCCTTACTCCCCCAGCGCTTTCCGCCATTCTTACACAGTTTGCACAGCCCCTACGGCTTTTACGAAAAAATATCCTTTCCTCTCCTCCTTCTGAGAGAGAAAGACCCAAGGAGGTCCCCTATGAAATTTTCCTGCGAAAAGGCCCTGCTCTCCGCGGCGGTATCCACCGCCTCCCGGGCGGTGGCGCCCAAAAGCTCCATCCCCGCGCTGGAGGGTATCCTCATCGAGGCCGGCGATACCCTGCGACTGACCGGCTACAATCTGGAGACAGGCATTCAGGCCACCGTGCCCGCCGAGATCCGGGAGAAGGGCTCGCTGGTGCTGTCCGCCCGCCTGTTTTCCGAGATCGTGCGGAAAATGCCCGACGATGTGGTCACCTTCGTCTCCAACAACTATAACGTGAACATCAAGTGCGGCCTGTCCGAGTTCAACATTCTGGCCACCGATCCGGAGGAGTTCCCCGAGCTGCCCGAGGTAGACCAGCAGAACGCCCTGACCCTGCCCCAGCCTGTGCTGCGGTCCATGATCGGCCAGACCCTGTTCGCCGTCAGCACCAACGAGAGCCGTCCGGTGCACACCGGCTCCCTTTTCGATGTGGACGGGGACAGCCTGTCCGTGGTGTCCGTAGACGGCTACCGTCTGGCCCTGCGGAAGGAGACGGTGGCGGAAAAGCACGGCATGGATAAGTTCTCCTTCGTGGTGCCCGGCTCCGCCCTGAGCGAGGTGGAGAAGATCTGCTCCGGCGAGGG
The DNA here is from genome assembly GCA_934659445.1 of uncultured Oscillospiraceae bacterium. Classification (GTDB taxonomy): domain Bacteria; phylum Bacillota; class Clostridia; order Oscillospirales; family Oscillospiraceae; genus Lawsonibacter. The sequence goes on along the minus strand of CAKUHV010000030.1, from coordinate 9,024 downwards.
GGACGTGACCGTCACCCAGGGCGCGCGGCACATCCTGTTCAAGGCCGGGGACATCCTGCTGGTGTGCCGCCGGCTGGAGGGGGAGTTCCTGCCCTATAAAAACGCCATTCCCCGGAACAACACCATCGGCATCACCGTGGACAGCCGCACCCTGATGGCCAGTCTGGACCGGGTGTCCCTGATCATCAGCGAAAAGCTCAAGTCCCCCCTGCGGTGCGTGTTCGGGGACGAGGAGCTGTCCATCACCACCAAGACCGCCATCGGCGATGCCGCCGACCAGTGCCCCATCGAGGGCAGCGGCGGGGGGCTGGAGATCGGCTTCAACAACAAGTACCTGATGGACGCGGTGAAGAACGCCCCGGCGGATAAGCTGCGCATGGAGTTCACCACCGGCGTGGCCCCCTGCGTGATCCTGCCCGCCGAGGGGGAGGAGAAGTTCGTCTATATGGTGCTGCCCGTGCGGCTGAAGGCGGGGACGTGAATCCACCCGCCCGGGCGGCCCGGTGCATAAAACGGGTACGGTCCCTCGCAGGGGCCGCCCCATGTGGCGGCCCGCGGGCGGATAATATCCGCCCCTACGGCGCGTAACGTCCGTAATTTCTCGTAGAGACCGCTGATCCCTACCCCTTTTGTCCCTGCGGGACATTTTCCCCTGATAGGGGGAATCGGCCCTTTATCAAGGGGGGCTTTAGAAGAAACTCACCCCCTTTTACAGCCCAATCACAACATCGAGGTTTTTATGGAAACACACGAGATCAAGATCCACACGGAATACATCAAGCTGCAGGATCTGCTGAAGTTCGCCGGCGCGGTAGAGACCGGGGGCGACGCCAAGCTGATCATTCAGGAGGGGCGGGTGCTGGTCAACGGCGAGGTCTGCACCATGCGGGGCAAAAAGCTGCGCCCCGGCGACCGCTGCATTCTGGATAACGAGCTGATCCTCACGGTCACATGATCCTCCGCTCATTGACCCTGGACTATTTCCGGAATTATGTCCATCTGCAGGCCGATTTCGACCCCCGGGTGAACCTGATCTACGGGGACAACGCCCAGGGCAAGACCAACCTGCTGGAGGCCATCGCCTATCTGTCCTCCGCCAAGTCCCACCGCACCCGGTTCGACCGGGAGCTGATCATGATGGGGGTGGACTCCGCCTTTCTGAAGGGGGAGATCCAGGGCCGGGGCCGGGACTTCACGCTGGAGGCCGATCTGTTCCGGGGCCGGGGGCGGCAGCTGCGCTCCAACGGGGTGCGTCTGAAAACGGCGTCGGAGCTGTCCGGCATTCTGACCACCGTGCTGTTCTGCCCGGAGGACCTGTATCTGATCCGGGAGGGGGCGGCCGCCCGAAGAAAATTTCTGGATGCCGCCATCTGCCAGCTGCGGCCCCGGTATGCCGCCGCTCTGGCGGAGTATAACCGCCTGTATGACCACAAGACCCGCATCCTGCGGGACTGGCAGGAGGATCCCTCCCTTTTGCAGACTCTGGATGACTTCAATCTGCGCATGGCCCAGACCGGGGCTATCCTGATCCACTACCGGGCCCACTTTGTCAGGCGGCTGCGGGAGAACGCCCCCGCCATCCACGGGGACTTTTCCGGTGCGCGGGAGCGGCTGGGGCTGGAATACGCCACCGTGTCCACTGTGGACGACCCCCTGAAGACCCCCCGGGAGCTGCTGCCCCGGCTGCTGGAGCATCAGGAGAGCCACCGGCAGGCGGAGCTGGATGCCCGCCAGTGCCTGTCCGGCCCCCACAAGGACGACCTGCTGGTGACCATCAACGGCGCACCGGCCAAGACCTTCGCCTCTCAGGGACAGACCCGCACGGCGGCCCTGTCGTTGAAGCTGGCCCAGCGGGAGATCATGGAGGAGGAGACCGGCCAGTGGCCGGTGCTGCTTCTGGACGATGTTTTATCAGAGTTGGACGCAAAACGGCAATCTTTCGTTCTGAACCGCATTAAGGGGGGACAGGTTTTCATCACCTGCTGCGAGGAGGAGAAATTGGAAGGTTTAGAGGGCGGCAGAGCGTTTCAGGTGAAGAACGGGGCGTTTGTTGCGAAGCCGTAGGGGCGGCCTGTGGCCGCCCGTGCCAAGGCCCCCTTGTGCAAGGGGGCTTTGGAAGGCAAGGGCAGAGCCTTTGTCCTACGGCGAAATGCTGCCGATACCCTTGGCTCCCTCTGACGAGGGAGCTGTCAGCCGACAGGCTGACTGAGGGAGAGAATTTATAAGGAACGCGGCACACCGAATCGGTCTCTCCCTCCGTCAAAACCTTCGGTTTTGCCACCTCCCTCGTCAGAGGGAGGCTTGGCCGGCGAATCATATCCTTCCCAACAAATAAAAGAGCATTCAATCCCATAAACAGGCGGTATCGCTATGTATTTGCATCTTGGACAGTCTGTGATGGTACACCACAGCGATATTCTGGGCATCTTCGACCTGGACAACGCCAGCTGGGCCTATAAAACCAGAGAGTTTTTAGACCGGGCGGAGGAGGAGGGCCGGGTCATTTCCGCGTGTGACGACTTGCCCCGTTCTTTTGTGGTGACAGGCCATGGAGAAAAAACCACCGTTTACCTGTCTCAGCTCAGCTCCGCCGCACTGACAGGGCGCGTGGAGCGCAACAGCTTTGAATAACCATCTCCAAAGTGGCGAAGCCACTTTGGAGAGTCAGGATGCACGCGAACCAGCCCTCGATTTCTTACGAAAAAGTCGGGCTGGCCCGCGCGAGAAGTGTCATTTCCGACGCACTTGTCGTCGGAAATGACGGATTAAAATTTATTCCGCCACTTGCGAGCGGCGGAACTCCCTGCGGGAGGGCTTTTCCAACAAGAGGTTGGAATACTGACTTTACAGACTTCCCCCATTCCGGGGGTGAAGATAATCCGGCCGGCGGCCGCAGCACGACGAAGGAGAGAAACTATGGCAGAAGAACTTTTGAATTCCACCCAGGTGGAGCACGCCTACGGCGGCTCCGAGATCCAGGTGCTGGAGGGACTGGAGGCAGTCCGCAAGCGCCCGGGCATGTATATCGGCTCCACCAGCGAGTCCGGACTGCACCACCTGGTGTATGAGATCGTGGACAACTCCATCGACGAGGCGCTGGCCGGCTACTGCACCGAGATCACCGTGACCATCAACCCCGGAAACACCATCACGGTTACGGACAACGGCCGGGGCATCCCCGTGGACATCCAGCCCCAGACCGGGCGGCCGGCGCTGGAGGTGGTTTTTTCCGTGCTGCATGCCGGCGGTAAGTTCGGCGGCGGGGGCTACAAGGTGTCCGGCGGGCTGCACGGCGTGGGCGCCTCGGTGGTGAATGCCCTGAGCGAGTGGCTTGAGGTACAGGTGCACAAGAACGGCAAGATCTACCAGATGCGCTTCTCCCGGGGCAAGATCACCCAGGAGATGACCGTGGTGGGGGACACCGACCGCACCGGCACCACCGTCACCTTCAAGCCCGACCCGGAGATGTTCGACACTCTGGTCTATAATTACGACACCCTGCACACCCGCATGCGGGAGGAGGCCTTCCTGAATGCCGGCCTGCGCATCCGCACCGCCGACCTGCGCCCGGGCATGGAGCAGAAGGACGATATGTGCTATGAGGGGGGCATCCGGGAGTTCGTCTCCTTCATCAACCGGAACAAGGAGCCCCTGCACGAACAGGTCATCTACATGTCCGGCGCCCGGGAGGACTCCATGGCCGAGGTGGCCATGCAGTATAACGACGGGTACAACGAGATCATGGTCTCCTTTGCCAACAATGTGCACACGCCGGAGGGCGGCATGCACGAGGAGGGCTTCCGCCGGGCGCTGACCACCGCTCTGAATACCTATGGGCGGAAAATCAAGCTGCTGAAGGACGACGAGAAGATCTCCGGCGAGGACTGCCGGGAGGGTTTGACCGTGGTCATCTCCGTCAAGCTGACCGAGGCCCAGTTCGAGGGTCAGACCAAGGCCAAGCTGGGCAACAGCGAAATGCGCACCCTGGTGAACAACATTGTCAGCGAAAAGTTGGAGATCTTCCTGGAGGAGAACCCCCAGGTGGGCCGGGCCATTCTGGACAAGGCCCTCACCGCCAACCGCGCCCGGGAGGCCGCACGGAAGGCCCGGGAGGCCGTCCGCCGCAAGACGGGACTGGAGTCCGGCCAGATGCCCGATAAATTGCAGGACTGCCACGAGCGGGACGCCAGCCTGTGCGAGATCTACATCGTCGAGGGCGACTCCGCCGGCGGCTCCGCCATTCAGGGCCGCGACTCCCGGTTCCAGGCCATCCTCCCCCTGTGGGGCAAGATGCTGAACGTGGAGAAGGCCCGGGTGGACAAGGTGTACGGCAACGACAAGCTCCAGCCCGTGATCACCGCCCTGGGGGCGGGCATCGGAGAGGAGTTCAACGTGGAGAAGCTGCGCTACCACAAGATCATCATTATGGCCGATGCCGATGTGGACGGCAGCCACATCCGCACCCTGCTGCTCACCTTCTTCTTCCGCTATATGCGCCCCCTGATCGAGAACGGCTATGTCTATTCCGCCGTGCCCCCTCTGTACAAGCTCACCCGGGGCAAGACCACCCGGGTGGCCTACTCCGACCCGGAGCGGGACAAGGTCTCTGCCGAGCTGCGGGCGGACAACCCCAACGCCAAGGTGGACATCAACCGCTTTAAGGGTCTGGGCGAGATGGACCCCCACGAGCTGTGGGAGACCACCATGGACCCGGAGAAGCGCTCTCTGCGCCGGATCACCCTGGACGACGCCGTGGCCGCCGACCAGATCTTTACCATCCTCATGGGGGAGCAGGTGGAGCCCAGAAAGCAGTGGATCGAGCAGAACGCCAAGTATGTGGTGAATCTGGATATTTGACACCCACCCTCCCACCCGTTTTTTGGTATAGGGGGTAAACCCCCTATGACCCCCTTGTTGTCACAAAGTCCGCTCCCATTTGAACCCGCTGACGCTGTGCTTCAAATGGGTTCCCGGGGGGTCACCCCCGTATCCCCATGATTCTATTGTGGTTTCTGTCAGCGCTGTCTTGTCATTGCGAGCCAGTGCGCGCACTGGCTCGCAATGACAAGGGGCGATCTGTCGACCCTCCTACCCTGAACAAAGGAGAATATAAATGGGACACAATCGAGACTACAAGCCGGAGGACATCCTCTTTCCCGACCAGGTGATCACCGAATCCCACCTGGTGGAGGAGATGGAGAAGTCCTACATCGAATACGCCATGTCCGTCATCGTGGGCCGGGCCCTGCCCGACGTGCGGGATGGTCTGAAGCCCGTACACCGGCGCATCCTGTACGCCATGTACGAGGACAACCTGACCTCTGACAAGCCCTTCAAGAAGTCGGCCACCTGTGTGGGCGACGTGCTGGGCCGCTACCACCCCCACGGAGACGCCTCGGTCTACGACGCCATGGTGCGCCTGGCCCAGGATTTCTCCATGCGGTACTGCCTGGTGGACGGCCACGGCAACTTCGGCTCCGTGGACGGCGACCCCGCCGCCGCCTACCGTTACACCGAGGCCCGCCTGTCCAAGATCTCCAACGAGATGCTGCGGGACATCGACAAGGACACGGTAAACTGGGACCCCAACTTCGACGAGAGCCGGAAGGAGCCCCGGGTGCTGCCCAGCCGTTTCCCCAATCTGCTGGTAAACGGCTCCAGCGGCATCGCCGTGGGCATGGCCACCAACATCCCGCCCCACAACCTACGGGAGGTCATCGGCGCCTGCATCAGGGTGCTGGACGACCCGGAGTGCACTCTGGCCGACCTGATGGACAGCGTGAAGGGTCCCGATTTCCCCACAAAGGGTATCATTATGGGCCGCAGCGGCATCCGGGCGGCCTATGCCACCGGCCGGGGAAAGATCATCGTCCGGGCCCGCACCAATTTCGAGACCTTTGGCAAGGACCGCACCCGCATCATCGTCACCGAGCTGCCCTATCAGGTGAACAAGCGGCAGCTGATCAAGAACATCGCCGAGCAGGTGAAGGACAAGCGGCTGGAGGGCATCTCCGACCTGCGGGACGAAACCGACCGCAACGGTATGCGCATGGTCATCGAACTGAAGAAGGACGCCAACCCTCAGGTGGTGCTCAACCGCCTGTTCGCCCAGACCCAGCTGCAGTCCTCCTTCGCCATCAATATGCTGGCCCTGGTGGACGACCAGAAGCAGCCCAAGATCCTCTCCCTGCGGCACATCCTGGACGAGTATCTGAAGTTCCAGGAGGAGATCATCGTCCGGCGCACCCGGTACGACCTGAAGAAGGCTCAGGAGCGCGCCCACCTGCTGGAGGGCCTGCTGATCGCCCAGGACAACATTGACGAGGTCATCCGCATCATCCGCAGCAGCTATGACAACGCCAAGGAGAACCTGATGAGCCGCTTCGGCCTGGACGACATTCAGGCCCAGGCCATTCTGGACATGCGCCTGAAGGCATTGCAGGGGCTGGACCGGGAGAAGCTGCAGAACGAGTATAACGAGCTGGAGGAGAAGATCGCCTGGTTCAACAAGGTGCTGTCCGACGAGGGTCTGGTGCGCCAGATCCTGCGGGAGGAGCTGGCCGCCATCGCCGACAAGTACGGCGACGACCGCAAGACCGAGATCCAGGAGGTGGAGGACGAGCTGGATATCGAGGACCTCATCGAGGAGGAGCAGTGCGTCTTTACCCTCACCGAGGCCGGCTATATCAAGCGCACCCCCGTGAGCGAATATGCCGCCCAGTCCAAGGGAGGCATGGGGAAGAAGGGGATCACCACCCGGGAGGAGGACACGGTGGTGGATGTGTTCACCGCCTCCACCCACGACTATATCCTGTTCTTTACCGACACGGGCAAGGTCTACCGCAAGAAGGGCTATCAGATCCCGGAGAGCGGCAAGGCCGCCAAGGGCACCGCCCTGGTGAACATCCTGCAGATCGAGCAGGGCGAGCGGGTGCAGACCATGATCCACTTCCGGGACTTTACGGAGGAGGAGCTGTACCTCACCATGGTCACCCGTCAGGGCACGGTGAAGCGCCTGCCCGTGTCCACCCTGAAAAATCTCCGCAACAACGGCATCCGCGCCCTGAATATGGACGAAGGGGACGCCCTGGTCTCCGTGCGGGAGACCGACGGCCGCCAGAAGATCCTCATCGCCACCCACGACGGCATGGCCGTGGTCTTTGACGAGAACGATGTCCGCCCCATGGGCCGTACCGCCGTGGGCGTGCGGGGCATCAAGCTGAGAGAAGGGGACTATGTGGTGGGCGCCGCCCGGGCCAGAGAGGGCAAGAGCGTGCTGACCATCACCGAGCGGGGCTACGGCAAGCGCACCCCCGTGGAGGAGTACCGCATCACCAACCGGGGCGGCTTGGGCATCAAGAACTATCAGGTCACCGAAAAGACGGGCAAGATCGTGGGCGTCAAGGTGGTGGACGGCAGCGAGGACCTGCTGCTGGTCACCCAGAGCGGCATCCTCATCCGCATCCCCGTGGACACCATCAAGGAGACCGCCAACCGCGCCACCCAGGGCGTCATTGTCATGCGCTTTAAGGAGGAGGGGGACCAGGTGATCTCTCTGGCCCTCACCGACCACGAGGAGGAGCCGGAGGAGCCCGCGGAGACCCCGGCCCAGCCGCAGGGAGAGCAGGGGGAGTAAGCTCTCCCAATCGCAAGGGGGCCTTCAGAGGGGTGTCCCGACAACGCCCCGACTTTTCCACAAAAAATCCTTTCTGTGTGGATAAAAACCGAGAGGAGGGCATCTTATGTCCCAGAACAGACAGAGATACACCCCCCAGCCCACCAAAACCGACAAGGCTGTGGTCCGGGGCGTGGGGATCTTCCACATGATCTTCGGGACGATTTTCGCCCTTGTGGGGCTGAGCGTCCTGCCCGTGGTGGGGCTGTTCGCCCTGCCCTTCGTGCTGGGGGGCATCTTCTTCGCCGTGAACGGCTGGCGGGTGGCCACCTTTAAGGCGGGGAACCTGAAAAATACCATGGGGGCGGAGGACGACCCGGAGGACTACCCCTCCGCTCTGAAGTTCAATCCCCCGGTCAGACCCCAGCGGCCCGCCGCTCCCCCCCGGCCGGCTCAGACCCGGTGGGAGGCCCGGCCCGCAGTAAGTCAGGCGGCGCGCACCGTGCGGGCCGCGGCGGAAAAGTACAGCCGGGACGCCGCCCCGGAGGAGGAGAACCACGACCACATCCGCTCCATGGCCCGCACCCCGGAGGGGCGGCTGGAGCAGCTGAAGACCCTGAAGGACGCCGGACTGTATACCGAGGAGGAGTACCGCCAGAAGCGGGCGGAGATCCTCAGCGGGAAGTGAAGGGAGATATGACCATGAAACTGGCCACAGCGCTTTCCCGACGGAAGGAATTGCAGACCCATATCCATGAGCTGGAGAACCGGCTGATGAACAACGCTCAGGTGCAGGAGGGGGAGGAGCCCGCCGAGGACCCCCGGGAGCTGCTGGGGGAGCTGGCAGCGGACCACCAGGAGCTGGAGCGGCTGATCTCCGCCATCAACCGCACCAACGACCGCACGGCGGCGGAGGGGGAAAAGACCCTCTCCGATCTGCTGGCCCGGCGGGACTGCTGCCGGGGACAGCTGGGGATCTGGCGCAACTTCCTCAGCTGCGCCAGCGCCACTGTCAGCCGCCGCACCGTGGGAGAGATCAAGATCAGGAGCGCGGTGCCGGTAAAGGACTTCCAGAAGCAGGTGGATCAGGGGGCCAAAGAGCTGCGTCAGCTGGAGGAGCGTATCCAGGAGCTGAACTGGACCACCGAGCTGCTGGAGGGATAAGGCACCGATACAACTGAATACGTCCGGCGCCCCGGAGAAGGCCGGGGTGCCGGTTTTGGACAACGGAAAAGGCGGACGCCAAGCCCCCGCGCCGGGCCAAGGGCGCACATAGATGGCAGGCTGTCCGGGCGCAGCTGGTGGGTTCGAGTCCCGCGTACGGTTCACTTTTATGCCCTGTACCCTGTACATCCGCACGGTTATACAGCATTTTTATGACCATGGCGTCGATTTTCCGCAGGGTGGGT
>CAKUHV010000029.1 GCA_934659445.1 uncultured Oscillospiraceae bacterium | reverse complement strand
TGAAACCGGCCGCCGCGCCCGCGTTTGTCACAAAAAGTCGAAATACCGAAACAATATCTTGATGCTGCCGCCCATATCTTTGCGCTGCCTGAAGGTCACTGCTCCCACAGGGACTTCCAGTTGTATTGGTTGGGACTGATGGCGTCGACGGTGAACAGGGGCTGGGTGTAGCCGCCCCCCTTGCCGTCGTCAAAGACGGCGGACAGGGTGATGGGAGTGCTCCAGACATAGATGTTGTCCAGCCCCCGGTGCCAGATGGAGCCCCCCTGAAGCTGCATCTCCTCCGCCCGGACGTTCCCCTCCTGATCCGCCGCCTGAAGGGTGACCTTCAGGTCGGGCACCATCTGGGCGGCGGTGAGAGTGACGGCCAGAGTGCAGGCGGTCTCTGCGCTGTCCCAGTTGATGCAGCGGAACTCCGCCGCTGCCACCAGGGGGGCGTTGGGGTCCAGAGCGGTGATCACCGCCCCCTGCTGCTCCAGCCGGGTCAGGCGCTGATCGGTCTGCCGCAGTTGGGCGGCGGTAAATCCGGTCAGGATCAGGCACAGACACAGCAGCACGGCCAGCAGGGCGTTCCAGCGGCTGCTTTTCACCGGGGCGATGACGATCCGGGGGGCGGCCTGCTCTGCCTCCGGCGTTTCCGTCCCCCCGCCGGGGGCTTCCACCCCCAGCAGGTCGTTGAGGGTGACGGAGAACAGGCGGCTCATGGCGATGAGCTTATCCACGTCGGGCACCGCCCCGTCCATCTCCCACCGGGACACCGCCTGCCGGGACACGCCCAGCCGGGTGCCCAGCTCCTCTTGAGAGAAGTTCTGCTGCCTGCGCAGCTCCTGGATGCGTTGGCCTAAGGTCATGGGGGATCCTCCTCACTAAAACGTTGTTTATTGTGTCCCCAGCATAGCAAAAATGGACGCCTGTGTCTACCAGGCGTCCATTCCTTTTTGTCAATTGTCAGTTGCACCCCTTGGGGCGCAAGGGGTCCCGGCCCTTATAAGCACGGCGGCGGAGCGGGGCGGCAGGGTGAGGGCGAAGCCCTCCTCCTGCTCCTCCACGGTACAGTCCCCCAGCAGAACGGTCACCGGGAAGTCCAGCAGACAGGCTGCCGGCTGCGCTCCGGCGTTGCAGGCGCACAGGAGGGTCTCCTTTTTGTCGGAGCGGGAGAACACCAGCAGGTCGCCGGAATAGAACAAATATTCGATGCCTCCGATTTGAAGGGCGTTATGCTCCCGGCGCAGGCGGCCCAGAACGGCGTACCAGTCCAGAAGCTCTTTGTCCTCGTGCCCCCAGGGGTAGGTGCGGCGGTTGAAGGGGTCCTCGAAGCCCTCCACTCCCGCCTCGTCCCCGTAGTACACCGTGGGGGAGCCGGGGAAGCAGAACAGCAGGGCGGCGCCCGCCTTCAGCAGATCCTTGCCCCGGCGGCGATGCTCCTCGTTCAGGCGGAGATCCGCCCGCCACTGGCGGGACTGCTCCGTACAGGGGGAGCCCATGGCCAGCAGGGTGAGAGCCCGGGGGGTGTCGTGGGTGCCAAGGGAGTTCATGGCGGAGAAGAAGGCGGAGGGGGGATAGTTCTCCCGCAGGGTCTCCATGGCGGCCACAAACTGCTCCGCCCCCTGGCCCAGCAGGAAATTCAGGGCGGCGGTGCGGAAGGGGTAGTTCATCAGTCCATCGCAGTGGCCGCCCAAAATGTGTTTCCGGCGCACGCCATAGGCAATCTTGGTGGAGCCGTCCTCCCACACCTCGCCGATGACCACGGCAGAGGGCTTTTCCGTCCGGGCGGCCCGGTGGATACCCGCTACAAAGTCGTCGGGCACCTCGTCGGCCACATCCAGCCGCCAGCCGTCCGCCCCCGCCCGCAGCCACCGGCGGATAACGCAGTCCTTGTCGCCAAAGATGAATTGGCAGTAGGCGGGGTCGTGGGCGTTGAAGGCGGGCAGGGTGCGGATGCCCCACCAGCTGTCGTACTGGTCGGGCCAGTGGGTAAAGCGGAACCAGCTGCGGTAGGGGGAGTCGGGATCACGGCTGGCCCCGCCGGGGCCGTAAAAGCCGTCGCCGTTGAAGTAGCGGCTGACAAAGCCCGCGTGGTTGAACACCCCGTCCAGCATCACCCGGATGCCCCGGCGGTGGGCCTGCTCACACAGGCGGCGGAAGTCCTGCTCCGTGCCCAGCATGGGGTCGATGTTTTCGTAGTCGGCGGTGCCGTAGCGGTGGTTCTCCGCGGCCTCGAAAATGGGGTTGAAGTAGATGGTGTCCACCCCCAGCCTCTTCAGGTAGTCCAGCTTCTCCGTCACCCCGGTCAGGTCGCCGCCGAAGAAGTCCTGGTTGCGGATCTGCCCCTGCTCGTCCGGTTGCCACTGGGGGCAGTCGTCCCAGTCCTGATGGACGGTGCGCCCCCCCACCATGCCGGCGGGATCGGGGATGTGGGAGCGGCAGAAGCGGTCGGGGAAGATCTGATAGGTCACCCCACGGCCAAACCAGCTGGGCACGATTTCGGAGTTGTCATATACCGTAAGCTGATAGGGGCCCAGCTCCAGAGGGGCGGCGTTAAAGCGCTCCGCCCGGAAGGAGTACCACACCAGCCCCGGCCCCCCGGCGGGCAGCAGGGCGGTGTACAGGTCCCGGCCCTCCTCCAGCCCCGACCACTCCATGGGGACGGCGAGGGTGTAGTCCCCGTCCATCTCATACCGGGCGGAAAGGGTACAGCGGGACACCCCCTCGGCCCGGCGGGGCCGCAGGGTCAGGCGCACCTGCGTGCCCATGGGCACGGCCCCATAGGGGGACTTATACCGCCCGTCCCGGGGGTCAAACAGATCGGCTGACATGGAAACACCTCCCGCTGCGGGTCACCGCTGATAAAAATTCAGGATCTGCCCCTTCTGGGACAGCACCTTGTCCGTCATGGCCAGATAGTCGTGGGGATACTTTGGGTTGGGCAGACGCAGGATGCTGCCGTCCCGGCCCACCAGCTTGGTCACTCCGCCGCCCCCGGCGGAGACGACGCTCTGCAGCTCCTCCATCATGATGATGTTGTAGATGCTCTCCTTCCCCGGCAGGGCCCAGCCCACGTTCTCCAGTGCGCCGGACATGTACTTCTGCCGGTACAGGTAGTAGGGGGCGTAGCCCGCCCCCCGCAGGGTGTCCAGGGAGTAGTCCAGCATCCGGGCCACCTCGTCCCCCGGGGGCAGGGTGCCCCCCTGATCCCGGGTCATGAGGGCGGAGCCCTTCTTCAGGGCCAGCGTGTGGACGGTGATGTTCTCCGCCCCCAGCGCCAGCACCCCGTCCAGAGAGCGGCGGAAGCCCTCCTCGCTGTCCCGGGGCAGGCCGGCGATCAGGTCGGCGTTGATGCAGTCAAAGCCCTCCGCCCGGGCCATGGCGAAGGCATCGAGGATGGCCTTGGAGTCGTGCCTGCGGCCGATGGCGGCCAGCACGTCGTCCTCCAGCGTCTGGGGGTTGATGGAGATGCGGCCGATGCCGCGGCGGGTGAGCACCCGCAGCTTCTCCGGGGTGATGGTGTCCGGCCGCCCGGCCTCTACGGTGTACTCGGCGCACCGCCCCAACGGCAGGGCCTGCTCCATGCGGGCCAGCACCCGGTCCAGCTGCTGCGGGTCCAGAGTGGTGGGGGTGCCGCCCCCCACGTAGACGGAGTGGACGGTCAGTCCCGCCCGGGCCAGAGTCTCGCCGGTGGCGTCCAGCTCCCGCAGCAGGGCCTGTACATAGTCGGGGAGCAGCTTCAGGGCCTTGTGGACGTCGGCGGAGACAAAGGAGCAGTAGGCGCACCGGGTGGGGCAGAAGGGGATGCCCACATAGAGGGACACCTGGTCGTCCCGCAGGCCGCGGCTGACGGCCAGACTGGCCTGGGCGCAGTCCAGAGCCAGCCGGGCCCGGCGGGGGGAGATGTAGTAGTCGCGGGTGAGGGTGTCCAGCACCTGGGCGGGACTGTTCCCCTCCTGCAAAAGGGCGGTGGGAAGCTTCACCGGGCGCACCCCGGCCAGCATCCCCCAAGGGGGATCCCCCGGCAGCACCTGCCGGGCGGCCAGATAGAAGCACCGGCCCACCCCGTGGCGGCGCTGGCCCTCCCGCTGAAACTCGCTGCCGGACAGGGGGACCTCCAGGCCATGCTCCCCCCGCCGCCCGCCCCGGCCCAGGGCGATGCGGATGCGGCACAGATCTTCCTCCTCGGTCAGGGAGATGTCGGCCCAGCTGTCGTCCTCCGGGGCGATGGGCCCGTAGACGGGCTTCTCCCCGGGAAAGAGGTTAAGCATGCTCTGCTCCACCGTGTATTTCTCCTGGTGGCCGTGAAAATTCAGCTTCATAGGCGTCCGTCCTTTGTAGGGGTGTTTTTATGCTCCCGCCCTCAGGGCGGGAGCATGGGGCCGCGCGGGGGTCAGCCCTGGCGCAGGGCCTCCTGCATAAAGGGGTTGAGCTGGCGCTCCCGCTCCAGAGTGGAGGTCACGTCGTGGCCGGGGCACACGTGGTAGTCCCCCTCCAGCCGGCCCAGCCGGGCCAGGGAGGACATGATCTCCTCGTAGCTGCCTCCTGCCAGATCGGTGCGGCCGCAGGAGCCGGCGAACAGGGTGTCTCCGGTGAACAGCACATCGCCCACCAGCAGAGTGACGCTGCCCTTGGAGTGCCCCGGGGTGTACATGACGTGGATGGTGAGGCTGCCCAGGGTAAGGGTATCCCCCTCGTCATAGAAATGCAGCTCCTTCACTGCGCCGGACAGGGGGAACAGGCGGCTGCCCGCCCCGTTGGCGTCGGCGGCGTGAATATAAATTTTGGCGTCGGGCAGGGCGGCGTGCAGGGCGGGTACGGCGGTGGTGTGGTCGTAGTGGCCGTGGGTCAGCAAGATGTACTCCACCTTGACCTGATCGGACTTGATTTGGGCCAGGATCCGGTCGGCCTCCTCGCCGGGGTCGATGACGGCGGCCTTGCCGGTCTCCTCGTCCTCCAGCAGATAGCAGTTGGTGCCGATGGGGCCTACTTGCATAAGTTTCACTTTCATAGTGCGTCACTCCTTCTGTGTCCGGATAACGGTTACAGATCAAACAGAATGGTCACAGGCCCGTCGTTCACCGACTCCACCTGCATATCCGCGCCGAATTCTCCGTGCTCCACGGTGAAGCCCCGGGCGCGGCAGCGGTCCATGAATCGCTCATACAGGGGGATGGCAAGCTCGGGCTTGGCCGCCCCGGAGAAGCCCGGGCGGCGGCTGGAGGTGTCGGCATACAGGGTGAATTGGGACACCACCAGAATGGAGCCCCCCACCTGCTCCAGATTCAGGTTCATTTTTTCGTTTTCATCCTCGAAGATGCGGAGATTGCAGATCTTCTCCGCCAGCTTGTCACACACGGCCTCGGTGTCCTCCGGGCCCACGCCCAGCAGGATCAAATAGCCCCGGCCGATCTGGCCGTTGACCTTGCCACCGATGGTGACGCTGGCGGAGGCGACCCGGGTGACAACTGCACGCATAGGTTAGACCTCCAAAGATTTGATACCCACCCACCCGCCCTTTTTATATGAGTGGGGGCAAAGCCCCCACACCCCCATAGAGCGGCCTGAGACGATGTAGGGGCGGATATTATCCGCCCGCGATTTTATGCCGCACACTACTTCCCCGAGCTCCGGGCCACATAGTACACGCCCTGGATGTTGTTCAGCTTGTTGATAACGCCGTTGAGCTCCTTCAGGTCCTTGACCTCTACCACAAGGTTGACGGCGGCGTGGCCGTCGGGCAGGGAGCGGGCGGACAGGGAGCTCACCTTCACCTGGGCCGAGGACAGGGCCATGGCCAGATCCAGAGTCAGGCCGCCCCGGTCCTTGGCGGACAGCTCCAGCGCCGTCTTATAGGTGGGCAGGCTCTCCTCTGCCCAGGTGACGTTGATCCAGCGGTCGGCCTCCTCCGGCTTGCTCTGGCTGATGGCCACATTGGGGCAGTCCCGCCGGTGGACGGATACGCCGTAGCCCCGGGTGATGAAGCCGATCACCGGGTCGCCGGGGACGGGGGTGCAGCACTTGGCGAACTTCACCATGCAGTTGCCCAGCCCCTCTACGATGATGCCGGAGTCGGAGTGCCGCGGCCGGACGGGGCCGGTGGGGGCGGACTGGGCGGAGCCGGGGACGATGACGCTGTCCTCCAGCGCTTTTCCCGCCGCGGCGGCCTTCTCTGCCTTCAGCCGCCCCAGACGCAGCAGCTCGTCCTGGATCTTGCTCACCGCCTTCACGGCGGTGGTGCCCCCGTAGCCGATGGAGGCGTACAGCTCGTCCAACGAGTTGAAGCGCACCTTGTGCAGGATATGGGGCAGCACATCCTCGGCGGTGATGGCGGACAGAGAGAGCTTGGCGTGCTTCAGCTCCGACTCGAAGGCCGCCCGGCCGGTGGCGATGTTCTCGTCCCGCCGCTCCTTCTTGAACCACTGGCGGATCTTGTTGCGGGCCTCGTTGGACTTGCAGATGTTCAGCCAGTCCCGGCTGGGGCCCTTGGCGGACTTGGAGGTGATGACCTCTACGATCTCGCCGTTTTCCAGCTGATAGTCGAAGGGCACCATGCGCCCGTTCACCCGGGCGCCGATCATGTGGTTGCCCACGGCGGAGTGGATGTTATAGGCAAAGTCGATGGGGGTGGCCCCGGCGGGCAGACTCTTTACGTCGCCGTTGGGGGTGAACACGAACACCTCGTCGGCAAACAGATCCACCTTCAGGGTGCGGACGAACTCCTCGGCGTCGGTGTCCTGCTGGCTCTCCAGCAGCTTGCGCACCCACTCGAACTGGGACTCGGTGCCCAGCTTGGCGTTGGCCATGCCCTGCTTATACTTCCAGTGGGCGGCCACGCCGTATTCCGCCGTCTGGTGCATGGCCCAGGTGCGGATCTGCACCTCGAAGGGGATGCCCTCCCGGCCGATGACCGTGGTGTGCAGCGACTGGTACATGTTGGGCTTGGGGGTGCTGATATAGTCCTTGAACCGGCCCAGCACCGGGGTGAACATATCGTGGATGCAGCCCAGCACGTTATAGCAGGCGGGGATGTCGTCCACGATCACCCGGAAGGCGTACAGGTCGAAGATCTCGTCCAGAGTCTTGTTCTGGGTGTACATCTTGCGGTAGATGGAGTAGATGTGCTTGACCCGGCCATAGACGGTACAGTGGATGCCCTCCTCGTCCATGCGCTGCTGGATGCGGTGCTGCACGCTGGCCAGAAATTCCTCGTGGGCGGAGGAGCGCTCGGCCAGCTGCTGCTCGATCTCCTTATAGCCCACGGGGTCCAGATAGCGCAGGGACAGGTCCTCCAGCTCCCACTTCAGCTTCTGCATACCAAGGCGGTGAGCAATGGGGGCGTAGATTTCCATGGTCTCCAGCGACTTCTCCCGCTGTTTCCGGGGGGACTGGTACTCCATGGTGCGCATATTGTGCAGCCGGTCGCAGATCTTGATGAGGATCACCCGGATGTCATGGGACATGGCCATGAGCATCTTCCGCAGGTTCTCCATCTGCTCCTCTTCCTTGGAGACATACTGCATCCGGGTCAGCTTGGTGACCCCCTCCACCAGATCGGCCACCGTGGGGCCGAATCGTTTGGCGATGTCCTCGTGGGTGGCGGGGGTGTCCTCGATACAGTCGTGGAGCAGGGCGGCGATCACGCTGTCCGTATCCAGCCCCAGGTCGGCCACGATGTCGGCCACCGCCAGAGGGTGGATGATATAGGGCTCGCCGCTCTTCCTCAGCTGGCCGTGGTGCTCGGCGTCGGCAAAGGTAAAGGCGTCATACAGCCGCTGGGCGTCCAGATTCGGCGTATAGGCGGCGACCTTTTTTTCCAGCGCGTGGTAGCGCTCTAAGATGGGGTCCATGGGATACCTCCGAACTCTTACTGCTGTGTAAAGCGGCGCAGGCGGATCAGGATGGCGGAGCCCTCAAGGTCCACCTTGTGCTCCGCCGGGCGCAGGGTAATGGACAGCTGCTCGCCGCCGTCCAGGTCGATCAGGCCGCGCTCCTCCATCACCCGCAGGCAGATGTAGGTGCGGGCGGGCATCTCCGGCTGGCCGGAGATGCGGGCCACCCCCCGGGCGATGCGCTCGGGGCTTTCCTGAATGACAGGGGTGCGGGCGGCCTGCCGCTCCAGCCACCGCCACAGGGCCACAAAATCCGTCCGCTGGGGAAGGAGGGGACGGCTCTCCTCGGGGGAGAGCTCCTCTCCCTGGAAATACTTTTCAACGGCCCGGCGCTCCTGCTGGGCCCGGGAGGGGGCGGCGCGGAGATCCAGCACCTGAAGCTGCGCCGCGCGCTGGCCCCGGAACTCGTTGATCTGGGGATAGAAGGCAATGTCCACCCGGCAGCCGGGGGTCAGGTGCAGCTGCCCGCCGTCGGCAGAGAAGAAAATGGCGTCCAGGGGGACGCCCCGGCTCTCCAGCCGCAGCTTCAGGTGCCGGCCCCGGCCCACCTGATTCATGGACTGCACCAGCGCCCCCTTCACCACCAGCACCGGCCGGGGGTTGCCCGTTCCGCAGGGCTCCAGAAGGTCCAGCGCCCGGATGTTCTCCACAGTCAGCAGGCCGGGAGACACGGCGGCGTCCGCCTTCAGCACGGACGCCGGGGCCTGGCCGTTCAGCTGATCCTCCACCGCCAGACGCAGGGCGTCGGCCAGGGCGGGGATGTTCTCCTCCCGCACGGTGAAGCCGGCGGCCAGCGCGTGGCCGCCGAAGCCCTCCAGCAGCTGGGAGCAGTCAGCCAGGGCCTGAAACAGATTCACCCCGCCGTAGGACCGGCAGGAGCCCTTGCCGATCCCCTTGTCCAGACAGATCATAAAGCAGGGCATGCACAGCTTTTCACTCAGGCGGGAGGCCACGATGCCCACCACTCCCTGATGCCAGCCCTCATCCGCCAGCACGGCCACCCCCTGCTGAGGCTGCCGTTCCAGCCGGCGGACGCAGTCCTGATAGATCTCCATTTCAATGCTCTGCCGCTCCCGGTTCAGACCGCACAGAGTCTGGGCCAGCCGGGCGGCCCGGCCGGAGTCGTCGGTGAGCAGCAGGTCTACCGCCAGCATGGCCTGCCCCATGCGGCCGGAGGCGTTGATCCGGGGGGCCAGAGTGTAGCCGATGGAGACGGAGGTGAGGGGCTTGCCCTCCAGCCCTGCCTCCCGCAGCAGGGCGGCCAGACCCACGCGGCGGGGGCGCTCCAGTTGCTTCAGTCCCAGACGGACCAGAGCGCGGTTCTCGCCGGTCATCTCCATCACGTCGGCGATGGTGCCGATGGCGGCCAGATCGGCGTATTCCTGCAGCACGGCCTCCTCCTGCTCCGGCCCGGCCACGGCCATGGCCAGCTTCAGGGCCACGCCCACCCCCGCCAGCTCCTTGAAGGGGCTGGGGCAGTCGGGGCGGCAGGGGTCCGCCACGGCGCAGGCCCCGGGCAGCTGATCCTTGCATTCGTGGTGGTCGGTGATGACCACGTCCACCCCCAGAGAGCGGGCCAGCTCCGTCTCCTCCACGGCGGTGATGCCGCAGTCCACCGTGACGATCAGGGACACCCCCTGTCCGGCCAGAAGGGACACCGCCTCCCGGTTCAGACCGTAGCCCTCGTCCAGACGGCTGGGGATATAGGGCACGACGGTCACGCCCCGGCGGGCCAGAAAATGGGTGAGCAGGCAGGTGGCGGTGATGCCGTCCACGTCGTAGTCCCCGTAGACGGCCACCTTTTCGCCCCGCTCCATGGCCCGGCGCACCCGCAGAACGGCCTTGTCCATGTCCCGGATGAGAAGGGGGTCGCTGAGCCGGCTGGGGGGCGAAAACAGCAGCTGACGGGCCTGCTCCGGCGTGGTCACGCCCCGGGCGGCCAATACGGCGGCCAGCAGGGGGGATACCCCGGCCCGCTCCAGCAGGGCCCGGTCCGCGGGGTCGGAGGGGGCAATGCTCCACGTCTGATATTTCATTGTGTCCCCCTCCTTTTCGCTGCCTGCGGCAGAAAATGCAACATTACTCTTTAGTATAGCACAAAAAGGGGCCGGGATTCAAGATGAAATAGGGGCAGAGCCGGGTGAAAGTCTTGCCCACCGGGGCAAATCGTGGTAAAATACAAAATTATTGTGGAGCGCGGGAGCGTGTCTGCACCGGCTCTAAGACTCCCTCTGACGAGGGAGGTGGCAAAACCGAAGGTTTTGACGGAGGGAGAGACAAAAGGTGCAGCTCCCGGAGAAATTCTCTCCCTCAGTCAGCCTGACGGCTGACAGCTCCCTCGACAGAGGGAGCCATCCGACCGTGGGAGATGCGCGGAAACGCACCTGACGATATGTATGAGCTGTGATTTGGAGCAGAAAACATTATGAGAGAATACGACGCCGGACAATTTGATATTGCCGTGGTCGGGGCTGGCCACGCGGGCATCGAGGCGGCTCTCGCCGCCGCCCGCTTAGGACTGCGCACCCTGTGCTTCACCGTCAATCTGGACGCGGTGGGCAACATGCCCTGCAACCCCGCCATCGGCGGCACGGGGAAGGGCCATCTGGTGCGGGAGCTGGACGCCCTTGGGGGCGAGATGGGCCGGGCCGCCGATCGGGCCTGTATCCAATACCGGATGCTCAACCGGGGAAAGGGGCCGGCGGTGTGGTCCCTGCGGGCTCAGGCCGACCGGCGGGAGTATCAGAAGGTGATGAAGCACACCCTGGAGCGGCAGGAAAACCTGTGGGTGAAGCAGGCGGAGGTGATCGCCGTCCGCACGGAGCAGGGCGCGGTGTCCGCCGTGGTCACCCACACTGGGGCGGTGTACCGGGTGAAGACCGCCGTGATCGCCACGGGGACCTATCTGGGGGGGCGCACCATCATCGGCGATGTGGTGCGCCAGTCCGGGCCGGACGGCCTGATGGCCGCCCTGCCCCTGACCCGGTGCCTGGTGGAGCTGGGGCTGTCCATCCGTCGGTTCAAGACGGGCACGCCCCCCAGGGTGAACGCCCGCAGCGTGGACTTCTCCAAAATGGAGATCCAGCGGGGGGAGGAGGACGGACTGTGCTTTTCCCTCCGCACCCGGACGCCGCCGGAGAACCGGGCGGTGTGCTACCTGACCTACACCAACGAGGCCACCCACCGCATCATCCGGGACAACCTGAGCCGCTCCCCCCTGTACGACGGCACCATTCAGGGGGTGGGCCCCCGGTACTGCCCCTCCATCGAGACCAAGGTGGAGCGCTTTCCGGACAAGGAGCGCCACCAGCTGTTTGTTGAGCCCATGGGGCTGGACACGGAGGAGCTGTATATCCAGGGCTTCTCCTCCTCCCTGCCGGAGGAGGTGCAGGTGGAGATGCTGCACACCATCCCCGGCCTGGAGCGCGCGGAGATGACCCGGGCGGCCTATGCCATCGAGTACGACTGCGTGGACCCCACCCAGCTGCTGCCTACGCTGGAGGTCAAGACGGTGTCCGGCCTGTACGGGGCGGGGCAGTTCAACGGCTCCTCCGGCTACGAGGAGGCGGCGGTGCAGGGCTTTGTGGCCGGGGTGAACGCCGCCCGGAAGATCAGGGGCCAGTCGCCCTTTATTCTTCGCCGGGACCAGGGGTATATCGGCGTGCTCATCGACGACCTGGTGACCAAGGGCACCAACGAGCCCTACCGCATGATGACCAGCCGCACGGAGTATCGCCTGCTCCACCGGCAGGACAACGCCGACCGGCGGCTGGTGCCCGTCGGGTATGAGCTGGGGCTGGTCAGCCGGGAGGAATATGAGGCGGTGCAGGCCAAATACGCCGCCGTGGAGCGGGAGCAGAGGCGGCTGGAGCACACCGGAGCGGCCCCGGGGGCGGCGCTGTCCGCTCTGCTGGCCGCCAACGGGCAGCCGGAGGCCCCCAACGGGGCGCGGCTGGCCGACCTGCTGCGCCGCCCGGGGGTGACCTATGAGGAGCTGGCTCCCCTTGACCCGGCCCGGCCGGAGCTGACGGCGGAGCAGCGGCAGGCGGTGGAGATCGCCGTGAAATACGACGGCTACATCCAGCGCCAGCTGCGGCAGGTGGAGGAGATGCGCCGGCTGGAGAGCTGCCCCCTGCCGGAGGAGATCGACTATCAAGCCATCACCGGCCTGCGGCTGGAGGCCCGGCAGAAGCTGGCCCGGATCCGACCTCTGAATCTGGGACAGGCCGGGCGGGTGTCCGGCGTGTCCCCGGCGGATGTGGCCGTGCTGATGGTATATCTGAAGATGGATCAGTCCCGCCAAAGGGCGGAGAAAGAGAGCGAAAACGACCGATGAAGCTGACCCGGGTAAAGGGAAACACCTGTGTGCTGGAGGGGGAGGAGCTGATCCCCCTGTATCTGCTGGACGGCGGCAAGTGCGTCCTGCTGGACACCGGCCTTCTGGAGGAGCGGGAGGACCTGGAGAACACCCTGCTGGAGCACGGGCTGACCCCGGCAGCGGTGCTGTGCTCCCACGCCCATGTGGACCACTGCGCCAGCAACCGCTATTTTCAGGAGAAATATGGGACGAAGGTGTGGCTCACGCCGGAGGAGGCCGGGCTGTGCCGCAGCCTGCTCAGTCTGAAGTGCTACTTCATCACCCTGCCGGTGAGTATGATCCGGGAGGACTCGGCGTGCCTGATCCACCGGCCGGACTGCTATTACCCCCCGGAGGACGGCGAGTTCCAGGTGGAGAGCCGCACCTTCCGGGTGGTCCACACCCCGGGACACTCCGTGGGCCATGTGAGCCTGATCACTCCGGACAACGTGTGCTACGCCGCCGACGCCCTGCTGTGCGGAGAGAAGCTGAAGGCCAAGCTGCCCTACGGCCTGTCCCTGAAGATGATGATGGACAGCCGGGAGAAGCTGCCCGGGCTGGGCTGCGACTTCTACATCGCGGCCCACCGGGGCGTCTGCACCGGGGCGGAGATCGGGGAGTTGGTAAGGCGGAACCGGGAGCTGGTGCTCAGCCGGGCCCAGACGGTGAAGGACCTGCTGGACGTGCCCCGGGATCTCTGTCAGGTGACCCGGCTGCTGGCGCAGAGGCTGGAGCTCCACTCCCACCGCCCCCGCCGGGGCCTGTACTACGAGCGGAACGTCCACTTTCTGCTGGACTTTTTGCAGGAGCTGGATCAGGTGGAGCTGACGGTGGACTCCGGAGTGGTGTACTACCGCCGGAGGGACGACGGGCCCATCCATCTTGTGTGAGCCGCCGCCCGCCGCCCCAATCCCCTGCGGTTCATGAGAAAGTGGGAAGAAAGCGGGAAAATCCCTTGCATTCTTTTCGCAAATGTGGTATTATTTTTCCTGCGTCCGGACCGGAGCGGTCCGATAAAATGAATTTTCGCCCCTGCCGGGGCTTTGAAAGGAACGAAAGTTATGCAGCTCGCTCTTACCATTATTCAAGTGGTCCTGTCCCTGATCCTTGTGGCCGTGGTCATGCTTCAGTCCGGCAAGTCCGCCGGCCTGTCCGGCGCCATCGCCGGCGGCGCGGACACCTTCCTGTCCAAGAATAAGGCCAAGAGCCTGGACGCCAAGCTGGCCCGTTGGACCAAGTGGGTGGCCATCGTTTGGGTGGTGCTCACGCTGGTGCTGTGCCTGACGCACTGATCGTCGCTTGAAAAAGCCGGGACCGCGATGCGGTCCCGGCTTTTTGTGTAGACAAGGGCGGCGGCAGCGGCTATAATAGAAGGGCAAGCTGAAAATGGGGGAGTGTTGTCCCCGCGGATCTGGGGCCGCGCCGGAGGGAAACGGCGTGGAGAATATTGGGTCGGCCTTGGATCTTTGCTGAACGCATCCGGCGCCGCCGGGAGAAGAAAAGGAGAAATACAGCATGGAGATCAACGGCCAGACCATAAATGAAGAAGTGAAGTACACCGACCTGCACCTGTCCGACGAGGTGATGCGGGCCATCGACAAAAAGGGCTATGTTCAGGCCACCCCCGTTCAGGCCGGGGCCATCCCCTATTTCATGGAGTGGAAGGACGTCATTGCCAAGGCCCCCACGGGCACGGGCAAGACCTTTGCCTTCGGCATCCCCATGGTGGAGCACACCGACCCCGCAGGCAGCGAGGTCACCGGCCTTGTGCTGGCTCCCACCCGTGAGCTGGCCATCCAGATCCGGGACGAGCTGCGGGATCTGTGCGCCTTCAAGGAGGGGGTGCGGGTGGTCTGTCTCTACGGCGGGCAGCCCATCGACAAGCAGATCACCCAGCTGAAGAAGGCCCCCCAGATCGTGGTGGCCACCCCCGGCCGCCTGATGGACCATGTAAAGCGCCGCACGGTGCGTCTGGACAAGGTGCAGACCGTGGTGCTGGACGAGGCGGACCGGATGCTGGACATGGGCTTTGTCCGGGACGTGACCCACATTCTGGACCTGATGCCCAAGCGGAAAAACCTGGGTATGTTCTCCGCCACCATCAGCCGGGAGGTGCTGGACATCTCCTGGGTGTACCAGCGGGAGCCGGTGGAGATCACCGTGCAGGCCGATCAGGAGAACAAGCCCGACATCGTGCAGTACCGCATGGAGGTGGACCGCAATCGCAAGGCCGACACTCTGGCCCGCCTGCTGGACATGGGGGGCTATGACCGGGTGATCGCCTTCTGCAACACCAAGAATATGACCGACCGTCTGGCGGGCCTTTTACAGATGCGGGGCATCTCCTGCGAGGCCATCCACGGGGATATCCAGCAGCGGGTGCGGGAAAAGACCCTGCAGAAATTCCGGGACGGCCAGCTGCGGGTGCTGGCGGCCACCGACGTGGCCGCCCGGGGTCTGGACATCGACGACGTGGACGCGGTGTTCAATTTCGACATTCCGGAGCACAACGAGGATTACGTCCACCGCATCGGCCGCACCGGCCGGGCAAAGCGCCACGGCGCGGCCTTCTCTCTGGAGTCCACGGTAACCGAGAGCCTGCGCATGGACGACATCACCAGGAACACCGGCAACACCATCCGCCGGGTGTGCTTCAACGCCAACGGAGATCTGGTGGCGGCGGTGGAGAAAAAATAAGCGTTTTTTAATCTTCTCTTTATGTTATTTTTTCGCGGCCGGTGTATAGTAAGGACAACGAGACATTCCCCAAGGGGAGCGTGCATAGTAAGGAGGAATCGTTTATGGACGGAAAGAAGCTGTATCGGCTGGACGGCCCCGGCAAAAAGCTGCTGGGCGTGTGCGGGGGCTTTGCGGAGTATTTCGGCATCGACCCCACCGTTGTCCGGGTGATCTGGGCCTTGGCGTTTTTCCTGTGGGGCGTGGGCCTGCTGGCCTATCTGATCTGCGCCCTGATCATGCCCAAGAAGAGTGACATTTACGGCGAGTATTGAGCCGCTGAAAACAACCCCTGCTGAAGCGCCCGCCCGGACGCGGCGGCAGGGGTTTTTGTCTTTCGTATTTATAAAAAACACTGGAGAACAGAACTGGAGGTGCTGTTATGAAAGGGAAATGTTTATCCGCCGTATTTGGTATCGCCGCCTTTGTTGCTGCCTATCTGGCCTGCTGCTACCTGATCCCCGGATGGCGCATCAAGCTGGAAGCGGATACGCTGACCTACTTTTGGGCCAGCGTGACCCATATGGTCCTGCTGAAAAGCCTGATCTCGCTGGCGGTGGGCGGGGCGTTATACGCCGGAGTCAGAACGCTGACGAGAAATTGACGAATGGTTTCGCCCCCGCGGGCGGGAGAGAAGATCAAAGGAGAAGAACGCTATGTGGAACATCCGCACCTCCGTGCCGGAGGATATCCCCACTCAGCGGCAGCTGTGGAAGCTGGCCTTCGGGGACGAGGACGCCTATATCGACAACTTTTACAACATCTACTACCGGCCGGAGCGGGTGATCGTGCTGGAGGAGGGGGGCGCGGTGCGCTCCATGTCCGCCTGGTTCGACACCGTGTTCCGTGTCCCCGGGCAGGGGGACTTCCGGGCGGCCTATCTCTACGCCGTGGCCACCCACCCCGACTGCCGGGGCCGGGGGATGTCCGGAGCACTGATGGCCTGGGCGGATGAGTATTTCAAAAGCCTGTCCATCCCCGCGGTGACCACCGTCCCGGCGGAGCCCTCCCTACACAACTTCTTCGGGGCCAACGGCTTCCGGGAGTGCTTTGTGCTGGCCCAGCGGGAGCTGACCCAGCTGCTCCCCCGGCGGGGGGACGTGACCCTGCGCCCCCTGTCCCCGGGGGAGTACGGCGCTCTGCGGGACCGGCTTCTGGAGCAGGAGGGCCGGCCCTATATCCGCTACCCGGAGCAGGCGCTGGCCTTTCAGGCGGGGTGCTGCGCCGTGGACGGCGGCGGACTGTACGGGGGCACCTGTCCGGAGGGGGCCTTCTGCCTGTGCGCCGAGGGGGCGGGAGAGGGCCGTATAGTGTGCAAGGAGCTGCTGGGCCCGCCGGAGGCCCGGGCGGCGGCGCTGTCCGCCCTGGGTGAACTGGCCCCCGGCGCCCGGTGGCAGCTGCGCACCCCCTTCGACGGGGAAAATGCCCCGGAAGATGAGAAAAAATTCGCCATGCTGAAGTGGAACGACTTAAAAACGTCTAAAAAATGGGACTGGACGACCGTGGGCTATCTGGGATTGGCATTTGATTAACAAAGTATTGCAAAACGAAAATTAAAAATGGAATTATGTGGAAATTGATTGTGCATTTAGGACAAAAGAACCCGGCAAATTTCTGTCGAAAATAACGGAAGTCACCCACGTACAATGGAAAGACTGTAGAAGCTACAGTTAAAAACTTTATTTACTTATACTCCTTTTGTGATATTCTATAGGCGAGGAAACAAGGAAACACGCCCCGTTACCGTTTCCGGTGAGAAAACAGAGAAGATTTGCCCAAAATGTTTGATAACAGGAGGAAGAATCCAATGAACAAGTACATTGAAAAGGTTCTCGAGGCCACCAAGGCCAAGAACGCCAATGAGCCCGAGTTCCTGCAGACCGTTGAGGAAGTGCTGACCTCTCTGGAGCCCGTCATCGACGCTCACCCCGAGTATGAGAAGGTTTGCCTGCTGGAGCGCATGATCGAGCCCGAGCGCGCTATCTCCTTCCGCGTCACTTGGGAGGACGACAATCATGTTTG
>CAKUHV010000028.1 GCA_934659445.1 uncultured Oscillospiraceae bacterium | reverse complement strand
TGCCTGCTGGAGCGCATGATCGAGCCCGAGCGCGCTATCTCCTTCCGCGTCACTTGGGAGGACGACAATCATGTTTGGCACGTCAACCGCGGCTACCGCGTTCAGTTCAACGCGGCTCTTGGCCCCTTCAAGGGCGGCCTGCGTTTTGACCCCTCCGTCAACCTGTCCATCATCAAGTTCCTGGGCTTCGAGCAGGTCTATAAGGATGCTCTGACCTGCCTGCCCATCGGCGGCGCCAAGGGCGGCTCCGACTTCGATCCCCGCGGCCGCAGCGATGCCGAGGTCATGCGCTTCTGCCAGGCCTTCATGACTGAGCTGTACCGCCACATCGGCCAGGACATCGACTGCCCCGCCGGCGACCTGGGCGTGGGCGGCCGCGAGATCGGCTATCTGTACGGCCAGTACCGCCGTCTGGTGGGCGCTGCCGAGTTCGGCGCTCTGTCCGGCAAGGACGTTAAGACCGGCGGCTCCATCCTCCGTCCCGAGGCCACCGGCTACGGCGCTGTGTACTATCTGTGCGAAGTGCTGAAGCACGACGGTCTGGACATCAAGGGCCAGCGCATCGCCATGTCCGGCTACGGCAACGTGGGCTGGGGCATCATGAAGAAGGCCGCTGAGCTGGGCGCCAAGGTCACCTACTTCGCCGGTCCCGACGGCTACATCCACGATCCCGATGGCGTGTGCACCGACGAGAAGCTGAACTACATCCTTGAGATGCGCGCCAAGGATCCTATGCACTGCAAGCCTTACGCCGACAAGTTCGGCTGCGAGTTCGTCGAGGGCAAGAAGTGCTGGGGCGTCAAGGACGTGGACATCTACATGCCCGCCGCCACCCAGAACGACGTCAAGATGGAGTCTGCCAAGCTGATCGCCGAGTCCGGCGTCAAGTACTACATCGAGGTCGCCAATATGCCCACCACCAACGATGCTCTGGAGTTCCTGAAGGAGCAGAAGCACATGATCGTGGCCCCCTCCAAGGCCGTCAACGCCTGCGGCGTGTCCGTGTCCGAGCTGGAGATGGCTCAGAACGCCGAGCGTCTGTACTGGACCGCTGAGGAAGTGGACGCCAAGATGCATCAGATCATGACCAACATCTACAACGCCTCCGTCGAGGCTGCTGAGCGCTACGGCCTGGGCTATGACCTGGTCGCCGGTGCCAACATCGCTGGCTTCCAGAAGGTCGCCGACGCCATGATGTGCCAGGGCATTTTCTAATTCGGAAAATACCAGATCACAAACACAAACCCCGGGCAGGTCCTGCTGGACCTGCCCGGGGTTCTTTTTTAGAAATGAACACCTATCTTAAGGCCCCCTTGTGAAAGGGGGCTGGCTGGGGGATTCCGTAAATGATGCCCTTTTGTTAGAATCCCCCCGCCACTTCGTGGCCCTCCTCCCTACCCCCTTTGTCCCTTCGGGACATTTCCCCCTGATAGGGGGAATCGGCCCTTTGGCAAGGGGGGCTTTAGGCGGGCGGATAATATCCGTCCCTATACATTGCGGCCCGGTGAGGGCACCGGGCCCTACGGGGTTTCTGTTCTCATGTAGGCCCCGATGCCCTCATCGGGCCATGGGGGTCATAGGGGGCGGAGCCCCCGGGAACCCATTTGAAGCCCAGCGAAGCGGGTTCAAATGGGAGAGGAGGAGCAAGGGAGTGTAGCGAGGGATGCCCATGCTTGGGCGTCCCGAGCGGAGCGGACTTTGTGACGACGAGGTGGGTGGGCGGTATTAAAATTCCCCGGCAAGGGCAGAGCCCCTGCCCTGCGAAACGGTTGTCTTCCGCCTTTCGCAGGGCGCACCGAGAAGGTTCACGGGCGCCCCTACATCGGAATGGGATCACTTAAAATAACACCACCCCCGGCGGTCATTGACCGCCGGGGGTGGTTCTTTCTCCTCTGCTCAGACGTCCAGCTTCTCCGCAGCCTGTTCCAGGTCGTGGAGGTCGGTCTGCTCGATCTTTCCGGCGTCCACCGCCGCGGCCAGAGCCGGGTCGATAGGCAGCCGCGCCAGAATGGGCAGGTGCTGCCTGGCGGCGATCTCCTCCAGATGGCTCTCGCCGAAGATGGCGTGGCGTTTGCCGCAGTCGGGGCACTGGAAGTAGCTGTAATTCTCCACCAGACCCAGAACGGGGATGGACATCATGTGGGCCATATTCACCGCCTTGGTGACGATCATGGACACCAGCTCCTGGGGAGAGGTGACCACCACGATGCCGTCTACGGGCAGGGACTGGAACACGGTCAGGGGCACGTCGCCGGTGCCCGGGGGCATATCCACGAACAGGTAGTCCACGTCGCCCCAGGACACATCGGTCCAGAACTGCTTGACCATGCCGGCAATGACCGGGCCGCGCCAGATGACGGGGTCGGTCTCGTGCTCCACGAACATATTCAGGGAGATCACCTTGATCCCCCCGGCGGACACGGCGGGGTAGACCCCCACATCGTCGCCGCTGGCCTTTTCGTGGATGTTAAAGGCGGTGGGGATAGAGGGGCCGGTGATATCGGCGTCCAGAATGCCCACCTTTTTGCCCCGGCGGGCCATGGCTGCGGCCAGACCGGAGGTGACGGTGCTCTTGCCCACGCCGCCCTTGCCGCTGACCACGGCAATGACCTTTTTCACGTGGGAGTTGGGGTTGGCCGGGGCCCGCAGGTCCCGGGAGGCGCAGTCGGAGCCGCAGCTGGAACAGTCGTGGGTACAGGCTTCAGACATTTGAAAACATCTCCTTTGAAATAAATCCCAAATTTATTTTGTGTTTCCCCGGCTATCGGGGCCCATGTGTTCCCGCCCCCCTGCGGGGGCGCGGGACACATAAAAGAATTGGGAGTGAAATAATAAGCGAAGCGGTGGATCGGCCCCTTACGGGGCGAGAGAAAGGCTACCCGTCGGGGGAGGGCTCGCCGTCGTCCGGCGGCGGGCTCTGTCCGCCGGTCTCGTCGGGCTGATCGGCGGGCGGCAGCTCCTCGGCCGGCTCGTTGCCGGCGGGGGAGTCCTCCGCAGACGGCTGCCGGGCGGCGGGTGCTTCAGGCTGGGCGGTCGTCTGGGCCGCCGTGGTCCCGGAGGGGGCGGAGGTGCCGTCTCCGGGCAGCTCCTCGCCGTTGAGGATGGCCTGCTGGGTGGCCTCGTCAGCGAAGTAATACCGCAGGATCTCAGCGGCGATGGCCCCCAGCTCGGAGCCGCTGCCGCCGTGCTCCACCACGATGGCCATGGCGATCTGGGGATCATCATAGGGGGCGAAGCAGACAAACACGGCGTTGGACTCGCTCTGGGCGCTGATCTGGGCGGAGCCCGTCTTGGCGCCCACCTGAACGCCCACATCCCGGAAATACCGGGCCACGGAGCCCTCGGTGGTCAGGCCCAGCATGCCCTTTTTCACCGCGTCCAGATTTTTCGGGTCGATGCTGACAGTGCTGAGCACCTCCGACTCGTGGGCGTAAAGGACCTCGGAGTTGTCGCTGGATCGCACCTCCTTCAGCAGGTGGGTGGCGTACCGGGTGCCGCCGTTGACCAGGGTGGCGATATAGTTGGCCAGCTGAATGGGGGTGACCTGAGTGCTCTCCTGACCGATGGCCACGGACAGGGTGTTGCCGTCGTACCAGGTGCCGCCCATGGCCTCGGTATACTCCGGGCCGGCCAGGATGCCCGCCTCCTCATACAGCTCTACCCCCGTCTTCTGCCCCAGACCGAAGCGGCTGGCGTAGTCCCTCAGGCGCTCGATGCCCAGCTGACGGCCCACCTCGTAGAAGAAGTAGTTGCAGGAGTCGGTGATGGCCTTGCTGACGGTCTCATACCCGTGGGGATAGCCGTACTGCCGGTAGATCCAGCACATGGGGCCGTTCTTGGAGTAATAGGTGTACCGGCCCTGATCCTTGATCTGGGTGTAGGGGGTGATGATGCCCTCCTCCAGTCCGGCGATGCCGGTGATCATCTTGAAGGTGGAGCCGGGGGCATACAGGCCCTGGAGCACCCGGTTGAACAGGGGCTTCAGCGGGTCGGTGGAATACTCGGTGTAATTGGAGTAGTACTGGGTCAGGTCAAAGGTGGGATAGGAGGCGCTGGCCTTGATCCCCGCGTCGTTCACATCCAGAATAACGCAGGAGGCGCCCTCTACCTCTTTACTCTTAAGCTGGGGCAGGCGCTGGGCCAGCACCCGCTCCACTACGGTCTGCAGATCGGCGTCGATGGTCAGCACCACGTTGCCCCCGGGCTTGGGCTCCGTTTTCCACTGGGATTCCACCACCTTGCCGCTGCCGTTGCGTTCGACGGTGCGCTCGCCGGGGGTGCCCCGCAGCCAGGACTCGAAGGCGGACTCCGCCCCGAACCTGCCCACGGTGTCGTTCATGTTGTAGCCGAGGTCCTTGTAGGCGCTCCACTCCTCCCGATAGATGGGACCGGTCTGTCCCAGCAGATGGGCGGCGATGGAGGTGTTGTACTGCCGCACGGCCACAGGCTCGACCTCCACCCCGGACAGGGAGCGCTCCTTCACCCGGGCGATGAAGTCCATTTCCACATCTCTGGCGAAGACATACTGTTCCCAGTAGATGTCCTTGCTGCGGAGATAGACCTCATACAGCACGCCGGCCACGGCCCGGACATCGTCCGGGACCATGTCCCCGATGGAAAAGCTGTCCTGCATCAGTGCCAGCAGCTCCTCTGCCGTGGGCAGGGAGGAGGGCTGCTGCTCCTGCTGGGACGGCTGCTCCTGCTGGGGCAGCTTTTTCAGCCCGATGGACACCAGGACCCGGTCGATCAGCCCCAGCTTCTGGTTGGAGGTCTGGGTGGTTTTCAGCACCGGCTCTTTGGTGGGGTCCTGGATCCACTTCATGGCCACCGCCAGCTTGCCCAGCCGGGTGAGTGAGGTGGTGGCGACGCCGTCCTCGTCCGTGGAGGTGGTAGTATAGGGGGAGTCGGTGGTAAAGCGGAAGGGGGAGACTTTGGTGATGGGCAGGGTGTCGGTCCACGCTACGCCGCTGGTGCGGGCCGCCCGGATCAGGGAGAGCAGGGTGGCGCTGCGCGTCTCCCCGTCCCCCATGAGGGAGGTGTTCAGGGTGACCTGATAGGTGGTGCGGTTGGACACCAGCACTTGACCGGTGCTGTCCAGAATGTCGCCCCGGTCGGACTTCACCGTCTCCGTTTCGGCAATGCGGGTCTGGGAGCGCTGATAGTAGTCGTCGCCGTTGACCACCTGAACGTTATACAGGGTGCCGCCCATGATCAGCAGCACCGCAGCCAGAGCGGCGCACAGGGCGCCCACCCGGCGGTAAAAATGTCGTTTGTCCAAGGGCGGCCTCCTTTCAGAAAAAATATGGGGACGGACTCAGGCCAGCTTCTGCCCGCCCACCCGGCGATAGACCCGGGAGAAGATGAAGTACACCGCCGGCGTCCAGCACAGGGACAGCAGCAGCTCCCCAGCCGCCACAGAGAGCAGAGCGGGCAGCGGGCCCAGCTGAGTAATCACGCCGCTGACCAGCCGGAACAGCTCCATCATGGCCAGACAGGCGGCGGAGCACACCAGACAGCCCACAAAGGAGCGGCGCAGGGCGTATTGGGACAGGGTGCCCGCGGTCAGCCCCGCCAGGGTCAGCAGAAAGATCATGGCGGCGGGCACGCCGGGGTAAGACAGGGTCCACAGCAGCCCGAGGAACAGGCCGAAGCCCGCCCCGGCGGAGGGCCCCTCCAGCACGGCCACCGCCGCCGCCGCCACGGGCAGCAGCACGGGGGTCAGGCCCAGTATGGGGTATCGGGGCAGGACGAAGGCGTCCAGCAGCCACACGGGCAGCAGCCCCAGCAGATAGGCTGCCCACTTATGCAGTTGATCCCGGCTTGTCATGGGCCTCTCCTTCCGCGGTCACTCCGCGATGTCAAATTCCTTGATGATGAACACTTCCACCAGCGAGTCCAGATCCACCTGGGGCCGGATGACCGCGTAGCGCATCATGCCGGAGGGGTCGGTGCACAGCTCCTCCACCCGGCCCACCACCAGATCGGGGGGATAGATCCCCCCCTGGCCGGAGGTGACGATCTGATCCCCGGCGCGCAGCTGGGCGTCGTCGGGCAGATAGGACAGCTTCAGCTTTCCCTGTGCCATCAGGGAGAAGTCCCCCTCCAGAATACCGGGACAGTCGGTGCTCACGCACAGGCCGCCCATCTCGATATCGGGGCTGATGACCGTGGACACCCGGCAGTAGTTGGCCCCCACCTCGGACACCACGCCCACCAGAGCGCCGGTGGAGGAGATGACGCAGCTGCCCGCCGCAATGCCGGCGCCGCTGCCCTTGCTCAGGGTGAAGATGGACTCGTAGTTGGTGGTGGAGCGCTGGGTGATCCGGGCGGCCTCGTACACGAAGTCCTCGTGCTTGGTTTGGAGCTTCAGCAGCTGGCGCAGCTGTTCGTTTTCCCGGACGGCCTCGCCATTTTTCCGCAGCTCGGCCTCCAGCTGGGCCACCTGTCGGCGCAGGTCCTCCAGCTCGGCGTTCATCTCGTCGTAGCGGAAGACGTAGTTATACACCCCGTCGGCCCAGTCCAGCACCGAGGACACCAGCGCACGCACCGGGGCGGTCGCCGTGGTCACCGCGTTGGACAGGGGGTCGGCCCGTCCGCCCATAAGGACGGAGGAGATGCCCACCAGCAGAGTCAGCAGCAGGGCGATCACCAGCACCAGCACCCCGTTTTTATGGAAGAAGTCTTTCACGGCTTGTCCTCCCTTACCCGGTCAGATCAGCAGGGGATCTACCCCGAAATCCAGCAGCATCTGCCCCAGCAGGCAAACGGGCAGACCCACCACGTTGAAGTAGTCCCCGTCGATGCCCCGTACCAGCAGGGCGCCCCGGCCCTGAATGCCGTAGGCCCCGGCCTTGTCCATGGGCTCCCCCGTGGCCGTATAGGCGTCGATCTCCTCCGCCGTCAGGGGACGGAAGCGCACCTGGGTGGCCTCGTGCCGGGTGAGGACCTGACTTCCACGGCGGACGGTGACCCCGGTGTATACCGTGTGCTCCCGGCCGGACAGGGCGGTGAGCATCCGGACGGCCTGCTCCCGGCTGTGGGGCTTGCCCAGCACCTGCCCGTCCAGAGACACCACCGTGTCTGCGGCGATGATCAGGTCGTCCTCTCCGGCCCCGGCGGCCACCTCGGCCGCCTTCTGGCGGGACAGGACCTCTACCAGCCGGGCGGGAGTCAGGCCGGGATCGGCCGTCTCCTCCCCTCTGGCGGGGCAGACCTTGAAATTGGTGAATCCCATCTGCTCCAGCAGCTGCCGCCGCCGGGGGGACTGGGACGCAAGGATCACATTCATAGCGCTCAACCTTCCAGATCAGCTTCTTCAGGGCCGCCGGACACCGTGCCGGTCACCCGGACAGAGGGCTCCCACAGGTAGTCTGCATCGTGCAGCCACGCCTCGAACCGGCCGTCGGGCCAGAGCTGGAGGGACTCCGCCTCCAGCCGTTCGGCCAGATCCTCCGGCAGCTGGGCATCGGGGCACGCTTTGGGCAGCCGCTCCGCCGCAAAGGCGCGCAGGCGGCTGTTCCAGCCGTCGGCATCGGCCAGCACCGTCCGGGCCAGCTCCTCCGCTGCGGCCAGCTCCTCCTCCGTTCCCCGGTCAAAGATCAGCTGCACCGTGCCCCCGCACCAGTCCGCGTCGGTCTGGAGCCAGTTGGTGGAGCGGTTCAGGGTCAGCTCGCCGATGCCCTCTGCCTGCACGGTCACGGGCTGCTTCTGCTTGTCCAGAATGGCCTTCAGGTCGGGGTCGAAGCCCGGAGCGGGCAGGGTCATCAGCAGGAGGCGGTCCTCCGCCTGATTCAGCCGGGCGGTGAACTTCAGGATAAAATCGTGGGGCACGTGCTCCTTCAGATACTCGATCAGCTCCTCGTCCTGAGGGATGGCCAGCTCGAAGGAGCCCTGATGGATCTCCGCACCGTCCTCCTCCATCCAGGCGGTGAGCTCAAGAGCGGAGTAGGACTGGCCAAGGTCGTCCTCCCGCCGGGCAAAGCCGCCGGGGCCGGTGATGGCCAGAACGGATACCTCGTCCCCGTCAAAGCCGCAGGGCAGGGGGGCGGGCTCTCTCCTCTCCGGCTTCTGGGCCGGGGCTTCCTCTTTCTTTTTACCAAACAGATGGAACATAATACCGTCCCCTTCCTTATTTTCCTGTGGAGCCAAAGCCGCCGGCTCCCCGGGCGGTCTCGTCCAGCTGGTCCACCATGGAGATCTGCGCCTGGATCACCGGGGCGATCATCAGCTGGGCGATGCGGTCGCCGGGCTGGATGATATACTCCCGGTCGCTGGAATTTTGCAGGCCCACCAGCAGCTCGCCCCGGTAGTCGCTGTCAATGACCCCCACGCAGTTGGCGGGGGCGATGCCGTGCTTGATGCCCAGACCGCTGCGGGCGTAGACCAGAGCCACATAGTCGGCGGAGGGCAGGGCGATGGCGATGCCCGTGGGCACCGAGCGGCGCTGTCCGGCGGGGATGGCCAGAGGCTCGTCCAGACAGGCGTGCAGATCCATGGCCGCCGCCCCGGCGCTGGCGTAGAAGGGGGCGGGGATCTCATGGCCGATCTTGGGGGACAGGGCTTTTACTTTCAGTTCCATAGATGCTTCCTCACGATCTTTATGGGGCGTTTACTCCACGCCCCGGTAGTACAGCCCCCGGGTGTAGTCGTTGGGCTGATATTTTCCCCGGTTTAAGTAGCGCTCCAGCACCTGGGCGCACTCCAGGGCGTTCTCGGTGGTGAATTGCAGCCGGGCGGCCCACAGGCCCAGCCGCTGCCAGTCCTCCTGCTTGTCCGCCAGAAAGATCTTTCTGGCGTTGAGGATCTCGTTGCGGCAGCCGAAGGCCTTCGTGACGGGGAAGCGCTCCCCCTTCCGGTCGGTGAGCAGGTTCACCCCGGCGCAGGTGTGCTGTCCCGAGTGGTTGTGGATGATGCAGTTCTCCGTGATCATCAGGGGCAGGCGGCCATAGGCGATGAACTCCGTGTCGATGGCCTTGGACAGGTCCCGGATCTGGGGCAGCTTCAGCTCGAAGGACACCACGGCGGACTCCAGCCCCATCTGGCGCAGCTGCTTCAGGGCCTGACTGTTGAAGACGTTCAGACCGAAGTCACCCCGCGCCCGCAGCCCCAGCTGAAGGGCGCGCTCCACGGCGTCCCAGGTAGGGCAAAGGGCCTGATCCACCCCCAGCTTTTGCAGCCTTTTCAGCCCCTGCTCCAGGGCGGGCCACTCCCGGTCCCAGCAGATCCGGGGCAGGGCGGCGGCCACGGGGACTCCGGCGGCCCGGGTACGCTCCAGCACCTCCGGGTGGGCGGCCAGCTCCTCCGCCGGCAAATAGATCAGAGCGGGGGACAGGGCCAGCAGGCCGGAGCTGAGCTGCTCCAGACTGCGGAGAGACAGGGTGAACACCGGCGGCTGGCGCAGGTTCTCATACCGCACGCCGGGGCGGAAGGGCCCGGTGCGGCGCTTCGGCAGGGCCGTGCGCCGGAGAGACAGCTCCTCCAGCGCCTGCCGCCGCATGGCGTTCAGGGCGGACAGGGGGACGGACAGCCCCTCGTCCACCCGGACGACCGCTTTTTCGCAGAGGTAGGGGGTGCCCCCGGTGCGGGAGAGCTGTCCCGCCGCCTTTTCCCGGGTCAGGGGGACGTTCACCGCCGCCTCGGGCACGGGGCCCTCTACCGTGACCAGGTGTCCCTGCCTGTCCCGCACCGCCGCCTGGGCGGGCTGTCCGGACAGGATCTGGGCGAAGAACTCCACCGGCTCCTTCCGGTTCTCCCCATTTTCATAGGTGGCCCGGGCCCGGGCGAACAGCTCTCTGGGCTCCGGCTGCTCCTGCCGCACGCCGAACATGGCGGGGCCCTTGCGGTCCATATAGTATCCGTCGGTAAAGCCCTGACGGGAGAAGGCCAGCTCCAGCTCCTCCAGCTCCTCCGGGGTGGGCTCTCGGTTCTCCCTGATGGCGTTGGCGTAGATGCGGGTGACCACGGCCACATACTCCGGCCGCTTCATCCGCCCCTCCAGCTTGAGGCAGGCCACCCCCATCTTCTTCAGCTCCCGCAGGTGCTGCACCATAGAGGCGTCCTTCAGGGACAGGGGATAACCGTCCGCCTTATTGCCCCAGCCGTATTTCAGACGGCAGGGCTGGGCGCACAGGCCCCGGTTGCCGCTGCGGCCGCCGATGACGGCGGAAAAGTAGCACTGGCCGGAGTAGCACATACACAAAGCGCCGTGGGCGAAGGTCTCGATCTCCACCGGGGAGCGGGCGCAGATGTACTCAAGCTGATCCCGGCTCAGCTCCCGGCTGAGCACCACCCGCTGAAAGCCCAGATCGGCGCAGCGCTTCACCCCGTCCAGAGAGTGGACGGACATCTGGGTAGAGGCGTGAAGGGGCAGGTCGGGGGCGGCCTGCTTCAGCATCCGCACCACGCCCAGATCCTGTACGATCAGGGCGTCTACCCCCATGGCGCTGGCCTGAGCGGCCAGCTGGGCCGCCTGGGGCAGCTCGCGGTCGGACAGAAGGGTATTCAGGGTCAGGTGGACCTTTACCCCCCGCAGGTGGCAATAAGAAACCGCCTGAGCGGCCTGCTCCGGCGTAAAATTTTTGGCGTTGCGGCGGGCGTTGAAATCCCCATAGCCAAAGTAGACCGCGTCGGCGCCGTTCTGCACGGCGGCCGTCACGGCCTCCATAGAGCCGGCGGGGGAGAGCAGTTCCAACATAGCTGACCTCCTGGAGTCGGTAAGAGATACAGGGGCGGGCCGGCGTTACCGCCGGCCGTTCTGAAGCTTGAAGATTTCCCGGCGGCTCTCGGACAGCTGGTCCTCCAGCTTCTTGTTGGCCTCCAGCGCGTCCTTGATCTGGCGGCGGAGATTCTCGCTGCTGTCCTGCTCCTTGAAATACAGGTCGGCCATGTTCATGGCGGCCAGCACACAGGCGTCGGCCAGAGACAGGCGGCCGCCGGCGGTCACCTGCTTCAGCTGGTCGTTCACAAATTCGGCGCAGCGGCGGACATAGGCCGCATCCTCGGCGGCCACCATGGTGTACTCCTGCCCGGAAATGGTAACGGTGATCTTGTTTTTCATAGTGCGACCCTCTCCTGTTCCTGGACTGGCCCCTGCGGGGCACAGTACGCCGATATTACTTTGCATTATACCATAGATCGGACAGGAAGAAAATAAAATATCCATGAATTTTCAAGGACGGACGGAAAAAAGCTGGGCCTTTACCTTTGCCGGTTTTTGCGGTAAAATGGAGGACACAGCCTCCGCAGGAAACGGCGGGGCGCGATCAAGGAGAAAGGGGGCGGCGCCCATGTCACAGACCCTGCTGCCGGGCAGCATCGTTGCCATGACCGATCAGGCGGCAGACCGCCTTTTACAGGCGGACAGCGGCGACGCCGCCCTGCTGTACTTGCAGCTGCTGCGCCGGGGGACGGTGAAGGGGCTGAGCTGGTCGGCCCAGCGGCTGGACGCCGCGCTGGTCCGGCTGCGCGCCATGGGGCTGGCCCCGGAGACGCTGCCCGCCGCCGACCCGGCGGCGGGGGACGCCCCCCCGCCGGAGTATGCGCTGGAGGACATCAATCAGGCGCTGGAGAGCGGGGACCCCCAGTTCCCCGGTCTGTGCGACGAGGTGGAGCGCCGCCTTGGCCGCAAGCTGACGGCCAACGACCTGAAGATCCTTTACACCCTGTACGACCATCTGGCCATGCCGGCAGAGGTGGTGCTCATGCTGGTGGGCTGGTGCACCGAGGAGATGGAGCGGAAATACGGCCCCGGCCGCAAGCCCTTCCTGTCCCAAATCCGGAAGGAGGGCTTCGCCTGGGCCCGCCGGGGCATCGACACCATAGAGCAGGCGGAGCGGCACATCCAGCGGCTGAACCGCCTGCGGGGCCGTCAGGCGGAGGTGCTGCGCCTGCTGGACATCCCGCCCCGGCCACTGGTGGAGCGGGAAAAGACCTATATCGCCGCCTGGGACGACATGGGCTTTGACGACGGGGCCATCCGGATGGCCTATGAAAAGACCATTATGAAGAAGCAGTCCATGGACTGGAGCTACTTGAACGGCATTCTCCGCCGCTGGCACGAGAAGGGCCTGCACACCGCCGAGGCGGTGCAGGCGGGGGACCGGGACCCCAGAGCCGTGCGGGCCGGGGGACAGACGACGCCCCCCGCCCCGGCGGAGGAGGAGCGCCGCGCCCGGCAGGACATGGAGCGGATGCGCCGCATGATGGAACAGATGAAGCGGGAGGACAAGTGACATGGCATACGACCCCAATGTGCTGCGCCGGGCCGCCGCCCGGCTGGAGGAGGAGCGCCGCGTCCGGGCCGACCAGACGGAGCGCCGCCGTCTGGCCGCCTATGCCAAGCAGCCCCGGCTGGCCCAGATCGACCGGGAGCTGCGGGCCACCATGGCTGGGCTGGTGGCCGCGTCCCTGCGGAAGGGCGAGCCGGCGGGAGAGGCCATCCGCGCCATCCGCACCCAGAATCAGGATCTTCAGCGGGAGCGGGCGGTTCTGCTGGGGGCCATGGGCCTGCCGGAGGACGCCCTGGACGATAGGCCCGCCTGCCCCAAGTGCGGGGACACGGGCTGGCGGGGGGCGGTGATGTGCGACTGTCTGAAAAAGCTGTGCGCCCAGGAGCAGATCGCCGAGCTGTCCAAGCTGCTGGATCTGGGGGAGCAGTCCTTCGACACCTTCCGTCTGGACTACTACAGCCAGACCCTGTGGCCCGGCCGGGGGGTGTCCCCCCGGGAGAACATGGAGCTGGTGTATGAGGTATGCCTGAATTACGCCGAGAAGTTCGGCCGGTTCTACTTCAAAAACCTGTTCCTGTCCGGCGCGCCGGGGCTGGGCAAGACCTTCCTGTCCGCCTGTATCGCCCGGGCGGTGTCGGAGCAGGGCAGGAGCGTGGTGTACGACACGGCGGGCAGCGTGTTCGCCCAGTTTGAAAACCGCAAGTTCCAGCGGGATCAGGACGACCTGCGGCAGGCCCGGGACGAGACCCGGCGGTATCTCAACTGCGACCTGCTGATCCTGGACGATCTGGGCAGCGAGCTGACCTCGCAGTTCACCCAGACTGCCCTGTATGAGCTGGTGAACACCCGGCTGGTGGCCGGACGGAACACGGTGATCTCCTCCAATCTGACCATGGAAGAGGCGGCCCGGCGGTATTCCCCCCAGATCGCCTCCCGGCTGGAGGGGGAGTACCATGTGCTCCACTTCTTCGGGGACGATATCCGGCTGCTGAAGAAAAACCAGATGTAAACACGAAAACGCCGCCTGCATTTAACGCAGGCGGCGTTTTTGGCTTTTTGGGGATTGGATCTGTCCGCGGGCGGCCACATGGGGCCGCCCCTACGGGATGTTTGAACCCTTGTGCGCAGGGCGCGACGACCCGGCGCGCCAAGCCTCCCTCTGACGAGGGAGGTGGCAAAACTGAAGGTTTTGACGGAGGGAGAGACTGCAGGGCAAGGGCAGGCCCTTGCCCCCCAAGGCCCCCTTGCCAAAGGGGGCTGTCACCGCCGTAAGGCGGTGACTGGGGGATTCCGTCTATGATGGCCGTTCGTTAGAATCCCCCCGCCACTTCGTGGCCCTCCCCCCTTTTGGCAAGGGGGGCTTTTCGGGCGGATGATATCCGCCCCTACATTGCGGCCGATGCCCTCATCGGGCCGCCTGGGAGGGTATAAAATTTCCCCATTTACCCCCGCAGAAGGCTTGTGTACTCCTCTGCGCCGGACACCCGGCCCACGGCGGACAGGGAGGCGTTTTCAAACCGGAAGATTTCCTGCGCCAGGGCGTGGAGCTGCTCCCGGGTGACAGCCTCATAGCCCGCAAGGGCCTCCTCCACGGTGCGCACCCGGCCGTACAGCAGGCGGCTGGCCCCCAGCTGGCTCATGCGGGCCTGCACCGACTCCTGCCCCAGCAGCAGCCCGGCCTTGGCCTGCTCTCTTGCCCGGTCCAGCTCCTCTTGGGTGGGGCCGTGGTCGGCATAGTCCAGCACAGTTTGCCGGATGGCGTCATAGGCGGCCCGCTCCTGGTCCCGGTTGACGGCGGTGTAGATGCCCAGCAGACCGGTGTCCGCGTGGTCGGCCACATAGGAGTAGACCGAGTAGCACAGGCCCCGCTTCTCCCGCACCTCCTGAAACAGGCGGGAGGAGCAGCCGCCCCCGAAGATGGCGTTCATCAGCTGGATCTGATACCGCCGGGGGTCCAGATAGTTGGGGGCGGGGAAGGCCAGCAGCAGGTGGTTCTGCTCGATGGCCTTTTTCTTGGCGGTCACCGCCGGGCGATAGGCGGCGGGGCCGGTGGTGGGGGCGGGGCCGGACTCCAGCGCGCCCAGCCGGACACACAGGGCATCCACCTGGGCCTGGGTAAAGCTGCCCGCCAGCGACACCACGATGCTTCCCGGCCGGTAGTGCTCCCTCTGCCAGGTTTTCAGCCACTCCCCGGTCATGGGGGCCAGGGTAGAGGCCCTGCCCAGAATGGGCCGGGCCAGGGGGGAGCCCTTGTATACCGCGGCGGCCAGCCGCTCGCTCACCAGATCCTCCGGCGTGTCCTCGTACATGCCGATCTCCTCCAGCACCACGCCCCGCTCCATCTCCACGTCTCTCTGGTCGAAGCGGGAGGAGAACAGCATATCCAGCAGCAGGTCGGCGGCCCGGTCCAGATGCTCGTCCAGACAGCGGGCGTAGAAGCAGGTGTGCTCCTTAGTGGTGTAGGCGTTTACCTGGCCGCCGATGGCGTCCATCTCCCGGGCCAGATCCCCGGCGGAGCGGCGGCAGGTGCCCTTGAACACCATGTGCTCGATGAAGTGGGCCGCGCCGTTCTCCGCCGCCTTTTCGTGGCGGGAGCCCACGCCCACAAAAAATCCCAGAGCGGCGGAGCGCACGCCGGGAATGGGTAAGGCCAGAATGGTCGCCCCGTTGGGCAGGATCGTGGTTTGATACATGAAAGCCTCCAAATAATAGAATAACCCACCCTCCCGCCCGTTTATGGGATGGGGGGCTGCGCCCCCTATGACCCCTGGGCGGGCGCATGATATGCGCCCCTACGAGAGAGTACGGACGTTATATGCCCGTTCCAAGCCTCCCTCGTCAGAGGGAGCCAAAGATGCAAAGCGGTACTTTATCGTAGGGCAAGGGCTCTGCCCTTGCCGCGTTCGGGCTCGAAGCCCCGCCCCATCACCCCGGAATTATACCACCGAGCGGCGCGCAAGTCCACGGCGGGGTCGAAAAAAGTCGCAGAAAACTTCTCCCTGCTCCGGTATAGCCTTCCGCCGCCCCGTCAAAAATAGGGGACAGAGGTGATGCATTATGAAACGACCCTGGACAGAGCGCCTGGGGGATTTTGTGCTGGGGCGGGGGTTCTACATCGTCCTGGCCCTGTGCGTGGTTGCCATGGGGGTGTCGGGCTATTATCTGATGCGGTCGGCCAGCGGCATGGCCGGGGAGGACCCGGCCAAATCCGTGACCGGGGCGGCCAGCGTCCCGGCCCCCAACGGCGGCACGACCCAGACAAAACCCGACCCCAAGCCGGTCATCCCCACGCCGCCGGTGACTGCAAAGCCCACGCCGCAGCCCGCAAAAACGGAGCCGGAGCACAGCGAGCCGGCAGGATCCGACCCAGACCCAGTCAAGACCAGGCCGGAGACCCCATCCCCCAAGCCCGCCCCGGCGGTCTATACATGGCCGGTGAAGGGGGAGGTGCTGCGCACCTTCAGTGTGGAGACCCTGAGCTATGACGTTACCATGGGGGACTGGCGGGCTCACGCGGGGCTGGACATCTCCGCAGTGGAGGGCACACTGGTGTCCGCCATGCGGGGCGGCGCCATCCACGATGTGTACGAGGACGACATGATGGGCACCACTGTGGTCATCGACCACGGGGACGGCATGGTCAGTGCTTACAGCGGTCTGGCCGCCAAGCCCCCGGTGTCCATCGGCGATCAGGTGGATGCGGGCAGCACCGTCGGCTCCGTGGGCAAGTCCCCCCTGGGGGAGAGCGGCCTGAATCCCCATCTGCACCTGTCCCTGACGGTGGACGGGGTGGACACCGACCCCCTGGAGTATCTGCCGCAGAACTGAATGAAAACGAAAGCAAAACAGAGCCTGGGCCAAAAGGTCCAGGCTCTGTTTTTGTGTTCAGGCTCACAGCAGACTCCGGTAGATATCCAGATACTGCCGGGCGGAGGCGTTCCAGCTGAAGTCGGCGGTCATGCCGGCCTTTTGCAGGCCCCGCCAGACCTTCTTACTGTGATACAGCTCCGACGCCTGACGCAGCACCCACAGCATATCTCCGGGGTTGATGTTGGCAAAGGTGAAGCCCCGGCCCTCGCCGGTGAACTTGTTATAGGGGATGACGGTGTCCTTCAGGCCGCCGGTCTCCCGCACCAGGGGGACGGTGCCGTAGCGCATGGCGATCATCTGGGACAGGCCGCAGGGCTCTGACACCGAAGGCATGAGGAAGATGTCCGCTCCGGCGTAGATCATGGCGGACAGAGGGGCGGAGTAGGTGATCTGGGCGGAGAAGCGGCCGGGGTACTGGCTCTGGGCCTGACGGAAGGCCTCCTCAAAGCGCCAGTCGCCGGTGCCCAGCACCACCATCTGTACATTCAGATCCATGATCTGGCCCAGCACGTCGGTGACCATGCCGAAGCCCTTGTGCCCCACCAGACGGGAGACACAGGCCACGATGGGAACCTCCGGCTCCACCCGCAGGCCGATGGCCCGCTGGAGGGCGGCCTTGCAGGCGGCCTTCCCCTTTACCAGGGCGCGGGGGGAGAAGTTGGCGGCGAGACCGGGGTCGTGGGCGGGGTCGTAGAGTCTGGTGTCGATGCCGTT
Organism: uncultured Oscillospiraceae bacterium; assembly: GCA_934659445.1. Taxonomy (GTDB): domain Bacteria; phylum Bacillota; class Clostridia; order Oscillospirales; family Oscillospiraceae; genus Lawsonibacter. Next base: position 786 of record CAKUHV010000028.1, on the reverse strand, counting down.
GAGCACGCCCCGCAGCTTGAACTCCTGCTGACGGATGACCCCGTCCAGCCCGTGGGCGTAGAAGGGCATTTTCAGCTCCTGGGCGTAGGTGGGGGAGACGGTGGTGACGAAGTCGGCGGCCATGATGGCCCCCTTCATCAGGTTCACGTCGTCATAATAGGCCAGCATCCCCTCGTTGAAGTAGTCCCGGCTCAGACCGATGACGTCCTCCAGCACCTGGGGGCCGTAGCGGCCCTGATATTCGATGTTGTGGATGGTAAAGACGCTTTTTGTGCCCGCCAGCTGGGGGGTGCGGTATTTCTCCTCCAGCAGGTAGACGGGGATCAGGGCGGTCTGCCAGTCGTTGCAGTGGATGATGTCCGGGGCGAAGTCCAGCTGGCCGCACAGGGCCAGCACCGCCCGGGAGAAGAAGGCGAAGCGCTCGCAGTCGTCAAAGTGGCCGTAGAGCTGCTCCCGCTTGAAGTAATACTCGTTATCCACGAACCAGAAGGTGACGCCGTCCCGTTCCAGCCGGAACACGCCGCAGTAAGCCTGCCGCCAGGCCAGAGTGACGTTGAACCACTTGAGGAAGGTCATCTGCCGCCGCCAGTCCGGGCCGATGCCCTGATACAGGGGCAGGACGACGGTGACTTCGTTCCCCGCGGCGGCCAGCGCCTGGGGCAGAGAACCGGCCACGTCCGCCAGACCGCCGGTCTTGATGAAGGGGGCCGCCTCGGACGCGGCAAAGAGAATTTTCATGGAGAAGCCTCCTTTTTGGATACAGCCCCGCGCTTTTGCGCGGGGCTG
>CAKUHV010000027.1 GCA_934659445.1 uncultured Oscillospiraceae bacterium | reverse complement strand
CCCCTTCTCTGTTCAGAGCTCTTTCTTTTGGTCCGGGCCCCTTCCCCGGGAAATAATATCCAGACGCCCGATCAGAAATTGGGCGCACAGGCCGGTAAACAGGCCGCCGATCACCCCGGAGATCACCAACCAGGGCAGAAAGGCCATCACCGTCCAGCTTTTCATCACCCCCGCCGCCACCAGCAGCTGCCCCAGATTGTGGAACACCGCCGCCACGGGGCTGGCCAGCCACAGCTGCTTCACCGTCAAAAAGCGGCTCAGCACCGCCATCACCGCCCAGGCCAGCAGGCCGCCCCCGGCGGAGTACAGCAGGGTCATCATCTGGCCGGAGAACACCGCCCCCAGAAATACCCGGGCGGACAGGATCATCAGGGCGTCCCCCGGGCCCAGCACGAACACGGCGTACACCGTGACGATGTTGGCCAGCCCCAGCTTGACCCCCTGGATGGGCACCAGCGGGGGCAGCTGGGCCTCCGCCATGAAGATGGTCAGGGCGATGGCGGTGAGCAGGGCCAGCCGCACCACCCGATGTGAGCCGTCAGCCCGCCGCTGCGTCAAGACCGCTCCCCCCTCCCGTGATCTCGATGATCAGCCTGTTGGGCAGGCACACAATGGGGGTCGTCCCGTCGGAGATATACCCCTGATGGACGCAGATCTGGTCGGGACACCCGGCCTTCGACACGCAGATCCGCCCCTTTTCTACGGTGATCGTGTTGGAAAAGCCCCCGGGGCCCTCCAGAGTCAGGGTATAGGGCTGCTCCACCCGGCTCAGGTCGATCTCCTGCACCACCTTGCCGTTCAGGGTGATGCAGGCCACCTGCCCCTCTCCCTTGGGCCGCAGCAGCAGAAAGGCCGCCGAGCCCGCCAGCAGCAGGACAAGAAGGGCCGCGATCCCCTTTGCGCTCCGGCTCATTCCAGCACCTGCACTTCCCGCTCCTCCCCGTCAGCCAGAGAAAAGCTGTCCTTCAGTCCGGAGGTGACAAAGATATCTCCGGCGTCTGTGATAAAAATAACGTCGAATCCCAGCGAACTGTTCTCCCGCCAGAACCGGACGCCGTCCTCCAGCCCCATGACGAACAGGGCGGTGGACAGCCCGTCGCACAGCAGGCAGGAGTCGGCCACCACCGTCACCCCCGCCAGACCGCCGCGGGCCGGGCTGGCCGTAGCCGGGTCGATAATGTGGCAGTAGCGCACGCCGTCCTGCTCAAAATACCGCTGGTAGCTGCCGGAGGTGCCCATGGATCGTCCGCTCAGCTCCAGAATGCCCACATAGTCCCCGCTGTCCCCGGCGGGGTCCTGCACGGCGATGCGCCAGGGGGAGCCGTCGGGTTTTGTCCCCACGGCGGCGATGGAGCTCTGCCCCAGATCCAGCAGGGCGGAGGTGATCCCTCCCTGCTCCAGCTGCTGCCGCAGCAGATCCCCGGCCCAGCCCTTGGCGGTGGCGCCGAAATCCAGCTGCTGCCCCGGGGCCAGCCGGGCCTGAGCGCCGTCCTCGCTGAGCTCCACCCGGGTGTAGTCGATGTCGGCCTTCAGCTGCTCCAGCTCCTCCGCAGGGGGGATCCGGTAGTTCCCATCGGCAAAGCCCCATGCCTTCACGGCGGTATAGGCCGTGGGGTCCAAAGCCCCGCCGGTCAGTCGGGCCAGCTCCAACGTCTGCTCCAGCAGCGCCCCGGACCGGGGCACCGCCGTCCACTCTCCCCCGGCGGCGTTCAGGGCGGCGGCCTCGCCCCCCTCGCCGGCGGTCAGTGCGGCGTCCAGCTGCTCCAGCATCTGCCGCAGGCCGTCCATGGCGGCCTGACCGCCGTCCCCTTCGCCGGGATACAGGGTCAGGGTCATCACCGTATCCATGGCCAGCACCGTGGCCGACAGGGGCTGCGCCTCCTTCTTTCCCGGGGCGCACCCCGCCAGAAGGGCGCACAGCAGCGCCAGGACCGTCAGTCGCTTCCCCACTTACAGGATCTCCTGATACATGGCCGCGGCGTCGTTTTTGCCCACATTGTCCGCCACCACCAGCACCTCTACCTTCACGGTGCGCTGGCCGAAGCTCAGCTCCAGCACGTCGCCCTCCTTCACGTCATAGCTGGCCTTCACCGGCCGGCCGTTGGCGGTGACCCGGGCGTTGTCACATGCCTCGTTGGCCACGGTGCGCCGCTTGATCAGGCGGGAGACCTTCAGCCATTTGTCCAATCTCATTGTGTGCTCCATTTCTGTCGTAAAAAGGGGCGCTGCGGTGCAGCGCCCCCTCAGCTTGTCAAAAGCCCTCCCGCAGGGAGTTCCGCCACCCGCAGGTGGCGGAATAAAGCTTAAATCAGTCATTTCCGACGACACGTGCGTCGGAAATGACACTTCTTGCGCAGGACAGTCCGACTTTTTCGTAAGAAATCGAGGGCTGGCCTGCGTGCATCTTGACTCGAAAAAGCGGCTTCGCCACTTTTTCGATAGTCGCAGGGGCGCTGCGGTGCAGCGCCCCTTTTCGTCGGCTTATCAGCGATCTTACTTGGCCACAGCGTCCTTCAGGGCCTTGCCGGCCTTGAACACAGGGGTCTTGGAGGCGGGGATCTTGATGGTGTCGCCGCTCTTGGGGTTGCGGCCCACGCGCTCGGCGCGGGTCTTGACCTCAAACGCGCCAAAGCCCACCAGCTGGACCTTCTCCTGCCGGGTCAGAGCCTCGGTAACGGCCTCGAACACGGCGGACACAGCGGCGTCGGCATCCTTCTTGGACAGCTCGGTCTTCTCTGCCACGGCATTGATCAGTTCGGTCTTATTCATGTTTACTTCCTCCTCAATTTGTGTCAGCGGCCCAGAGCCGCCCAAATGCTCTTTTGTATACTTAAAGCCGCGCGCGGCTTATAAGTCCTCGTGCTCCTTGGCCTGCCGCCAGAGTTCGTTCAGCTCCCCGACAGGGCGGCCCTCCAGAGGCTTGTCCCCCGCCAGCCGCTCCACGGTGCGGAAGCGGCGGATGAACTTACCGCAGGCCCCTTGCAGCGCCAGCTCCGGGTCCACCCCCGCGAACCGGCCCACCTTGGCCGCGGCGAACAGCAGGTCGCCCAGCTCCTCCTCCACATTGGTACCGTTTTCCACCGCCCGGCGCAGCTCGTCCAGCTCCTCGTCCACCTTGTCCAGGGCCGGGCCGATGTCCGGCCAGTCGAAGCCCGCCTTTGCGGCCTTTCCCTGGATCTTCTCCGCCCTTGTCAGGGCTGGCAGGGCTCTGGCCACAGACTCCATCGCTTCTCCGGCGGAGCGCTGTCCCTTCTCCTGCCGCTTGCGCGCCTCCCAAGTGGTCAGCGCGCCGCCGGCGTCCTGCCCCTGCTCCTGCTCAAACAGAAAGGGGTGGCGGAAGATGAGCTTTTTGCAGATGCCGTCGGCCACGTCGTCCAGATCGAAACGGCCGGCCTCCTCCTCCATGCGGGCGTGGAACACCACCTGCAGCAGCACGTCCCCCAGTTCTTCCTTCAGATCCTCGGGGGCGTTCCGGTCGATGGCGTCGGCGGCCTCATAGGCCTCCTCCAGCATATTGGCGCGGATAGACGCGTGGGTCTGCGCCCGGTCCCAGGGGCAGCCGTCCGGCTGCCGCAGCAGGGCCATGAGCCGCCGCAGATCCTCCACATTATAATGCTCTTTCTTTTGAAAATTTACCACAGTTTCGTTCCCTCTGCAAGGTATTTTTTGTGAAACTGGCTCCGGGGGGCAAAATTGTGGAAATACCACAAAAGCCCTTTCCCCTTACAGCCGCAGCAGACGGGCCAGCTTGTCGCCCCTGGGCATCAGGGCAAGGTCGTCCCGGGAGATGGCCTTCAGCGCCGCGGCCATCACCAGATACACGCACATGGCCGCTAAGATGGGGACAAACACCGTGATGGCGCAGGCGGCGCGGCTCAAGGCCTCGCCGCGGGTCAGCAGCTTGGTCAGCAGGCCGTTCACCGCCCAGGCGGCCAGCCCCATCACCCCAGCGGACACCGCGGGCTTGAGGAAGATGGGCAGATAGGCGGGGCGGCGGGGGATCACCCGGGCGATGACGATCAGGTCCAGCACCAGACACAGAGTGAAGCACAGGATGTTTCCCGCGGGGGCGCCGTATATGCCCACGCCGGGGCGCACCACCAGATTGTAGTTGGTCACGATCTTCAGCCCGCCGCCGGCCAGCATCACCAGCACGGGCAGGTTGATGAACCCGTGGGCCTGGAGCACGGCGTTGCACACCAGCATCATACACACGGACACCGTAGCCAGTCCCAGAGTGGACAGCAGGGGCCCGGCCAGCTGGCTGCTCAGGGCGGGGTACAGCAGCTGCATGATGGGCCGGCCCAGCACGCACAGGCCCACCCCCATAGGGAAGGCCAGCAGGGCGGTGATGCGCAGGGCGGAGCCGGTGACCTTGGCGGCCTGCCGCCGGTCCCGCCGGGCCAGCGCCCCGGACACCGCCGGGATCACCGAGGCGGTGATGGCCGCCATGAGGGAGGTGGGCAGATTGTAGATGTTCAGGGCGCCGGAGTAGTTGCCGTACAGGGTGCGGCTGACCCCCTCCAGCGTCTCCCGCAGGGTCAGGGCGGCGGAGACGTTCTGCTCCGCCTGCTCCTTCAGCAGGGCCATGGTGACCTGCTGCCCCTCGCCCAGAACGGCCTTCCAGCCGTCCAGAGCGGCCTGAAGGGGGGCAAAGTCCAGAAAGTCCCGATACAGGTCCCAGCAGGCCGGGGTCTCCAGCAGGGCGCGCTGGAGCTGCCCCTGCACCAGAGAGGAGTCGATCACCGTGACGATGCCCACCATGGATGCGGACAGGGTGATGGGCACGGCGATGCGCAGGATGTCCCCCATGATGACCCCCATGGAGTCCGGGCGGTCGTCCGCCCGGCCCGTCTCCTGGGAGCGGGACAGGGCGTACATGATCAGCATATAGGCCAGAGCAGCCACCGTGCCCACGGTGACGCCGGTGATGGCCCCTGCGGCGGCCACATAGTCGGGCTGCCCCGCCTTGATGAGCCACCAGGCCAGAGCCAGGCCCACCACCAGCTTGCACATGGCCTCGATGATCTGGGACACGGAGGTGGGCGCCATGTTCTGGTGCCCCTGGGTATAGCCCCGGAAGGCCGCCAGACAGCCCACACATACCACCGCCGGGGCCAGGGCCCGGATGCCGTCGGCGGCCTTGGTGTCGTGCATCAGTCCGGCCAGCCAGTCCGCTCTGAAATACATCAGCAGGAAGGACAGTGCCCCCAGCGTCAGGAACAGCACCATGGAGGTGCGGAAGATGCTGCGCACCTGATTGCGGCAGTCCAGAGCGTTGGCCTCGCTCACCAGCTTGGACACCGCCACCGGCAGACCGGCGGTGGATACCGTCAGTAATACGGCGTAGATATTATACGCGTTGGAAAAGTCGGAGTTGCCCTGGGCGCCGATGATGTTGACCAGGGGGATCTTGTAGAACATCCCGATGAGCTTGACCACCAGAATGCCCACGGCCAGAATGGCCGCGCCGCCAAAAAAGGTATTCTGCTTCTGTTCTCCGCGTTGGGACATGGTCGTCCTCCTTGGGTCCGGCGGCCGGCGGCCGCCGGGGGTCTGGTTTCTCTCCCGGCCGGCGGGACAGGCGGGGCAGGCCCGCCTGCTCTGCTATATGCGCCCGCCGCCGCTCCTATGCTGGTTCAGTCCAGGGGATGGCCGCAGGCGCGGCAGAATTTGTCCTCCCGGGCGCACACAGCGCCGCAGGCGGGACAGGTCCGGCTCTGGCGCAGGGCGGCCACCCGCTCCTTCGTGCCATCGATCTTCTCGTTCAGCTCGTCCGCCCGGGCCAGCAGGTCGGGGATGCTCTCGTCGCCCCCGCTCTCGCCCCTGTGGGCGCTGTACATCACCTGGCCCAGCTGGCGCAGCACGTCGTTCAGTTCGCCGTTCAGGTCGAACAGCTGCACGTTCAGCTTGGCCACGTCCACGATCTGGCCCGCCTTCCGCCCGGCCACCCGGGCCGTATCGGCGCAGGCGTCGGCACAGGCCGAGGCCGTGCCCCGGATGCGGTCCATCAGTTCCTTGACCCGATCTTCCATGAAAAGCGCTCCTTTCAAGCCGTCAGGCAATTTGAAACACTTTATTTTACACCATACTTGGGCAAAAAGCAACCGCCGCAATATCTCACCGTTGCGGCGGCCGCATTTTGTTCGTCTGTTACAGCGCTCCCAGCTTGGACAGGGGCCACAGGCCCAGCACCGCGTGGCCCAGAATGAACCGCTCCTCCACGGGGCCCACGGCCTCGTTCCGGCTGTCGGTGGAGTTGTTCCGGTTGTCCCCCATGACGAACACCGACCCCTCCGGAATGTCAAAGTGGGTCTGCTGCATATAGGGGCTGCCGGGCAGATACATGGTCTCCTTGATATAGGGCTCGTCCAGGGCAACCCCGTCCACATACACGGTGCCGCTGCCGTAATCGATGTCCACGGCCTGACCGCCCACGGCGATCACCCGCTTGACGATGGCCTCCCCCTGCAAAATGTCCACGTTGGGGCGGTTGACGATGACAATGTCCCCCGCCTTGGGGGTATAGCCCAGGTGCCACACCAGCATCAGCTCATTGGGCTGAAGGGTGTTGTCCATGGAGTGTCCCTTCACCTGGTTCACCCGCACCACAAAGGTGAACAGCAGGATCATTACAGAAACGGCGGTCACCAGGGTCTGCAGCATATAGAACAGCTCCGCGCCCTTCTCCTCTTTCTCCCTGGCCGCTTTGCGGCCCTCGGGCCGCTCCATCTCTTCCATGGGGGCGCCCCCTTTCTATCCGTCTTTTGTGCTCCGATTATACCCGCTCCCGGGCCGGATTGCAACCCCAAACCCCCTACAGAGTCAGGAAGGTCACGTCCTCCGCCCCCGCCAGCAGCCGCTCCTCCCGGCCGTGGCAGGTGAACAGCAGCACCTGCTGCTCCCCCGCCAGCCGGCGCAGCAGTTCCAGCGCCAGCCGGGCGCGCCCGTCGTCAAAGTCGGACAGGGCGTCGTCCAGCACGATGGGGGGCCGCTGGGGCAGGCACAGGGCGCACACCGCCAGACGCACCGCCAGATACAGCTGGTCAAAGGTCCCCCGGGACAGATACAGGGCGTCCCGGGTCAGGGCCTCCCCCCGCAGGGCGGCGGCCCCCTCCATCTCCCGGGTCAGGGTCAGACGGTCATAGCGTCCCCCGGTCAGCTGCTCCAGATACGCCCCGGCCCTGCGGTTCAGCTCCGGGCTGAACCGCTCCCGCAGGCGGGCGTTGGCCCGGGTCAGGGCCTCCAGCGCCGTGTCGATGGCCTGATACTCCTGCCGTCTGCGCTCCAGCTCCCGCCGGACCTGCTCCCGCCGGGCCTCCAGCGCCGCGGGGTCGCCCATGGCCTTCTGGCGGCCCAGGATCTGGTTCAGCTGCCGGTCCAGCTCCTCCAGCTCTCCGGCGGCCATGGCAAGGGCCCGCTCCGTCTCCTCCCGGCTGCGGACGGGGACGGGCAGTTCCCCAGCGGCCTCCTCCCGCCGGCCCCCCTGGGCCGCCAGATCGTTCAGCCGCCGCTGCCGCTCGTCCGCCTGTTGTCGGGCCAGCTCCAGCCGGTGTCCCAGCTCCAGCGCCAGAGACAGGGCGGCGGAGCAGCCGTTCAGGGTGTTCACCTCCGGCGCAAAGCGGTGGACAAAATCCATCAGATCGCCGTATGTATTCTCCCGGCGGGCCAGCTGGTCGTTCACGCCCCCCCGCACATTGGCGCAGCGGTCGCTGGCCTCCTGCGCCCGGCGGCAGCGGGCCTCATAGTCCGCCAGCAGGGCGTTTACCTCCCCCTCGTCCCGGGCCCCGTAGTGGGAGAGGACATCCCCGCCCCGGGCGGCGGCGGCCTTCGCCGCCCTGCGGCTGCCCGCCGAGCACAGCAGCAGCCCAAGGGCCAGTGCGGCCAGTCCCACAGTCCCGGCCAGACGGGCCGGCCCCGCCGCCAGTCCGGCGCAGGCCCCGGCGGCCGCCAGGCTTACCAGGGCAAACACAGTCAAAAGGGCGCTCCGCTTGCTCAGGCTCTCCCCCCGGTTCAGCTCCTGCTCCCGTTTCTTCAGGTCCTCCCGCACCCGCTCCCGGGCCTCCTGGTCGGACATTCCCTCAAAGCAATCCCCAAGAAGGGCCCTTCGTGCCTCGACATAGGCCTGCTCGGCCTGCTGCTGCTCCTCCTGTCCCCGGCGGAGTTCCTCGTCCAGCACCTTCAGATAGGTCAGGTCGTCCTTGGCCCTACGCAGGGCCCCCTCGTCGGGCAGAGCAGCGAAGCGGGCGCTCTCCCGCTCCAGCGCGGCCAGCCTCTCCCGGGCTGCGGTCAGCTCGTTCTCCGCCAGCGTGTACCGGCGGTCCAGCTCCCGCTGGGCCAGCTGCCGGTGGAGCTGCCGCTCCTTTTCCAGCGCTTCCTTCTCCCCCACCAGCACCCGGCGGCGGGCAGACAGCCGCACCCCCTGAACGGAGACCTCTCTCATCGCCGCCAGCTGTTCCTCCAGCCGGGCCAGCTCGCCCTCCAGCTCCGGGATGCGGCCCACACTGCGGTTCACCCTGCGGCGGTTGCGCATCTCCCGCAGGCGCTGCTCCGCTTGAGCGAAGGACACGTCCTCCCGCCCCCCGGTGACCAGGGCGGCGATGCGCTTTTCCAGCTCCGGCGCGGCGGTCACGGTCAGGCCGTTTCCCTGACCGAGGAAGGCGGAGCGCTCATATACCTCCCGCCCCACGCCGGTGAGCAGCTGGCCGCAGTTGGCGGCGGACAGCTGGGGCACCGCCTCGCCGGAGGCGGTATATACGGCGGAAAAGGCCCCGAAGGGGACGCTCCCCCGGGGGCCCCGGCGGAGGGTGACCTCCCGTCCCTGCCACTCCAGCCGCAGTTCCCCCTCCATGGGGGCACCCGACCAGGGCTGATACCGGTTCTTGTCCGCCAGATAGCCCTTTCTGTCCCGGTCCCGGGTGTCGATGCCGTAGAGCATGGCCTTCAGAAAGGCGCACCATGTGGACTTGCCCCCCTCGTTGGGGGCGAAGATCACATTCAGGCCCTCTCCCGGGGTCAGAACAGCTTTTTCCAGCCCGCCGAAGGTGGCCGCCATAGACAGTATCCTCATGTGACCTCCTCCCATCCCTCCAGCGCCGCCATGCCGAAGCGCACCGCCTGGGTCAGCGTCTCATTTTCCGGGTCCTCGTCCAGCCGCGCCCGCATCTCCTGCAAAAACAGGCCCGCAAGGCCGTCGTCCTCCGCCCTGGCCCACAGGTCCCGGCTCACCCGGGTGCGGTCCCGCAGGGTCAGACCGAAGCACAGGCCGGACAGCTCCCTCTCCAGGGCGGGCAGGTCCAGACTCTCCTCCCCCCGCTCCCCCGTCAGGGTCACCCGGCAAACGTCCCGGCGGTAGTCCTCCGGCAGGGCGGCCCGAAGGGCAGCGGCGGGATCGATGCCGGTCACATCCGCCGTCAGCTCCTGATACCGCCGGGCGCACAGGGGGACGAACTCCGCCCGGCAGGCGCCGGGCTCCAGCTCCGCATAGAGCACGCCCTTGTCCCCCGTCTCATCAAAGCCCCGGCCCTCGGGACAGCCGGGATAGGCCCAGAAGGTGTCCCCCGCCTTTTTCAGGCCGCTGTACCGGTGGATGTGCCCCAGGGCCAGATAGTGCAGACCGCTGGCGGCGATCTCCTCCTCCGTCATGGGGGCGTAGCCCCCGTCGGTGCCCACCTCCCCGTGGAGCACCCCCAGCCGCAGGCCGTCCCCCTCCGCCCGGAAGCCGGACAGGGGGGAGCCCTCCTCATGGGGGGCCAGAAAGGCCCGGCCGTACACCGTGCAGTTCAGCTCCGGCAGGGGCACGGCCTCCATCTGTCCGCCGGTGAACAGGCGGACGTTGTCCGGCCAGTCCACGGCGGCATAGGCGCTGTCCCCGCAGTAAAAGTCGTGGTTGCCCGGGGCCAGGAACACCGGGCAGGGCATGGCCCCCAGGGCGGCGGTCAGGGCCTGCGCCGTCTCCCGGTACACGCAGTCCCCGTCCAGCAGGTCACCGGACAGCAGCACCAGATCGGCCCCCCGGGCCTGTACCAGGGCGCTCAGCCGCTCCAGCAGCTGCCGCTGCTCCCGGCGGTGCTGAACGGCCCCCTCCGCCGTCAGGCCGGAGAAGGGGCTGTCCATATGAAAGTCTGCGGCGTGAATGATCTTCAGCATAAAGGGTCCTCCTTGGCGAGGGATATAAGCAGTCGGGAAAGCAAAGCCATTACCCGATACGATCCGCAGGGGCGGATATCCCCATCCGCCCGCGGGCCATGGGGTCATGTGGGGGTTACCCGCTACCTCAAAATCATGCGATCGAAGGGTTGTTTTATCTCTCCCTCCGTCAAAACCTTCGGTTTTGCCACCTCCCTCGTCAGAGGGAGGCTTGGCGGGCGGCCACATGGGGCCGCCCCTACTGCGTCGGGTCATGTTGGGGGCCCCATTTTCTCTTGTAGGGGCGCATATTATGCGCCCGCCAGGGGGTATAGGGGGCGAAGCCCCCTATACCAAAAAGGGTGGGCAGGCGGGCTCTTGATGTTTACTCCTGCACGTCCACCCGCTCCACCCGCAGGCAGCGCTTCTTCTCCGTGTCGATGACGAACAGGCAGGCGTTGAGCTTGCAGGGCCCCTCCGCCTCCTCATACCGCCGGGGCAGGCCCCCCAGGAACAGGTTGACGGAGTTCTCCGGCCTGATGCCCAGCACCGAGCGGCTGGGGCCGGTCATGCCCAGGTCGGTGACAAAGCCCGTGCCCCGGGGCAGCACCTGGCAGTCGGCGGTGGGCACATGGGTGTGGGTGCCCCACACCGCCTGCACCTTGCCGTCCAGATACCAGGCCATGGCCCCCTTCTCGCTGGTGGCCTCGGCGTGGAAGTCCAGCAGGATCACGTCGCAGCTCTCCATCTGCCGCAGAATGGTATTGGCCAGCTTGAAGGGGCTGTCCAGATTGGGATTCAGGTCCACCCGGCCCATCAGGTTCATCACCCCCACGGTCACCCCCCGGCACTGATAGATGCCATAGCCCCGGCCGGGCACCCGGCCGGCGTAGTTGGCCGGGCGGAGGATGCTGCTGCTCTTGTCCAGAAAGTCCCCGATCTGGATGCGGTTCCAGGTGTGGTTGCCAAGGGTGATCACATCCGCCCCGGCGTCCAGCATCCCCCGGGCCTGGGCGGGGGTGATGCCCACACCGGAGGCGTTCTCGCCGTTGACCACGGCGAAGTGGATGTCCAATCTGCTGCGCAGCTCCCGCAGGCGGCGGCGCAGGATGTCCTGTCCCCCCTCGCCCACAATGTCTCCCACAGCCAGTACCCGCAGTTCCATAATAGTTCCTCCTGAACCTTCTTATTTTTGCCGGGAACAGCGGCCCCCGCAAAAACTTCGATAAAATAACGACAAGATAAGTTGTACGACGCAGGGGCGGATGTCCTCATCCGCCCGTCCAAAGCCTCCCTCTGATGAGGGAGGTGGCAAAACCGAAGGTTTTGACGGAGGGAGAGATATCGTCATCAAGAACGCAAATCTGGCATACAGTTTTCTCTCCCTCAGTCAGCCTGACGGCTGACAGCTCCCTCGTCAGAGGGAGCCAGAGATACCGGGGCAGTAGTTCAACGTAGGGCAAGGGCTCTGCCCTTGCCGCCTTTTTAAGATACGGCATTCTTGAATTTTTTCATTCGGGCCGATGGTGACATCGGCCCCTACGAATCCTAATGCCACGATTTATTTCCCCACGCAGAAGCGCTGAAAGATGCGGTCGGTGATGTCCTCCCTCACGCTCTGACCGGTGAGCTCCCCAAGGGCGGACAGGGCTTCCTCCACATCGGTGAGCAGGGCGTCGGGGGTCACGCCCATCTCCAGGGCCTCCTGCCCGCGGGCGACGGCGGCCAGCGCCCGTCCGGCGGCCTCAGCCTGTCGGGCGTTGGTCAGCAGCTGGCCGTATTCCTCCCGCCCCCGGGGGAACAGCCCTTCCACCGCCGCGGCCAGCCGGTCCAGTCCAAGGCCGGTCTTTGCGCTGACCTTTACCGCCGGGGGCGCGTCCGCGCCGATCAGACCCACTGACACGGCCCGCTGGTCCAGATCCGCCTTTGACCAGACGAGGACCCACGGCTTGCCCGTGTCCGCCACGGCCCTGGCCAGCTCGCTATCCTCCCGGGTCCACTCCGCCGCGCCGTCGGCCACCAGCAGGATCAGCTCAGCCTCCTCCATGGCCCTCCGGCTGCGCTCCACCCCCAGCTGCTCGATGGGGTCGTCAGAGCTGCGCAGACCGGCGGTGTCGATCAGCCGCAGGGTCACGCCCCCCAGCTCCGCCCGCTCCTCCACCGTGTCCCGGGTGGTGCCCGGGATGGCGGTGACGATGGCCCGGTCATAGCCCACCAGAGCGTTGAGCAGAGAGGATTTACCCGCGTTGGGCCGGCCCACAATGGCGCAGGGGATGCCGTTCTTCACCAGCCGCCCCCGGTCATAACTGGCCATCAGCTGCGCCAGCGCCGTGCGCTGGGCGGTCAGACTGTCCCCCAGCTGCCGGGCGGTAAAGGGGTCGATGTCCTCGTCGGGGTAGTCCAGCACGGCGTGAAAGTGGGCCATCACATCCAGCAGGGCGGAGTAGATCCCCCCGATCCGCCGGGACAGGGCGCCGTTCAGCTGCCCCGCCGCGTTCCGGGCCGCCTGACGGCTGTCCGCCTCCAGCAGGTCGCCCACCGCCTCCGCCTGGGCCAGATCCAGCTTGCCGTTGAGGAAGGCCCGGCGGGTGAACTCCCCCCGCTGAGCCTGCCGGGCCCCGGCGGCAAACAGGGCCTCCAGACCCAGCTGCAGCACCATGGGGGCGCCGTGGCAGTGGAGCTCCGCCGTATCCTCCCCGGTGTAGCTGTGGGGGGCCAGGGAGAAGGTGCACAGCACCCGGTCGATGACCGCCCCCTCTGCGTCCAGCAGGTCGCCGTACACCAGTTCATGGGGGCGGTGCTCCAGCAATCCCTTGCGCCCCAGCGGTTTGAAGCATGCCGCGGCGATCTGCGCCGCCCGGGGGCCGGACAGGCGCAGGATGCCGATGGCCGCCGGGACGGGCGGCGTGGAGATGGCGGCGATGGTATCAGCGGCAGGTCCCATGGTGCTCCTTCCCGCCCGGAAAACGGCAGACCGGGCGCTGCTTCCTGCAAGAAAGCAAGTTTGTTGGTTTTTTCGTTTTACAAAGACTTGACATGGCTCCGGGGGAGAAAAAATGAATATTTCACCTCTCCCCGGTTTCCATAACACAGTGTGGATAACTCGGTGGATAATGTGGAAAACCCCTGTGCGGCGGGGGCGGCGCACTTTTTGTCCCCGGTTGCGCGTATGCAGTCCAATGCGGATACACCGCGTCAAAAATCGGGGGAAACCATTTCCGGAACCGGCCGCCGCGCCGCCCTCTGCCCCTGCTCCGGCAGTCCGCCGTGCAGGATGCCATGCGTTTCGCCGGGCAGGCTCTGGATTTACATCCGCTTGATGATAGCTCGGGCTGCCTGCACCTCGTCCTCGCAAACTGCGCTGCGCTCCATCCGCCTGATTGGCGGATCTCCGCTGCGCTGCGTTGCTCGTCCTCTCCAAAGTCTGCCCGCTTCGCTGGGCCAGACTTTGGTCTTACATCCGCTTGATAATAGCTCTGGCCGCCTGAACACCGGAAGCCCCGGCCTGGGCCAGGCCCCGGGTGACACCGGCGCCGTCGCCGGCGGCAAAGAAGTTGGGCAGGGCGGTCTCCAGCTCAGCGGTCAGCTGTAAGCGGGCGGAATAGAACTTCACCTCGGCGCCGTACAGCAGGGTGTCGTAATTGGCGGTACCCGGGGCGATCTTGTCCAGCTGATAGATCATCTCGATGATGTCGTCCAGCTGCCGCTTGGGCAGGGTCAGGGACAGGTCGCCGGGCACGGCGGCGGTAAGGGTGGGCTTGACGAAGGACTTGCTCATGCGGTGGTCGTTGGTGCGGCGGCCGCCCACCAGATCGCCGAAGCGCTGCACCAGCACGCCGCCGGCCAGCATGTTGGACAGGGAGGCGATGTGCTTGCCGTACCGGTAGGGCTCGTTAAAGGGCGGGGTGAAGCGGTTGGACACCAGCAGAGCGAAGTTGGTATTCTCGCTGCGCAGGGCGGGGTCGGCGTAGGAGTGGCCGTTCACGGTGTTGATACCCTCCACATTCTCTGCCACCACGTGGCCATAGGGGTTCATGCAGAAGGTGCGCACGGAGTCGCCGTACCGCTTGGTGCGGTAGACGAACTTGGACTCGTACACCACGTCGGTGATGTGCTCGAACACGGTGGCGGGCAGCTCTACCCGCACGCCCACGTCCACCTGATTGTTCAGCAGCTGAAGGCCCAGCGCCTTGCACTGGTTGGAGAACCACTCCGCCCCGCTGCGGCCAGGGGCGGCCAGCAGGTAACGGCACGTCAGGTCGCCCCCCTTCTTCAGGGTCAGGCGGTAGCCCTCTGGATCGGCGGAGATGGTCTCCACCTCGGTATTGAAGCGGAACTCCAGCTTGTCCCGCAGCCCCTCATAGATGTTGGTGAGGATGCGCAGGTTGTTCTCGGTGCCCAGATGCTTACACCGGGCCTGCAACAGGTGCAGGTCATAGGCCAGAGCCCGGCGCTCCAGAGCCCTGGCCTCCGGGCTGCTGGTGGAGAACCACTCCTCCGTGGCCCCGTGGGCCACATTGATGGAGTCCACATAGGCGATCAGGTCCATAACGGTCTTCTGGTCGATGAAATCGGTGAGCCAGCCGCCGAACTGGGTGGTGGAGTTGAACTTTCCGTCGGAGAAGGCCCCCGCTCCGCCGAAGCCGCACATAGTGTGGCACACAGGACAGTGGATGCACTCCTTCACCTTGCCCGCCACAATGGGGCAGCTGCGGTGATAGATGTCGGCACCCTGGTCCACGGCCAGCACCTTCAGTCCGGGGGCGGAATGGGCCAGCTCATAGGCGGCGAAGATGCCTGCCTCGCCGCAGCCGAGAATGATAACGTCATAATTCGCGCTCATACAGAACTCCTTCTTGCCCCGCCGGGCGCAGACCCGCAGGACATACAGTGTCAGAATATAGTATAGCAGAATTTTGGGGGAAAGAAAACTCCTAATTGAGAATTGGGGGTGGGGATTAAATACCCACTCCCCACAAAAAAGGGGCCGGACTTTTGTCCGGCCCCCTGGCGTCTTCAACTTTTTTCTTCAAAGCTGGCCCCGCAGCCCCGGCAGGTCACGGTGATCCGGCCCTTGCCCCGGGGCACCCGCAGCTGCTGCCCGCAGTTGGGACACTTGAAATAGCAGTGCTCCTTGTCCCGGCGGATGGTGCGCCGCAGACGATACCAGCTGACCGCCGGCCGCACCAGCGCCTGAAACTTCCCGTTCTCCGCCCGGCGGCGGTCATAGTTCCGGGACAGGCAGCGCAACAGGGCCGCCAGCATCATGACCCAGCTGACCAGATACAGCACAGGCCAGCGGGCCGCCATAAACAGCGCATACAGTGCCAGAGACAGCGCAATCAGCACCGCGTTCAGCTGGTCGTTCCCATACCGCCCATACATAAATCTCTGCAACGCGTTCCGGATCACGCCGGTCACCTTCCTTTCCGCCCGGGCCGCAGCTCCGCGGTTTGGGCAAAAATGGTCAGAAGGCGCTCAGACGGCGCCTCCCGCAAGAGTACGTATATTTTAATTCCCCCTTCGGTCCGCGTCAAGGAGTGAAACGTAAACAAAATGTAAATTGTCCCCTGCCCGCAGCCCCTTTCCCGTCATTTTTCCTTGCGCGGGCCGGAGAAGTAAGGTATAATCTTTCCGTAAAGGGGGTCTGTCCATGAAGCGCATCGACAAGGAGAATTACTATCTGGACATCGCCGAGACCGTGCTGGAGCGCTCCACCTGCCTGCGCCGGTGCTACGGCGCCATCATCGTGAAGAACGACGAGATCGTCTCCACCGGCTATAACGGCGCCCCCCGGGGGCGGAAGAACTGCATGGATCTGGGCTACTGCACCCGCGAGGCCATGAACATCCCCAGCGGCGAGCGGTACGAGCTGTGCCGCTCCGTCCACGCGGAGGCCAACGCCATCATCTCCGCCGCCCGGCAGGACACCCTGGGCTCCACCCTCTATCTGGCGGGGCGGGAGGCCAAGAGCGGCGAGCTGCTCCACGACGCCACCTCCTGCTCCATGTGCCGCCGGCTGATCATCAACGCCGGCATCGACCGGGTGGTCATCCGCAACACGGAGAAGGACTACTCCGTGGTCCATGTGGAGGACTGGGTCCGGGAGGATGACTCCCTGCCCACAAAAGTGTGATGCGAAATAACAGCCGCCCCCGGCCACAGGCCGGGGGCGGCTGTTATTTGGTCCAGTTGTCCGGAAAAGGCTCAGGCCAGCTTCTTGGAGAAGACGCCGGTCAGGCCGTCCTTCTCCACCCTCGCCTTGATGGCGGCGATGTCGGTGGTGTACAGGCCCAGCTCCTTCATGCGGTTGAAATAGACAGAGCCGGAGAAGGTGTACTTCTTGCAGATGCCCTCCTCAGTCTCCATGGCGGCGTTGACGTAGGTGATGGCGTCGCCGATGGCCAGGTCGGTGGGCAGCACCAGCAGCTCCTTGCCCAGCAGGTAGCGCACGGCGTTGTGACCGGCCAGAGTGCCGGTGACGATGGCCTCGGTGTGGCCCACCAGCAGGCCGGCCTTCTCACCGCCGCAGAACACGTTGTCCAGCCCGGTGACCTTCAGGTCGTTGGTGTGGGGCGCCAGCGCCATGTACCGCATGGAGTTGCCCTTGCCGCCGGCATAGGGGTCCTCAAAGCGGGCGTTTTCAAAGCCGGGGACCTGGTGCAGCATGGCCAGGGGGTAGTAGGGGGTCATCAGCTTGGCGTGGCCGGTGTCCAGCAGGATGATGTTCTCGGCGAACTCCTTCAGGGCATACTGCTGGCAGGCCTTGGTGGCCAGGATGCCCTCGCCCTTGCGCAGATGCTCGGGGATGGGGATGATGGCGACGCCGGTCTCGTTCAGGGTCTTGACGATCTCGGGGGCCAGAGACTCCTTCAGCAGCTTGCAGGAGCCGCTCATGGCGCCGATGGAGCCGTCGGCCTTCTTGCCCATTCTCTCCTCGATGCCGGCCTGACCCACCAGGCTGACGCGGCCGCCGAAGGAGGGGCAGCGCAGCACGCAGCAGGCGCAGCCGTTGCCGTATTTGCCGCAGTTGCCCATGGGGCCGGCGGTGCCGGTGCAGTCCAGGAAGACGTCGCCGGTGATCTCCTCGCCGTCGGTCAGCACCACAGCGGTGATCTTCTGACCGTCCATCTTCACGTCCTTCATGCGGGCCTGCAGCTTCACCTCGACGCCCTTGTTGATCAGCATGGTGCGGATGGCGGTCTCGATCAGGGCGATGTCATACAGGCTGGCGTGCTCATGGCCGGGGAAATTGATGTTCTTATGGCGGCAGTGGGCGTCGATGGTCTCGAAGATCTCGTTGGCGCCCATGGCGATGGCTTCCTCAGTGGCGGTAAAACGGCCGTTGTTGCGCATGATGCCGCCCACCAGACCGGTGCCCAGCAGCATATCGGTGCGCTCCAGCACCACGACCTCGTCCGCGCCGGCGTTCTTGGCGGCCATAGCGGCGCCGGAACCGGCCCAACCTCCACCTACGATAACAACTTTCATGTTCTTCACCCTTCTTTCAAAATTTGGGGAAGGAAACGGGCTTCCCCGCCCCTCACTGGGGAGCTGCCCGACCTGCGGCCCCCTCGCCGGGTCCGGGCGGCGCGGCCCCGCCCTCCGCAAGCATCCGGGGCGGCCGCTGTGCTCCTTATGACAGAATTACAGTATCAGAAAACCGCTGGAAATGCAAGGAATTTGCGAGGATCCCTTCAAAAGGGTACACATAGGAGCGAAAACGGTATAATTTGTTGGTGGACAAAGTGTACCTTTTTTCTTCATTTTCTGGCCACATGAGGTAAACTCCGGTATCCATCCGCCCCCTTGCGCCGCCGTCTCGCCCTGTCTGCTCCGGTCTTGCAGCTTTTCCTTCACTCATGGCTTCTTCCGCTGCACTTCAGGCAAAATACGGCCGCGCCCCCGGGGAGGGGCGCGGCCGCGCAGGTCGTAAACTCAGGGGTCTGTGTGAGACAGGGTCAAAGCATCAGAAGAACAGGCCGAACAGGTTGGCCACCAGGCAGGCATACACGACACGGATGACGCAGCCGATGGTAGCGCACTTG
>CAKUHV010000026.1 GCA_934659445.1 uncultured Oscillospiraceae bacterium | reverse complement strand
GCTGAACAGGCTGCCGCAGATCAGGGCGGAGATGTAGAAGATCAGGAAGCCCTGTTCATTGACAAAGCTGTTCATCAGCTCCGCCGCGCTCTGCGGCAGCCAGCCGCCGCAGGCCAGCAGCGCCCCGCCGAAGATGCAGAACACTGAGCCGCCCAGATAGGTCCTGACCACGGGGATGGTGTTGCCCAGCTTGTTCAGCCCCTCCCCCAGCACCATCAGAAGGAGAAAGGCACCCACCAGATTGTGGGGCACGCAGTCCAGCGCCAGACACAGCAGCGTCAGGGCCAGAGTCAAAAGGTAAACAGGCAGCGGCAGGCTGCCCACTGTGACCGGCTTTTTCTCGTCCATGAATGTTACCACTTCACTTTCCGGAAGATGGCGGAGCGTTTACTGCAAAAGAGCAAGGAACTGCTCCTCAGTCAACACGGGCACACCCAGCTCCAGGGCCTTGCGCAGCTTGGAGCCGGCGGCCTCGCCGGCCACCACATAGCCCGTCTTTTTGGACACGGAGGAGGCGGCCTTTCCGCCCCGCTGCTCCACCATGGCGGCGGCCTCGTCCCGGGTGAACTTCTCCAGAGCCCCGGTGAACACAAAGGTGATCCCGGCGAAGCGCCGGTCGCTCCCCTGCCCCGCGGCGGTCATATTGACCCCCGCCTCCCGCAGGCGGCGGATCAGGTGCCGGCTCTGGGGACTGGCCATCCAGTCCAGAATGCTGCGGGCGGTGATCTCGCCGATGTCGTCCACGGCGGTCAGCTCCTCCAGAGTGGCGTTTTCCAGGGCCTCAATGGTGGGGAACCGGGCGGCCAGGAGCTTGCCCGCCTTCTGCCCCACCTGGCGGATGCCAAAGGCGTAGATCAGCCGGGACAGGTCGTTTTCCTTGGAGCGTTCAATGGCCGCCAGCAGGTTCCGGGCGGACTTCTTGCCCATGCGCTCCAGTCCAGCCACGTCCTCTTCTTCTAGAAAATACAGGTCGCCGGGGGTCCTGATCAGTCCGGCGTTGACCAGATTTTCCACCACGGCCACGCCCAGGCCGTCAATATCCATGGCGTCCCGGCTGGCGAAGTGGGTCAGGTTGCGCAGCAGCTGAGCGGGACACTCGGCCCCCGTACAGCGCATGTGGGCGCCGTCCTCGTCCCGCACCACCGGCGCACCGCACACAGGGCAGGCCGTGGGCAGGAGATAGGGCTGCGCCCCCTCGGGCCGCTTGTCCATGACCACGGAGAGCACCTCGGGGATGATCTCTCCCGCCTTGCGCACCAAGACGGTGTCGCCGATGCGGATGTCCTTCTCGGAGATAAAGTCCTGATTATGCAGCGTGGCGCTGGTCACGGTGGTCCCCGCCAGCCGCACCGGCTCCAGCACGGCCTTGGGGGTCAATACCCCGGTGCGCCCAACCTGGACCACGATGTCCAGCAGCTTAGAGGGCTTGACCTCCGGCGGATATTTATAGGCCGCGGCCCAACGGGGGAATTTTGCGGTGGAGCCTAAAAGCTGCCGCTGGTCCAGACGGTCCACCTTGATGACAGCGCCGTCGATGTCGAAAGGAAAGCTTTCCCGCCCATCGCCGATTTCTTCCACGCGGGAAACGGCCTGCTCAATGGTTTCGCAGTTGTAATGGGGAATGACCTTAAAGCCCTTGCTTTCCAAATATTCCAGCGTCTCTCCGTGGGTCTGGAACTGGACGTTCTCCGCCCACTGCACGTTGAACACCGCAATGTCCAGATGCCGGGCGGCGGCAATCCTGGGGTCCTGCTGACGGAGGGAGCCCGCAGCGGCGTTCCGGGGATTGGCAAACAGGGCCTCTCCCCTGCGCTCCCGCTCGTCGTTCAGGGCGTGGAACACCTTTTTGGGCATATAGACCTCGCCCCGAACGATCAATCCTCCTGCGCTTTTAGGGATGCGCAAGGGGATCGACTTTATGGTGCGGAGGTTCTCCGTCACGTCCTCCCCCACTTGGCCGTCCCCCCGGGTCGCCCCCCGGATGAACAGGCCGTCCTCATATTCCAGGGCCACGGACAGCCCGTCTACCTTGGGCTCAGTCATATATGCCGCGTCGGGCACCGTGCCGCGCACCCGCTGGTCGAAGGCGCGAAGCTCATCAAAGTCAAAGACGTCCTGCAGGGACTCCAGGGGAGCCCGGTGGGTCACCGGGGCGAAGGAGGACACGGCCTCTCCCCCCACCCGCTGTGTGGGAGAATCGGGGGTGATGGTCTCGGGGTGCTCCCCCTCCAGCTCCTCCAGGCGGCGCAGCTTGTGGTCATAGTCATAGTCGGACATGGTGGGCTTGTCCAGCACATAGTACTCGTGCCCGGCCTGCACCAGCTCCCGGCGCAGCTGCTCGATCTCAGACAAATAGTCCATTACGGATCTGTCCTTTCCTCACATTGAAATCGGGAGATAAAACGTGGAAACAGCGCCCGCAGCAGCAGAAACAGCCAGAACCCCATCAGGGATCCGGCGGTATTCAGCAGTACATCGTCAATGTCGCTGCTGCGGCCGATGAAGAATTGGATGAACTCGATGGTGCAGGAGGAACACAGTCCCGCCAGCAGCGAGCGGTACCAGCGGGGCCGCCGCCACAGCAGTGCGGCGAAAAAACCCACTGGGAGAAAGATGCCGATATTGGCGATGACCAGAAACAGCACCCAGCCGCCATATAGGCCCCGGCGGATCTCGCTGAAGGGGATCAGTTGGAGGGTATTCCGCTGGAGATCACGATCCACTGGTGGAAACAGGGGCCGCTCTCCGCGGGCTGCGGCCACCCAGCGGTTGACGCTCCAGAAATTGGCGGGAAAGAGGGTAAGGGCGGCCAGACCGGCACAGAACAATGTGAAAAGCAGGAGGGCATGCTCCCGGGATGGCGGGCTGTACAGACCCATACGGGCCAGCCGCCGGTACCGCTGGGGCCTGACACAGGACCAGATGGGCAGGGCCAGGCACATACAGGGCAGCATTTGAAGAAAATAGCTCCAGATATGTTCAAGGTTCCAGTTCAGGCGGGACATCAGTTCCATGATTCGCTCCCATCTTTGTGGTTCAGTTTCTCTCCCAGTTCAAAACGGTGTCGGGCACCTGCCCCACTATCACCGTCTCCGCCGCCAGGATACGGGTCTCCACAGTGGTCTCCAGAGGGCCGCCGGGCAGCAGCACCTTGATGGGGACGTGGACGTTCAGCCAGATCCGGTGGCAAGTCTGATTGATCCCGGCGCTGACGAACTGGCTGTCAAAGCTGGTCTCAACTGTGCCCACCCACAGGGCGCGCACTTGGACCGCCGGCCCCTTGGCCCACAGCAGGTCGGAGTCCAGCAGGCTGCCCACCGGGACGGCTAAGCTGGAGGTGCGCACCCCCTGCACAGCGGTGAGAACGGTGCGGCCCAACTCGGTCTGAAGGCGGCCCATGGCCGCGGCCTGGGCGGTGATGGCGGCGATGCCGCCGGAATCGTCCTTTTGCAGGGTGACCAGGTCGCCGTAGGTCACGCTGCGCGCCTCAAGGTCGGTCAGGACGGCGTCCTGGATGGCGGAGGTCACCTGGTCATGGATCTGCACTTGGGCCGCCGCCTCCAGCATGGGGCGCAGACGGGTGCGGACGGAGCGGATCACCGTCAGACTCAGACCCACGGCTACGGCGAGGGTGAGCAGGACGTATCCCCGGCCGGAACAGCGGCCGCGGACGGGGCGGCGGCCCCTGAGACAGCGCAGTCCGATCCACCACCGGCCCATGCTCTCACCCCCCTCGGGTCAGAGTATGACCGGCACAGCTTGCCCTATTCCCCCAGCAGCTCTTGGGCCGCCAGCAGAATGCCCAGTTTACCGGACTCGAAGGTCAGACCGCCCTGAAGATAGACCGTATAGGGCGGGCGCATGGGCGCATCGGCGGACAGCTCGATGGAGGCGCCCTGTACAAAGGAGCCGGCGGCCATGATGACCGGACTGTCATAGCCCGGCATGTCCCAAGGCTCCGGCGTGACGAAGGAGTCTACGGGAGCGCCCATCTGGATGCCCTTACAGAATTTCTTCAGGGGCTCCGGAGCCTTCATATGCAGCATCTGGATGATGTCGTGGCGGAGGTCGGTGGACTTGGGCTGGGCTTCATAGCCCAGCAGCTCCATCACCCGGGCAGCAAATACGGCGGTCTTTACCGCCTGGGCCACCGTGTGGGGGGCCATGAACAGGCCCTGATACAGCAGCCGGTTCTGCCCAAGGGTGCAGCCGCACTCCCCGCCGATGCCGGGCACAGTCAGGCGCATGGCGGCCCCCTCTACCAGGTCACGCCGCCCCGCCAGATAACCGCCGGTGGGGGCCAGACCGCCGCCGGGATTCTTGATGAGAGAGCCCACCACCAGGTCGGCCCCTACATGGGTGGGCTCAATGGTCTCCACAAACTCGCCGTAGCAGTTGTCCACGATGACAGCGGCATTGGGGTTGGCGGCTTTGATCACCCGGACCATCTCGCCGATCTCATCTACGGACAGGGAGGCGCGGGTGGAGTACCCCTTTGACCGCTGGATCAGAACGACCTTCACGTTCGGGTCGGCGGCTGCTGCCGCCATGCCCTCCAGGTCGGGCTTATTGTTAAGGAGTTCCACTTGACGATACTCTACGCCGTAGTCTTTTAGGGAGCCGTGCCCCTTGTCCACTACGCCGATGGCCCCCAGCATGGTGTCGTAGGGC
This sequence comes from uncultured Oscillospiraceae bacterium, assembly GCA_934659445.1. Taxonomy (GTDB): domain Bacteria; phylum Bacillota; class Clostridia; order Oscillospirales; family Oscillospiraceae; genus Lawsonibacter. Next base: position 14,033 of record CAKUHV010000026.1, on the reverse strand, counting down.
GCGCCTACGGCGGACAGCAGCACGTCCCCCGCCTTCAGGGCGCCGAACAGGGCACAGGCGATGGCGTGGGTGCCGTTGACGAACTGGATGCGCACAAGAGCGGCCTCGGTCCCAAAGATCTGGGCGTAGATCTCGTCCAGCTTGTCCCGGCCCAGATCATCGTAGCCGTAGCCGGTGGTGCCGGAGAAATAGGCCTCCGCCACCCGGTGGTCCTGAAAGGCTTCCAGAACGCGGCGGGTATTCTCGGCGGATACGGTGTCAATATGGGCGAACTGCTCCGCCAGGTCGCCCATGGCTTGCTGTCCCACCTGGGCCACATACTTTGATATTTGTAAAGGCATAGTACTTTCTTTCCTTTGTGATCGTTAGTTTTTTATTGGACGGATAGCGGCCCGCTCACAGCTTGGCATGGGCAAAGGCGACGGTCAGATCCACGCAGGACTGGACGTCTGACAGATCGGCCATTTCGGTGGGGGTGTGGATATACCGGCAGGGGATGGAGATGCCGCCGGTGCGTACCCCGGTGCGGGTGACGTGAATGGGGCCGGCGTCAGTCCCGCCGGCGCGGATGATGTCCCGCTGAACGGCGATCCCTTTGTCCTGGGCACACTGCTCCAGAGCCTTGACCACCTCCGGGTGGCAGATCACGGAGCTGTCCATCACCTTGACAGCGGCGCCGCGGCCCAGCTTGCAGGTGCCGTACTTGCCGGAGCCCGGGGTGTCGTCCACATCGGTGACGTCCACGGCGATGCCGTAGTCGGGATCCACCGACCAGGCCGCCGTTTTGGCCCCCCGGGTGCCCACCTCCTCCTGCACGGTAAAGACGAAGTACAGGTCGTTTTCGCAGGGGCCCACCTGCTCCATCGCCTTCAGCAGGATGGCGCAGGCGATGCGGTCGTCCAGGTAGGGGGAGATCACACGGCCGTTGACCTCGGTCACTGCGGTATCGTAGACAGCGGTGTCCCCCACCTGAACCAGAGAGCGGGCCTGCTCCTCGTCCCGGGCGCCGATGTCGATATAGCAGTCCTCCAGCTTCAGCTTATCCTCCGCCTTCTCCTCGGCCACCAGCACGCCCCGCACGCCGTTTTTGAAGCGAACCGGGGTGTTCAGCACGTCCTTGGGAGAGATGCCGCCCAGCTTGCCCACCCGGAGGAAGCCCTCCTTCTCAATGTGGGTGACGATGAAGCCGATGGAGTCCATATGAGCGGCAAACATGACCTTGGGGCCGCTGCCCTTTTTGCGGGCGACCAGGTTGCCCATCACGTCCGACGTGATCTCGTCCGCCCAGGGGCGGGCCAGCTGATGGATGACAGCGCGGATGTCCCCCTCGTCCCCGGAGGGGCCGTGGGCGGAATCAAGCATACACAGAATTTCAGTCAGTTCCATGAAGATCTCTCCTTCTCAAAGCTGCCGGGCCTGATCGGCCAGAAACAGCCGGGTCAGCTTCAGCATGTTTTCAAAATCGGCGATGCTGCCTACGCTGCTGGGGGAGTGGAGATACCGGGTGGCGGCGGACATGGCGGCCACCCGCACGCCCTGCTTGGTGCGCTGGATAGTGCGGGCGTCGTTGCCCCCGGCGATATACTCCTTGGTCTGCCAGGGGATGCCATTGTCCTCCGCCAGACGGCGGAGATCCTGGAACAGCGCCCGGTCGTAAATGGTGCTGCCGTCCATATAGGAGATGACCGGTCCCTTCCCCGGGGCGCACACCCGGCGGTGGTCGTCCACGCCGGGCAGGTCGGCTGCGGTGGTGGTCTCCAGTACCAGAGCCACGCTGGATGTGACGGAGAAGGCCGCGCCAAAGGCGCCCCGGGTGCCTACCTCCTCCTGGGCCGTAAAGGCAAAGGTCACATCCAGGGGCAGTTCCTCCTTCAAAAGCTCCAGCATGATGGCACAGCCGATGCGGTCGTCAATGGCCCGGGCCTTAAAAAAGCCGCCGCCGAACTCCTCCGGCTGGCTGACAAAGCAGCCGGAGGTGCCCGGAGGGGCCAGCTTCATGGCCGCCTCCCTGCCGGACGCGCCGATGTCGATATACAGCTTGTCCGTTTTGGGCACCTTTTTCAGCTCGGATTTTTCGGTCAGATGAATGGCCTTCAGGCTGATGATGCCGGGCACCTTGTCGCGGCCCAGCACAACAGGCTTGCCAATGGCCACACGGCGGTCCACCCCGCCCACAAAGCCGAATTTCAGAAAGCCCTCATCGGTGACGTGGGTGACGATGACGCCCACCTCGTCCATGTGGGCGGCCAGCAGCAGATGGTTCCCGCTGGACTTGGCTCCCTTCTTGAATACGATCAGGTTGCCCAGAGCGTCGGTGCGGATGGAGTCGGCGTAGGGCTGCGCCTGGGCGCGGAGAAAGTCGCGCACCTCCCCCTCATCCCCGGACACACCGTTGAGAGAGCACAGCTGCTTCAGCAGATCAAGCATAGGTGGGCACCTCCCTTCCCAGATCCTTGATAAAGGCCGCCAGCAGGCGGGCGGTGGCGTCAAGATCGTCCCGGTGGATGGTCTCCAGCGGGGTGTGCATATACCGCAGGGGCAGGGACAGCACCGCCGTAGCCACCCCCTCACGGCTGACCTGAAGGTCCCAGCCGTTGGTGCCCGAGTGGCCGGGCATGACTTCCGCGCTGTATGGAATGGCCAGCTCCTCTGCTTTAGCGCGGAAGCGGTCGGCCATCCACTGGGTGCAGTTGGGGCCCAGGCCGATGGTGGGCCCGCCGCCCAGCGGGAAGGTCTCGTCCTTGGGGGCGTCGGGGCTGGCCCCGTGGGTCACGTCCACGGCGACGCACAGATCGGGTACGATGCCGTAGGCCGTGGTGATGGCCCCCGTGCCGTGGACCTCCTCCTGAACGGAGCCGACGATGTAAAGATCAACGTCCAGCTCCTCCCCCAGCAGCCGCTGGGCGGCGTCAGCCAGAACGGCGAAGCAGGAGCGGTCGTCCAGAGCCTTTCCACACAGGCAGTGCTCCCCCAGAGGGGCGCAGCCCGCGCGATAGACTGCGGGGGTGCCCACGGGGATACGAGCCAGGGCCTGCTCCTGAGACAGGCCCACGTCGATGAACAGATCCTTGATGGGCAGGGATTTGTCCCGATCCTCGTCAGACAGCACGTGGGGCGGCATACAGGCCACCACGCCGGTGATGGGCGGCTGGGTCAGAATGGTCAGCTCCCGGTCGGGCAGCATCCGGGGGTCCACCCCGCCCAGAGGGGCGAAGCGGAGAAAGCCCTCCTCGTGGCCGGTGACGATAAAACCGATCTCGTCCAGATGGGCGTCCAGCAGCAGCCGGGGGGCGTTCTCTTTTCCGCAGCGGCGCACGGCCACCACGCTGCCCATCTTGTCCATCGTCACCTCGTCCATAATGGGCCGCAGCAGCTCCGCTGCGGCCTGGGCCATGGGCCCCTCGAACCCGCTGGGGGCGCCCACGGCGCACAGGCGGGCAAGTGTCTCCTGGTAGTCCAAGGTAAGTCCTCCTTACAGCTGGTTCACCAGCTCTTTGAACTTTTTGCCCCGCTCCATGAAATTCTTGAAGCGGTCAAAGGCGGCGCAGGCGGGAGAAAGCACCACCACATCTCCGCTCCGGGCCTTGCTGCGGGCGATGCTCACCGCATCGGCCAGGTCGTCCGCCATGACGATCTCGATGCCGCTGTCCGCATAGCTGGATGCCTGCTCCACCGCCTGGCGGATGGCCTGGGCCGTGTCACCGATGAGGATCAGCAGCTTGACGTGCCGGGCCACCTCATCACCGAACTGGGTGAAGGGGATGTGCTTGTCGTAGCCGCCGGCGATCAGCACCAGCTTCTGGTCAAAGGAGTGCAGGCAGGCCTGAGTCCGGGTGGGACTGGTGCCGATGGAGTCGTTGTAGTAGCGCACGCCGTCCAGTTCACGCACCAGCTCGATGCGGTGCTCCACGCCGGTAAAGCGCTGGGCCACCGCCCGGACGCACTTGTCGGGGACGATGCCGTCCACCGCAGCAATGGCGGCCATATAGTTTTCAATGTTGTGCACGCCAGGGATGCGGATCATGGACAGGGGCAGCACCTCCCGGCTGCCGATGTCGTTGGTCAGCCAGATGGCGTTGTCCCGGAGATAGACGCCCCCGTCCTCCAACTTCTCCTTTCGGCTGAACATGGTGGGGGTGCACTTGGCCGTCTTGGCCAGTTGACGGGTGATGTCGTTATCCAGATTGAACACCGCCCGGTCATTGGCGCATTGGTGGCTGAAGATGTTGGTCTTGGCCTGGGTGTACTCCTCCATGGTGTGGTGGTAGTCCAGGTGGTTGGGGGACAGATTGGTGACCACGGCGATGTGGGGGCTCTGCTGCATGGTCATCAGCTGGAAGGAGGACAGCTCCAGCACGGCGTAATCGTCGTGCTCCATGCCTGACACATCGGGCAGCAGAGGGCGGCCGATGTTGCCGCCCACATAGACGTTCTTCCCCGCCTCCTTCAAAAACTCGGAGATCAGGGTGGTGGTGGTGGTCTTGCCGTCGCTGCCGGTCACGCCCACCAGAGTGCAGGGGCACAGCTGGAAGAACAGCTCCATTTCAGAGGTGAGCACGCTGCCGCGCTCTACCGCCTCCTTCACCTCCGGGGTGTTTGGGCTCAGGCCGGGGGTGCGGAAGATCAGATCGAACTTGTACAGTTTGGTCAGGTAGTCGGGGCCAAGACGCAGCCGGGCGCCCAGGCTCTCCAGCTCCCGGGCCTGCTCCGAGATCTTCTCCCGGGGGGCCTTGTCGCACACGGTGACCTTCAGCCCCGCCCGCAGCATCATGCGGATCAACGGCGTGTTGCTGACGCCCATGCCGATAACGGCGATGGACTTTCCCCGCAGGGTATCAAAATATTCCTGGATGGTAAGCATGGCAGAATCCTCCTTGCAATTGTACGATAAGCAGAAGGGCGGAACCGTTTTGCCGCCGCTGTGTCCCCGCTGGAAAGGCGGAGAGTCATAAAAGGATCGAGTTCTTATTATACTACCATATTGTCCTGCAAAATTCAATTAAAACCCTTTGACACAGGGCCTATTTTCCGCTATGATAGTGCGGTAAGCAGACTGGACAGCCGCGTGGGCGGGGCGAAAGGCCCGTCCGTGAGGAAAGTCCGGGCTCCGCAGGGCAGGAATAACGGGTAACACCCGCCGGGGGCGACCCCAGGAAAAGTGCAACAGAGATATACCGCCAGGTTCGCGCCGCGTCAGCGCTCACGCGCAGCATGCGCCGGATCAGGTAAGGGTGGAAAGGCGAGGTAAGAGCTCACCCGGCGGCTGGGAACAGTCCGCCGCTGTAAACTCTATTCCGGAGCAACGCCGTGGAGGGACATACAGGCCGGCCCGGCCGTCCCGGGGAGGCGGCTTGAGCGCACCGGCAACGGTGCGTCGAGATAGATGGCTGTCTTAAAAGACAGAACCCGGCTTACAGGTCTGCTTATAAACGAGCGGTGAGGATGATTTCATCTTCACCGTTTGTTTATATTTTTCGTACAATTTGTTTGCAGAATCACCACATCCTTTTCAAATTGCCGGACTATAGCTGTCCTTTCTCCCCTTCCCACTCCTATAAAAGGTCAGCTCTTCGATTTCAGTGATTCCCGCATCTTCCTCGCAAAAGCGCAAAAAGAGATTGAGGTTGTCCCGATAACTCCGAATCGTTTTCGGGGTATACTTTCGAACCTCAATCTCTACAAGATACTCTCTTTTTGCAGTGCTGATTTTCATTGTTTTCCTCCTTTTGTATGTCGCAATTGGAGGATAGGCGTATGTCACAGCAGATTCAATGTATTTCGCAACCGGAAATTTATTAGCTGCAAAAATCTACTGTTTTCTTGAAAATCAGCTTGTTTTTTAAAGAAAAAATTCGATTATTCCTGATCCCAGTTGTGGTACACGTTCTGGACGTCGTCATTGTCCTCCAGCAGGTCAATGAGCTTCTCCATATTTTTGATATCCTCCTCGCTGGTCAGGGTGACATAGTTCTGGGGCACCATGCGCACCTCGGCCTCCAGAAAGGTGTAGCCCTTGGCCTCCAGCGCGGCGACCACGTCATTGAAGACGTCGGGGCTGGTGGTGATCTCGAACACGTCGTCGTCGGCCTGCATATCGTCGGCGCCGGCCTCCAGCGCGTCCATCATCACGGTGTCCTCGTCCAGATCCTCGGCATCGATAACGATGACGCCCTTCTTGTCAAAGCTCCAGGACACGCAGCCGGTGGCGCCCAGGCCCTTGCCGTACTTGTCCAGCAGGTGGCGGACCTCGGGGGCGGTGCGCTGGCGGTTATCGGTCAGTGCCTCTACGATCACGGCCACGCCGTTGGGGCCGTAGCCTTCATACACCACGGATTCAAAGTTGTCCGTGTTGCCGGAGCCCAGCGCCTTCTCGATGGTGCGCTTGATGTTGTCGTTGGGCATGTTGGCAGCCTTGGCCTTGGCCACCACGGTGGCCAGACGGGAGTTGTTGGCGGGGTCGCCGCTGCCGCCGGTTTTGACGGCCACGATCATCTCGCGGGCGATCTTGGTGAAGATCTGAGAGCGCTTGGCATCCGCCGCGCCCTTGGTTTTCTGTATGTTGTGCCACTTGGAGTGTCCGGACATAATATCGTTCCCTTCTGTTTGTTCGTAAAAACGCGGAGAGATTATACCATTCTTTTCCGTGTTTGACAAGCCCTCTCCGGGCGTTTCATGATTTTTCCGGTTTACTTCCCGCTCCGGTCCTTGTTGGCCACCTTCACCCGCAGGTGGGAGCCCTCGCCGCACTTGCCCTTTTCGTCGTTCACCACCAGATCGAACCACATCTTGCGGCCCTCGATAGAGCGCAGGGTGGCGGTGGCGGTGACCTTCATGCCCACGGGAGTTGGGGCCAGATGGCGGATGTGGGCCTCGGCGCCCACGGTGGTCTCCCCCTCCTCCAGATACTCCCTGGCCAGCTCAAGGGCGCAGGCCTCCATCAGGGACAGCATATTGGGGGTGGACAGGATCCTGGCTCCGGCGGTGCCGATGCGCTTGGCGCACATATCGTCGGTGACCGTCCAGGTCAGGCTGTGCTGAGTAGGCTTGTTTTCCATATTTTCCATTGTAAGCGCCTCCGTGTAAAATAGTATTCAGAACCGGTCTTACCGGAATGGTTCCTCGTTGATATCCAGAGCATCTCTGCGGTGGACTGCCATAAAGTCGGGGGCAAGGTCCGGGTGTGCCTCGCAGAAGGCGTCCCGGATGACCACAGGGTTCAGCCCCGGGTTCTGGGCGGACAGCACCAGCTCCAGGGTGATGTCCCTCTCCCCCGCCGTCAGCGTCCAGCCGTGGATCAGGGGGATGATGTCCGTCTCCGTATAGCCCAGCTTTGCCTTGTTGGACTTCTTTTTCACCACCAGACTGTCCCGGCCCAGCAGCTCCCGCCAGGCGGCTTCCGCCCCGGCGGGCACGCCGCTGTCGTAGTCCAGCCTTACAACGCAGTCCAGATAGGCTAGCTCCTTCAGCTTGTTCTCCGCGGGGTAGCAGGACAGAACGCGGATGCCCTCCGGCAGCACGGCGTTCATCTTTTCCGGCAGATCCCCATAGGTGGCGCCGTCCAGCAGGACGAACTCCATGATCTCGCACTGGCTGGAGTAGCCCACGGACAGAGGCAGAGCGATGGAGACAAAGGGGTGGGGATTAAAGCCCTCGGTATGCTTGATCTGGATCCCCGCCCGGAAGAAGGCCCGCTGAAGGGTGCGCATCAGGTCCAGGTGGGAGATAAACCGGGCGCGGCCGGTTTTGGAGAATAAGATCCGGTCAGCCACAGGTGCGCCCCCTCTCCAGCAGCTTGTTGGCCCCGCAGGCGGAGCAGCGGGTGCGGCAGTCGGGGGTGGTCATAGACTGATAGCACAGCTCACGCTCGCGCCACAGGAAGCTGCGGCTGACCCCCACGCTGGGCACCTCCCAGGGGAACACTTCGTCCTTGGCCCGCTCCCGGTGGGCGTAAAAGTCGCCGTTCAGGCCGCAAGCGGACAGGGCGTCGGACCACCGCTGGGGATCGAAATACTCCGACCAGGAGTCCAGCTTGGCTCCGTGTCTCCAGGCGTGTTCCAATACGTCCGCCAGGCGGCGGTCCCCCCGGGAGAATACGGCCTCCAGATAGCTGGTCTGGATGTCGTGCCAGTTGTAGGTGATAGAGCGGTCGTGGCGCAGGGCGTCCCGCAGCAGATCCACCCGGCGCTGATACTCCTCCCGGGTGATCTGGGCCTCCCACTGGAAGGCGGTGTGGGGCTTGGGCACGAACCAGGAGGTGGATACCGTGATCCGCACCCCCCGGGCCCGGTTGGGGGTGCACTCCCGCCAGGCGAAATAGACCTTGCGGGCCAGGTCGGCGATGCCCAGCACATCCTCGTCCGTCTCCGTAGGCAGGCCCAGCATGAAATACAGCTTGACGCCGCTCCAGCCGCCGGCAAAGGCTGTTCGGACGGACTGCATCAGGTCCTCCTCCCGCAGGTTCTTGTTGATGGCGTCCCGCAGGCGCTGGGTGCCCGCCTCCGGGGCGAAGGTCAGCCCGCCCTTGCGCACCCGCTGCAGCCGCTCCATCAGCCCCATGGAGAAGGTGTCCGCCCGAAGGGAGGGCAGGGACAGGCCGATGTCCCGGGCCTGACAGTAGTCCAGCAGGTCATCGCACAGCTCCATCAGACAGGGGTAGTCCGTAGAGGACAGGCTGGACAGGGTCATCTCCCGGTAGCCGGAGTCCTCCAGCGACTGCTTTCCGTATTGGGCCAGCAGCTGGGGGCTTCTGCTGCGCACCGGACGGTAGGCGTAGCCCGCCTGACAGAAGCGGCAGCCCCGGATGCAGCCCCGGAACAGCTCCAGCATCACCCGGTCATGGACGATCTCGGTGGAGGGAATGATGGTCTTCACCGGGAAATAGGCCTTGTCCATATCCTGAACGATCCGCTTGGTCACCACGGCGGGCACATCGTCATAGCGGGGCGTGACGGCGGCCACGGTGCCGTCCTCATGGTAGGTCACATCGTACAGCGACGGCACATAGATGCCGGGGATATGGCTGGCCGCCCGAAGCAGGCGGGGCTTGTCCCACCCCTCGTCCCGGGCCTTGCGGAACAGACGGATGTATTCAAGAGTGACCTCCTCCCCCTCGCCAAGGACGAAGAAGTCGATGAAGGGGGCCAGAGGCTCCGGATTGTAGCAGCAGGTCCCCCCCGCCACCACCAGCGGGGCCAGCTCCGGCCGGTCTGCGCTGCGCAGGGGCAGACCGGCCAGATCCAGCATATTCAAAACGTTGGAATAGGCCATCTCATAGCCCAGAGAAAAGCCGATGATATCGAAACGGCTCAGGGGGTCGCCGCTCTCCAACGCATACAGGGGGAGGTTTGCCTTCCGCATCTCCTCCTCCATGTCGCCCCAGGGGGCGAAGCTCCGCTCGCACCACACCCCCGGCTCCTGATTCATCACGCCGTAAAGGATGCGGCAGCCCAGGTTGGACATGCCGATCTCATAGGTGTCCGGAAAGCACAGGGCGTACCGGATGGCGACCTCTGCCCTGTCCTTGATCACCGCGTTATATTCCCCGCCAGTGTACCGCGCGGGCTTCTGCACCCTTGGCAGGATGCGCTCCAATACCTGATCCATTCATTTCCTCCTGTGCGTTCGAGTATGTGCACACAGAAGTTATTTTACCCTTTTCAGCCCCTGCTGACAACCCTTTTTCCCCACTTTTCCCGGAAATCTCCCGTAGCTGCGGCACATAGCCACAGCGCGGCCAGCAGCAGCGTGGGATTTCCGCCCCGCAGCGCCGCCCACAGCCCCAACAGGAGCAGCAGACACGCCGCTGCCCTGCTCAGCAGCCGCCCTGCCCGGTCCGCACCCCCGGGACCCAGGGTCAGAGAGAGGCAGCAGCGGAGCATCCGCCCCCCGTCCAAAGGCTCGAGAGGGAGAAGATTGAACACGGCCAGAGCCAGATTCAGACCGGTAAAAAGCGGCCAGCGCGGGCCGGTCAGGGCGGCCAGCAGCAGATTTGTCCCGGGCCCCGCGGCAGCGGTCAGCAGCTCCCGGCCATAGGACAGCTGTCGGAGCAGCACAAGTTCCGCCCCGACAGCTGTAATGTTAAATTCCTTTATAGCGCTTCCTGCCCAATGTATGGCCAGCACATGCCCCGCTTCATGCAGGGCGCAGGCCAGCAGCGCGGGGACCATGACCCCCTGCCGGTCGCTGTACAGCAGCCAGGCCGCCAGCAGCAGAAAGGCCGGGGAAATGTTCACCCTTCCGCCGCACAGGCTCACAGGTAGTAGGCGGGGTCCACATGGACCCCGCAGCATTTCAGCTCAAAATGAAGGTGGGGTCCGGTGGCAGAGCCGGTGGAACCCACCGCCGCGATCCGGTCGCCGAGGCTTACCGCGTCTCCCTTGTTTACATAAAGCTTGCTGCAGTGGGCGTAGAAGGACTTGACCCCGTTCCCGTGGTCCAGCTGGACGTACAGGCCATAGGCGTCATTTTCTCCGATATACTCCACCGTACCGGCGGCAAAGGCGCGGATGGGGTCCCCCTTCTGCCCGCCGATGTCCAGCCCGCCGTGGAACTTATATCTGCCGTCTATGGGGTGATCTCGATAGCCATAGCCGGAGTGGACCGTCCCCTTCAGGGGGGCGGCGGTCTCCAGCCCGCCCAGGGACAGCTCATCCATGGTGTACCTGGCGGGCAGGGCCTTGCCGCTGTAATCCGCTTTCAGCAGCACCGTTCCGACAGCGGCAGCCGCCGGCTCCGGCTCCGGCTGGGGCTGCGCGGCCTGCCGGTCCTCCTCCGTGGGCTGCCACTCCCGGGGCAGCTGCTCCAGCCGGAGCAGATGGGCCGCCTGGGCGGCGCGGTCAGAGCCTGACGACAGGAAGCGGAGCTCCTGCTGGGTGCGGCGCTCAAGAGTGGAGGCGACGGCGGAGGTCTGCCTGACTTGCTCCTCCTCCGCTCCCGGACCGAACACCTGAACGCAGAACTCCTCCAGCCCGTCCAGAGCCGAGCCTCCGCCGGCCAGAGAGCTGCCCAGCGTCTCCAGCGCCGCCCGCAGATCCAGGTCGGCGCGGATCAGGGACAGCACCTGTTCCCGGGCGGCCACGATCCCGCCGGGAAAGACGCCCCGCCCGATGAATACCGCAAGAAAGACCAGAACGCAGACCAGCAGCTGGGCCAGCCGCAGCCCGTCTGTCCCACTTTTCCGCCGGTCTCCCCTGCCATCTTCCGCTCTTGCCGTCCCTCGTTTCATTCTCATCCGCCGCCTCTCCGTATGATGCTGTTCAAAGCATATTCCGGAAACGGACAGATATTCCTCTGAAAGCGGACGCGGAAAAGCTCAGCGGCCTGAGACGGGCCTGCTCTCCCCCTTCAGCTTTCGGAAGGAGGCCCACCTTGCGGCGTCCAGCGTTCCGTCGGCCAGCACCCTTTGAACGGCGCAGCCGGGCTCCGCCGTGTGGGTGCAGTTTGAGAATCTGCACCTGTGCGACAGCTCCTCTATATCCCGGAACGCCGTGTGGACGCCCTCGCCGCTGTCCCACAGGCCAAGCTCACGCATACCGGGGGTGTCGATCACGCAAGCGCCGTTTGCAAGGGGGAGCAGCGAGCGGCGGGTGGTGGTGTGCCGCCCCTTGTCGCCGGCACCGATCTCTCCGGTGGCAAGGCCGTCGGTCCCGGTCAGCCGGTTGATCAGCGTGGATTTTCCCACGCCGGAGGAGCCGAGAAAGGCCACCGTCCGGCCGGGAAGAAGATACCGCATCACCGTATCGCAGCCCCCATCCAGAGTCGAGACCGCCAGAATATCCACCCCGGGGGCCGCCCGCTGTGCTTCTGCCGTCCTGCCTGCCACGTCCCGGCACAGATCCGCTTTGGTAAGGATCACCACCGGTGTGGCGCCGCCGTCATAGGCAGCAGAGAGATACCGCTCCAGCCGTCTGAGGTTGAAGTTCTGGTTCAGGGACATGCAGATGAAGACGATGTCGATGTTCGCGGCGACCACCTGCTCCTGCCTTCCCGGACCGGCGGCCCTTCGGACAAAGCAGCTTTTCCGCGGAAACAGACTGCGTATGATCGCCGGACCGCCATCCTCCGGCCACTGGGTCAGAACGTAGTCGCCCACGGCCGGATAATCAGAGGCAGTCTGTGCCTGATGCCGGTATCTGCCGGACAGCACTGCGGGGCTTATCCCGCCGCCGCCGCAGATCATGTAGGTTCCCTTCTCCTGAGAGATCACCCTTGCGCGCAGTTCGCTCATTCTGGTCTCTCCCTCTCATACAGGCTTTTCAGGGTGTACGGCCGGGCGGGGAACTGGTGGCGGCTGCCCGGCTGAATGACGAGCCTTGTGTCAAGACCCGCCCGTTCCGCCGCGGCAGACAGCTGCCGCGCCATGGGGAGGCAGTCCTCGTCCTCGGCTCCGCAGAGAGTCCGAAGGGCGATGTTCTTTTCGCTGAGCGCCCGGACAAGCTCCTGCTCATGCCCCTCCAGGACCGGGAGCCACGGGCTTTGCAGCACCAGCATATCGCAGCGGGCAGATGAGAACAGCACCGCCCGCAGAAGCATATCGCAGCCCGCCGAAAACCCGCCGCAGACGATCTGACCGTAGCCCTGATCCCGCACCTGTTCCATCGCACGGGCCACCGGCAGGCAGGAGCGCATGTCATAGCTCCACCGATAGGTCCCATAGCCGTCGGGCTCGGCGCTCTGTACGGTCTCCAGCTGCCAGCTGCCGCCCTCCAGCACCGGGGCCCAGTCCTCCCACGCGGTCTGTCCGTTCTGCGTGTTCCCGTGAACGGCCAGAAACAGGCCGTCAGCGGTCCTCCCGGTCCAGGAAAACAGCGCCTTCGACTCGGAGACCGCCCGGGCATACCGTGCGTCTGAAAGGGCTTTCAGAGAAATAAATTCGGCGTCGTTTTTCAGTGGAGCAAGATCGTCGTCCTCCAGCACCTCCGGACGGTACCACCAGCTGTTCCCGGCAACCGCTTTTCTCAGCCACTCCAGCGCCTGCTCCGGTCTGCTGTCGCCTCCTGCCAGACAGGCGAGGAAATACAGCGTCTGGGGTCCGAAGGCTTTGGTCTCTTTTTCGTATTCCTGAAGCAAATAACGATACGCCCCCGTGTATCCGTCTTCGGCCAGCGCCAATGTCGTTTCAAGTATATCATTTTCCTTCTTCATTCAGTCGGATCCTCCTCTTCTTCTGTTACGCTTCTGACGTCATGTCCCTTCGGGCGGTCAGCGCGCGCTGTACAGGCTGAAGAACTGCCGGATGTGCCCCTCGATCAGCCCAAGGATCTCGGCCTCCCGTTCCGGCTCCCGGTCACAGAGGTTGATCCAGACGGAGATGGGTAGGCACAGCTGCGCCGCCATAAGCTGGGGATCGCCCTGTACCAATACGCCGCGGTCCGCGAAAAAGCGCACAAGACCGGTGAAATAGCAAATCACGTCCGTGTAATTCTGCTTTGTCTGCAGGGCGGCCAGCTGTGGATTCCGGAACTGCTCGATCGTCAGCATTTTTCTTGCCTGACTGATCTGCGGATCGTGGAGGATGTAGCGCACATGACCCGCTATCATCTGTTCCGCAGCGGTCGGAGTCATGCCCTCAGCAAAGGCCGGATCTTCCCGTGCGAAGATGGATCGTCTTCCGTATTGCTCCAGAACCGTGTCCACCAGCGCGTCCAGGATCTCCTGCTTGCCGGCAAAGTGACTGTACAGAGACGCCTTGCGGATGCCCACCGCGTCCGCGATCTGAGAGATGGACGTGGCCTCATACCCCCGCACCGAAAACAGCTCCAGCGCCGCCTTCAGGATCGCCTGTTTCGTGTTGCCCTTTTCCATTGCAAGATCAGCCCCCTTCCCGGTAAATTATAACTTCCGAACGGTAGGATGTCAAGATAAGAGGCATGTGGCCTGAAACCGAAGCTGTGGGCATAAAAAAGACAGGAGCATTGAACTGCCCCCAAAAAGTTAGACAAATATTTTGAATAAAAATTGTTCAAGCAGCCGAGAGGGCTTGCTGTCTGTGAATTGCAGGCGGCAAGCCCTTCAGCTTTGCCTTGATCCTGCGG
>CAKUHV010000025.1 GCA_934659445.1 uncultured Oscillospiraceae bacterium | reverse complement strand
ACTCCCTTTGCCATTAAAATCACCCCATCTGTTGGACATTATATCATACTGTCCAACAAATGGGGTGCGGTTCAGTTGGACCGGGGGGACTTTTTTAAGTCACATAGGTCTCCAGCTGGCTCCAGGTGAGGTTTTTCCCCTCGATGCTCTGCCAGGTGGGCAGTTTCTGCTCCAGCTGTGCCCAGGTGAGGTACCAGAAGTCATATTCCGCCAGCACATGGGCGGGCAGGATGTCCTCGATGATCTTCTGCATCTCCCCGAACCCGGCGGGGATGCCCGGGATGCCGGGAAAGGAGACGGTGATGTGCCCCGGCTCCCCCTCCGTCACCCGGCACACCGCCCCGCAGCCCCGCAGGGTGTCCTGGATGGCGGCGGGGGTAAAGCTGTCCCCGCCGATCCGCAGCAGGGCGGCGACGGCCTCTCCCAGCTCCGCCGCCGTGTCCGCCACCGGCCTGCGGGGCAGCAGTCCGGCGATCTGCTCCAGCCCCCAGTCTTGGGCAGTCAGGGGGATGAACTCCCTCTCCGTGTCCTCCAGTTCCCCCCGCACTCCGTCCAGGGCCGCCCCCATGGCGGCCAGCTCTCCGGCGAGGAACGGCCCCTCCAGGTCGTACACCCGCAGGGGGCGCAGCAGCTCCTTCATCCCTTCCGCGCCGCTCATGCCAGCTCCTCCACCGTCAGGGTACCCAGAACGGGCAGCTGCCTGACGCTCACAGCCACATCGGCCCCTGGGGCAGTCACCTTGCAGTTGGCCACCCCGTCACAGGCAAAGACCATGCTGCCCAGCTGGGCCAGCAGCACGCTCTGGCCCAGCCGCTGGCCGGTGAACCAGCCGTTCACCGCCGCCGTCACCTGCTCCTTGGCCTGCTGGAGGGTATACCCCTCCGCCGGCTTTACCTGAACCGTCAGGTCTACCGTCACCGTCTGGGGGGCCAGCACCTTTACGTCCACGGCGATCTCCCGCCGGTCGGAGAACCAGGTGGTCAGCGCCGCCAGCAGGGCGGCGTCGGGCACCCCGCCGGGGGCGGCCACCACCACGTCCACCGTGCCCACTCCCCGGTCCCGGGGCAGCACGCAGCAGGCGGCCACCCCGTCGAAGGCCAGGGCCTGCTGCTGGTAATAGGCGGCGTTGGCCCCGTTGGGCAGGCGCTTATAGGTCTCCAGCACCCGGCCGCGCAGGGCCTCGTCCCCCTCGGCGTCCTGTCCGCCGGACAGAGCCGCCGGATTGGTACAGGCGGTCACCCCCACCGGGGCGGCCGCCATCACCGTCACCGTTCCGGCGGGGACGTTGCCCGCCGCCCCCGGCTCCACCGCCTGCACAGGCACCTCCGCCGAAGTCTGCCCGGCAGGGATGCTGCCCTCCTGAGTGGTCACAAAGCGCGCCAGCCCGGCGGTCATGCATACCGTGCCCTCGGGGATGGTCTGGGCCGTCCCGCTCTCCCCTGTAAAGCGCACGGTGCCCGCCGCCTTCAGGGCCCCTTTCCGCTCCAGCCCCCGCATGGCGGCGTGGAGCTCCAGATACTCCCCCGCCGCCGTCTGGGGGAAGGCCTGCCGCCTGACCCAGTCGGCCTGCACCTGAAGGGCATAGACCTGGGCAGCCACGGCGTACAGCCGGGCGGTCAGGTCGCCCCCCTCCGCCCCCTGCACGCCGGTCTTCTCCGAAAAGCAGGCCAGCATCTCGCGGTAGATCTCGTTAACTGTCTTCATCCGTTCCCTCCCCGATCAAAAGCCCGGCGGACAGCTCCTGTCCCTGCCAGTCCAGATAGACGGTCAGCCCCAGTCCGTCCGCCCGCTCGCACAGCTCCGCCCCGGTCACCCTCAGGTCCTCCTCGTCCCCCAGGGCTTCGGCGGCATACTGCACCGCCAGGGCCTGCCGGGCCGAGGGCTTCTCCCGGGGCAGAAGATACAGCCGGCTGCCCAGCTCCGGCAGAAAGGGCAGCGCACCCCGCCGGGCTGTCAGCCGGAACAGGGCCCGCTGCAAAACCTCCTCCGCCCCGGTCAAAACGGTCAGGCCGCCCTTCCCGTCGGGGACGTAGTCCCCATTCACCAGCTTACGTTCCATCGTTTCCTCCTCCGGCAGCCAGGGCCTGGGCCACGGCGGCGGCAATCAGGCTGTTCAGGCTCTGGCCGTTCACCTTCACCCCGCCGGTCAGCTCCACGCCGCCGCTGTACAGCCGCACGCCCCCGGTCCCGCCGGTCAGGCGCACCTCTCCCGGCTCCAGCTCGCCCTCGCTCTGCCGCGCGCCCACCACGCAGGGGGCCTCGTGCCCCTGTCCGGCCTGTACCACCAGCACCTTTTCCCCCGCCTGGGGCCGCCAGCGGTATCCTCCGGGGGCGTAGACGGGCAGCCACCGCCGCTCGCCCCCGGCGAACACCCCCGCGGGGTCGCCCCCCAGAGTCACCTGACCCAGAGCGGCGCTCTCCTCCGTCCGGCGGCTCTCCCGCCGGTCTGCGATCCACATACCCTTCACCTCACACCATGTCCGGCAGGGCCAGCTCCACCCGGCTGTGCCCCCCGTTTTTGTCCGCCCCCACCGTCACCTTGGCGGCCCGGTAAAGGCCGTTGCGGTCAAAGCCCGTGCGGCTCACCTGCACCAGTTCCCCCGGCCAGACCCAGAACAGCTCCGGGATCTCCGCCCGGATGCGCAGCCGCTCCCGCCCGGCCCGCTCCAGCTGATACCTCCCGGTGTAGCGCATGGCCTGCCAGTCCCCCCGGCCGGGCACGGTGATCACCCGCCGGGCGCTGCCCCCCTGGGCCAGAAAGTCCGGATCGGTGACCTTTTCCACATGGTCCCGGTAGCGGTCCCGCACCCACACGGCGGACAGCGCCCCATAGCGCTTGTCCGTCACCGTCAGCTCTGTCACCGGGGTGCCGTCCCCCAGCATCAGCGGGGCGCCGTCGCTCCACGGGGACAGCACCAGCCGTCCCTCCCGGTCAAACCGGGGGAGCACGCCGCCGTGATACCGGGCAAAGTCGTACACCACCGACCACTCGCTGCTGCCCGCCGCCACGGAGAAGCGGTTCACCGCCGGCAGAGCATAGCCCGGCGCCACGGAGATCCCATAGGGCCGCACATGGCCGTCCAGAATGTCCTCCGCCGTAGCGGTGCCGTAGTCCCGGGGCAGGGCCTCGTTGTCCAGCAGCAGGGCGGCCAACCCCCGGCCGGACAGCTCCAGCCGCTCTCCGGCGGCAGAGATGGTGCGCACGCACTCATCCACCACCCCCCGGAACACCAGCTGTTCCCCCTCGTAGCCCTCAAACCGGTGCCACAGGGCGGGGTCCGCCCCGCCGCATCCCCGGCTGGGGCAGCGGTAGAAGAAGCTGTCACAGGGCACCCCCGCCGTATATTCCAGTTCCCACTCCACGGCGGGGGGCAGCTGCCACCGCTCCCCCGCCGCCGTCAGCACATAGGCGGTCACCGCACCCTCACCTCGTCTCCCACCCGGATGAGATCAGGGTTCTTGATCTGGGGGTTCAGGGCGATCAGGGCATTCAGCGCCACCCCGTATTTCCGGCTAATGGCCCACAGGGTGTCCCCCTTCACCACCCGGTGGGTCCTGGGGGCCGCCCCCGCCGCCGGGGCGGAGGTCCCGCCGGCAGAGGCCGTCCCGCTCACCCGGCGCGGAGCGTCGGAGTACCACCCGGCGTCCTCCCAGAAGGTGAAGGTATACTTCACATAATCGGGCCGGGGCTGCTGCTCCAGACTCAACTGGACAAAATAGGCGTTGGCCGTCTGCCACAGGGGATGGATCAGCAGGCCGGGCCCCGCGGCATAAAATACGTTGGCCAGCTGGCCGAACTGGGCATAGGCCCGGGGGCCCACGAACTCCCCCTCCCCCTTCATCACCCGGCAGGTGCGGTCCAGATCCTGCAATTTGTAAAGGCCGAAAGGCACCTTGTTCACCGCCATCTCCCGGCGGTAGTCGATGGTATACACCCGGGGGTTGTGGGGCCAGGTGTAGTTTTTATATCGCATGGGCGTCAGCGTCATGCCATGACCTCCTTAAAACAGAGAAAATCCGTTGTCATACCGGCGGCTGTCCCGCTGAAAGGCCAGATCCACCGCCTGGGCGTCCAGCTGCCCGGCCATGGCCGGAACAGGGGAGAGGGGCTGCTCCGCCCGCTCTCCTCCTCCGCCCGGCTGCGCCGCCCCCGCATAGGACCGCGCGGTGCGCTCCCCCTGCTCCACCGCCCGCAGAATGGGCAGGGGCGCGTGCTCCTCCTCCCAAAGGGCAGGGGCGCCGCCCTCCTCGGTAACCCGCTCCGCCGCCGGGGGCAGGGTCACGCTCCGGCGCAGCACCTCCGCCGCCAGAAATTCCATCTCCGCCATTCGCTCCCCCGCCGGGGCCAACGCGTCCGGCATCGCCGCCGTCCCGCCCCTCCCCATTGCCGGGGCGGCGGCGCCCTCCGCCGCCTTTACCGCCCGTGTCAAGACTTGGGCTTCATCCAGCAGCTGCTCCAGATAGTCCGTCATGTCCGTTCCCCCCGTTTCATGGCCCGGAACCGCTCCTCATCAAAGGCCGGGTTGACCCAGCCCTCACTCTCCTGCGCCGGTCGGCCGCACACCGGGCAGCGCTCTTCCCGGGCCGCCGCCTGACAGGCGGGACACAGGCGCTCCAGCTCCTCCTCCCGGTCCAGAAGGCCGTTCACCAGACACCAGAGATAGTCGCTCTCCTTCATCTGCCTCGCCCGCTCCTCCGTGGGCAGGGCGCCGAACTGCTTCAGCACCCGCCAGCGCAGGCGCCCCGTCTGGTCGGAACGGAGTTTTTTTTTGCGTGTTCCAGCTCCTCCTCCGTCAGGCTCAGCCCGGGATTCTCCTCCCGGTCAAACTGGCTCCACCGCCGGGCCAGGGCGGAGATCTCCTCCACCGTCAGCCCGGCCAGCACCTCCTGTCCGCTGTGGAACAGGGGCTTGCCCGGGGCCTTCTCCAGGGCCCGGGCGAGCAGGCAGGCATTGGAACACAGGGCCCGCTCCCGCTCCTCCTCCGCCAGAAGAGAGGCCGCCCGCCGGGCCTGCATCACCTCAAGGGCGGACAGCAGCCGCAGGGACATGCCGTTTTCCAGCTCCATGCGGTCCCGTCGGGACAAAATAGAGTAGCCCACGGTCACACCCCCGTCTCGATCCGCTTGCCCGCCACCACGGTCACCTGCTCCAGCACCATGCTGCCCAGTGTGGCCGTCTCCTGAATGGCGCTCCACTGGCAGTGGGAGTAGATGATCTTTCGGTCGGGCTTGCAGATGACCAGAGAGAAGTCCTTCAGCTTGTAAAAGTCGATGCCGTCCCGGATGGCTGCGTCGGTGGCGTACAGCCGCTTCAGCTCCAGAACGTGCTTGGTCTGCCCGGGCACCGTGGCCACCGGCTCCGCCTCGCCGAAGGCCTCGATGGCGGTGCTGCTCTTGGTGGCCCGGGTGGAATAGCTCTGTACCACCGCCACCTTCACGCCGTCTACCTCAAGGTAGATGTCGCTGCTGGTGGGAAAACCCGCAATGCTCATTTGTTCCCCTCCTTGTGTTGAACTCTCCCCCGCACGGGCCGAAAGCCCCACAGGGCATCTTTACCCATGCAAGGGTTTTGCCCCTGCATCAGCTTGTCGAAAAAGCCCTCCCGCAGGGAAGTTATACTGTGATGTGCGCCGTCAGCCAGATCTGGTTCAGCCCGTGGGCCGCGGTGAAGGAGAACTCCACCAGACACACGGTGGGATCGTCCGCCTTCTCCGTCACGGTCACATTGTCATAGGCCGTAATGATCTCCTGGCTGAGCTTGTTCTCCAGCTCCAGCACCACCTGGGCCCGGATGGCCCCCCGGCTCTGGGGGGTGTTCTTGGCCCGGCTGAACTTGCTGCGCAGGGCGGAGCGGATGGACGGGATCACGTTGTCCACCACCAGGATGGTGGTCAACTCCCGCCAGGTGCGGTCGCTCACCTCCCCGGTCTTGGTGCGGGTGGTGATGCCCCGCACCACGCTCACCGTGCCGGACACGCTCTCCAAAGGAGTCACCCCGCCCCGCACCAGCAGGTCGATGTCGTTGTCGCTGTACTGCTGGCTCACGCCGTTCAAGCCCCGCAGCTCCTGTCCCCCAAGGGGGACGGCGGGGTCATCCATGGCGGCGATGGCCCCGCCCACGGCGGCGGCCAGGGGCACGCCGGAGGCTGCCTCTCCGCTGCCATCCACACCGCCGGGGCCCACCAGTACCATCCGCTGATGGTTCAGGGCGGCGGCCCGGGCGGTGAGCTGGCTCACCGTCTCCCCCGCCGCGGCCCCCACCACGGCGATGCGCTCCCGCCGGGCGGCGGAGGCATTGTCCACCGAGGTCTTCAGCTTTCCGTGCACCGCCGCGTCCGCGCTGTCGCACAGCATCACACAGATGCTCTCCTCCTTCTCCAGCACGGCGAAGGCGGCCTCATACCCGGCGGCGGTGGCCGCCGCGGCGGCGACCACCCCGGCGGCCCCGTTCAGCAGGGCCAGACGGATCAGTTCCGCCATGGTGCCGCCGGTGCCGAAGATGGTCAGCGCCTGCTCATAGCTGGTCACCGTATAGGCGGTGTTGGCCGCAGCCTTGGTGTTTACGCCCACCAGACCCACCAGCCGCCCGCCGCCCCCGCTGACTACAGCGGAGGCGTCGTAAGAGGAGTAGACCCCCGGGCGCTCATGTGTTGTCACGCTCATTTTTCATCCCCCCGAATCTCAAAATCAAGGAAGGCCCCGCCGGGCTGGGTCACGGCGTACAGATAGGCGTCGAATACCGCCTGGGCGCTGCGCTTGAGCAGCCGCCCGGCGGCGTCATGCCCCGTCTCGCCGCAGGACACCTCCCGCAGCACCAGCCCCGCCGGGCTGCCCCCGGCCAGAGCCTCCATCAGCTTGTCGAAGGCGGCCTGAAGGCCCTCCTCCCCCACAGAGGGCGGGGCGTACAGGTCCAGCCCGAAGGTCAGCTCCGCCTTCCGGCCATACAGCTCCTGCCACTGGCCGGACTCGGCGTCATACCGCTCCCCCAGATAGTCCTGAAAGCCGCTGGGCCCGGCGGAGCACCCCCGCAGGGACACCGCCGCCACCGCCCCGGTGAGCTTTTCCCGCTCCTTCGCCGGCCAGGCCGCCGCCGCGGGCACCCCCTGCTTCATCAGATAGTCCGCCAGCTTCTCCCGGATGCGCTCCAGTCCCATGCTCATGGCGTCTCCTCCTTGTCCTCCGGCCGCAGCACCGCCCACCAATGGGAGGGGGCACTCCCCGCCCACACCTGCCGGGCGGTCTCCACCAAAAACTTCCGGCCGTTCCAGACGGCAGCCGTCTCCCCGGCGGTCAGGGTATTCTCCGGCGGTCCCAGATAGAGCCACCGCTCCTCCCGCCGCTCCCCCAGAGGGGAGGGCACCAGCTGGGGCTGCCGGTCCAAAATGGGCTGCACAAAGGCCCGCACGGCGACCGGCTCCCCCTCGGGGGCGGACAGGGCGACCTTCTGCCCGAACCGGGCCAGAATGGCGGCCCACTCCTGTTCCATCATCCCGGCACCCCCTGAAAGTGGAATCCGCCGGGTGAGAGATAGGGTCCCATCAGGGTCAGGGCCTCCCGCTGCCGCTGATCCCTCTGACCGGAGCGGCGGATGGTCACGTTCCCCGCCGTGAAGGAGGACACGCCGCCCCCGGCGTCCAAAGCCGCCAGCACCATCAGGGCGCAGGCCACGGGGAAGGCGGTGCCGCAGTCCGCCGGGGCCACCCCCGCCCGCAGCCGGGCCCGGAGGGTATCCTCCGCGGCCTTGCTCAGGGCGTTCAGCAGCTCGTCCGTCCCCTCGGCCCCCATGGCCCGGGCCAGGGCCGTGATCTGCTCCGTCATCACACGGACAGCACGCGGCTGGCCCCATTGAAGATCTTGGAGAAGCCGCTGATGGTGGTGATGGCCGCCCGCTCCAGCTGGCGGTCGATCAGCTTGTCGTACTCCACGCTCACGTCCCCGGCCTTCACCAGCTCCAGGGCGTAGTTCTTGTCCAGGCCGATGATCTTGCCGTTGGGCACGGCGCTGGCCCGCAGCACCTGGGCGCCCATGGGGGTCACCAGCTTGCCGCTGCCGTGGAAGTCCAGTCCGGCGGCGCTGTCCTGCATCTGGCTGAGCTTCAGCAGCTTCACCATCATGTCCCCGCCCATGAGCAGGGTGTTCAGCTGATAGGGGTCAAACTCCTTCCAGAAGGCCAGCAGGTCGTCATAGACCAGAGTGCCGCTGGTGGCGGCGGCGGTGGTTGCGGCGGCGTTGTTGTTGCCGTCGCCGTTGACGATCACATCGATGGCATCCTCCAGGTGCATCCGGCCGATCTGGGCGCCGATCTGGCGCAGGGTGACGGAGAACAGGTCCAGCTTCTGGAAGCGGATGGCCTCGTAGGAGGCCACCAGCATCCTGCCCCTCTTGTTCAGCTTCACCAGAGTGTCCCGGGTCTTCACCGTGGTCTGGGGGATGGCCGCGCCCTCGTCCACCCGGCGCAGCTTGTGCTCGTCCTGACCGCCCTCGCTGGTGATGGAGCGGTAGTCCATGCCGCTGATCACCGTCTCGGTGGCGGTGATCTGGGGCAGAACGTTCTCCGCCTCCATGCCCACCTTCACCGCCCGGGCGATGTACTCGGGGAACAGCACGGCGGACTGGCTGGTGGCAAAGAACTTGTCCACCACGTCGCTGCCCGCCCCCTTCACCTTGATGTCAAAGCGCTTCAGCTGCCGCTGAAAGGCGTCCAGTCCCTCCATGGGGGTGCCCTTATACTGCTCGCTGGGGTCCTGGCGCTCCAGCACCTGGGTAAAGGTGCGGCCCGCCTCCTGATACATGCCCTTGTCCAGCTTTACGTCGTTGCACTGATAAGCCATTCTTTTTTCCTCCTTTCAATTACAGAAAGACCACGCAGGTCTTGGCCGTGGCGTCCACCGATACCACCAGCACGTTCACGCCGCCGCTGGTGGCCTTTTTCACGCCGCCGCTGCCGTCGGCCACCAGACTGTTGTAGCCCACGGTCTCGCTGCCCGCGCACTTCAGGGTGACAAAGCCCCGCAGCTGCACCCCCGCATAGCCGCCCCGCACGTTCAGGGCCGCGCCGCAGAAGGCGTCCCCTGCGTCGCACTTGGCCACCTTGCCGTTGTCCGTCAGCTTCACCACATGGCCGGCGGTCACGCCGCTGGCCGCCTCGAAGGTCACCAGCTCCTGACCGATGCCGTCAAAAGAGATCTTGCTCATTTCCTTCTCCTCCTTCAAAATACCGTTTTATTCCCAATTCCCGGCCCCGGTCCGGGAAACAGTGGGCTCAGATCAAAAAGGCCCGGTCCCGCTCCCGGTCCCGCTCTCCCTCCGCGGGGGCGTAGGACAGCTGGGTGCGCAGGGGGTACTTCTCCGCCGCCCGGGTCTCAAGGCTCTCCTTCAGGGCCATAAGCTGCTGCCCGTCCAGCCCCTTCACCATGGCTTCGGCCACCCCGGGCTCCAGCCCCTTGTCCGCCAGCCGGGCCAGACGCACCGTGTCCGCCTTCAGCTGCTCCAGACAGGCCCGGCCCAGGGCCGCCTGCTCCTCCAGCCGGGCCAGTTGCCGGGTGCTGTTGGGCTTTCCCTTCACCAGCTCCTTCAGACAGTCGGTCTCCGCCCCCCGGCCCTTCACCACTCCGGCCTCCGGCTGGGCGGGCACCGCCACAAAGGAGAACTCATAGGCGTCGGTGGCGTGCTCCAGCTCCACGCAGCACAGCTTTCCGTCATAGGTCTTGCCCGCCTCGTGGCCGCAGCTGCCGTCCCAGGCCTGGCCGCACACGGAGCACACCCGGCGCTCCACAGCGCAGCCCACGCTGACCTCCTTCTTGATGCCCCCCTCGATCTCCCGGATCAGGCCCTCGTTGTCCTCGGTGCGCACCATATAGGCGTACCCCTTCAGCCAGCAGTAGGGCTCCCCCGTCCCGGTGAGCTTCTCCTCCTGCACCACCTGGGCGGCATAGATCCGGGCCGCCTGCCCTCTGGCCGACCAGCTGTGGTCGAACAGGCCGCTCTTGCCCACAAACAGCTCCGCCAGCTCCTCCAGCGTCCTCCGGGGAAAGCGCTCCCCATCCCGGTCCACCTGATTGTCGCACAGGCGCACGGAGAAGCAGTATACCTCCTCCGCCCTCATGGGTCTGCGGCTGAAGCGGCCGATCTGCGTCAACTGCTCCTCCGTCACCGCCACGGTCTGGCCCCCCTGGGCCTGCTTTACGATGTCCATGTCCTCACTCCTTCCTCAGCTTCTCCGTCTGGGCCCGGTAGAGGCCGGCCCTGGCCTCCTCCACCAGATCCTGAAGGTTGATATCCTCCCAGTCCACCGTCACCCGCTGTCCAAAGCCGTGGAGGATCAGCCACAGCTCGCACAGGCGCTCCACCGCCGGCTCCAGACTGCGGCGGATGGCGGTGATCTCGCTGGTCAGCATGTCCGCCTGCTGGGCGCTCATCCGCTCGGTGGACGACCAGGACAGCCCCAGCAGGAAGGGGGGAATGCCCGTCCGGGCGATGAGCTGCTCCAGAATCTGCCGCACGGGCACCTGACTGTCCAATACCTGGCCCTCCGCGCCGATCACCCGGATGTCGATGTCCCCGGCGGCCACAAAGTCCCGCACGCAGCCCTCCCGGCCCGCCGCCATGGCCGCCGACCACTCCCGGGCGATCTGGCCGCACCGCTCCTGGGCAAAGGGCATGTCCTGTTCGTCCAGCTTACACACCACGGCGTACCGGGGGGTGCCCGCCCGCTCCCAGGTCTGGCCCACCGACTGGTAGATCTTCAGCAGGATCTCCGTCAGAAAGGGCATGGACCGCAGCAGGGACGTTCCATAGGGCGCCCCCGCCTCCGGCTGGAAGGGGGTGTACAGCAGCAGCTCCTGCCAGGGCAACTCCTCCGGCTGACCCGTCTCCCCCCGGGCGCACAACCTGAAATCCAGGGGGCTGTCCCCCTCCTTGATGTCCACCGCGCCAGGGTCGGCGCACAGCAGGGCGGCAATCTCCCGGCCCCGGCCGTCCAGCACGATCTCACCTACGCCCCGGCCATAGGTGAGCATATCGTCCAGATACCGGTCCAAAAAGGACTGGATGCCCCGCTGGCCCCGCCCGGTGTCCACCGTGCGCAGGAACCGGTCCAGCCCCGCCTGTCCCCGCCGGTCGGCGCAGGTGATCTTCACCCCGCCGCACAGGCGCACCAGCTTCATCACCGCGGCGTCCACAATGGGCACCGCCTCCCGGATGGAGCGGTACAGCTCCATCTCCCCCTGACTCAGGGGGCGGTAGCGCTCCAGCGCACCGAAGGGGTGGCTGTTCCCCTCCCTGATCTGGAGCCGGGGAGCCGGGCTCTCCGGCTTCTTCCTCTGCCACAATTTCATGTCGTTTCCTCCCGCCTGCTCGTCTAAATTTTCCTCTCCACGCTCCCGGCGCACACCGGGCTCGTGCCCGCTGCGCGGCCCACAATGGTCGACGCGAAGTACCTGATCTCATCCATGGCGTGATCGTGCTCTTTTCTGGGCTGATCCCGCTCCCCCTTGTCCTCCCAGCGGTACAGGGAGAACTCCCGGATCGCGTCGTCACAGCCCTTACAGATCACCAGCCGCCCCTCCTTCAGCAGGCGGGCGGTCAGCCGGATTCCGGACAGCACCTGGTTGTCCGCCTTCCGCACCCGCCAGCCCCGGCGGCGCAGCTCCGTCAGAAAGCTGGCCGCCGAGGGATCGGCCACCACCGCCCGGACGGGCCGTCCGCCGGCCAGCCGCTCCAGTGCGTCGGCGTACTCCCCGTCGGTCTTCTGCGCCCGGGCCGCCCGCCCGTCGTAGTAGTACTCCTTCACCCGGTACCACACGTTCCCCCGCCGCCCCCAAAGGCCCATGGACGTGGGGTTCAGCGTCCCGTAGTCGCAGGAGATGTACCACTCTGCGATCTCCTCCTCCGGCGGTGCTTCCTGCACATAGCCGTCGTCAAAGAAGTCGTATACCCGCCCCTCGGCGGCCACCCACTCCCCCAGCACATACCGCCGGTAAAAGGCCCCCCGGAACATGGCCTCATACCGCCGCCGCACCTCCGGGGACAGCCCCGGGTTGTCCTCCATGGTAAAGTGCAGCCGGAGAAGGCCCTTCTCCTCCGCCTTTTCCACCCACTCCCGGTAGAACCAGTGGGCGGGGGACTCCGGATTGCAGGAGAACCAGATCCGGCTGCCCGTCACCGAGCACCGGGCGCAGGTCTGCTCCACAAAGGAGCGGGGCATCAGCGCCGTCTCGTCCAGCAGCGCCCCCGCCAGAGTGATCCCCTGGATCAGGGCCGCCGACCGCTCGTCCAGCCCGCCGAACAGATAGAAGGTGTTCCTCCTTCTGCCCTGAGACACTACAAGGCAGTTCCGGCTCACCTTCTCCTCCGCCCGGAACCCCAGCCCCCGCAGCAGGGGCAGCACCTCCGCCACCAGATTCCGCCGCACCGACTGGATGGTCTTTCCGCAAAGGGCAAAGCTCCTGTTTTCAAAGCCGCTCATGGCCCAGCAGAAGAAGGACAGCCCGGTGCACAGGGTCTTGCCGCTGCGCACCGCCCCCTCGCACAGGATGGCCTGATACCCCCTGTCCGGGCTGCCGGGCCGCCACCAGGTCAGCACCCGCCGCTGTTTGGCCGAAAATCTCATTTGTCCCCGCCGCCGTCCAGATCCTCATAGAAGGCCTCCAGCCTTCCGCCCTCCCGCTCCTGCTCCAGCAGCTTGTAAAGGGTCTCCAGCGCCCGCATCCGGTCGGTGAATTTCAGCTCCACCGTGCCGCTGCTCACCCGCTTCAGCTCGGTCAGCGCCGCCAGATCCAGCCGCCCGATGGCCCCCATCTGCTCCTCGGGCAGAAAGGCCAGCTTCACCGCGTCGTTCACCCGCGCCCCCGCCAGACTCCACATCCGCCGCAGCAACTCCTCCCGGGTGGGCGTCTCATTTGTCCCGCTCACGCCATCCCTCCTCATACCCTCCCGCTGCCGGGGCAAAATGTTGTACGTTTCGATTCACCCCCGGCAATTTTTTGCGCCCGCGGCGGCAAAAAATACCGCCCGTCCCTTCCGTATAGAAGGGCGGACGGCCTGTCATCCTGAAGATATCCAGATCATGATCCCGCCCTCGGGCGTATCTTTACAGGAGGGATTTTTATGAAACGCCTTTGTGTCCTGCTGCTCGCCGCAGCCCTGCTCGCCCCCGCCGTCCACGCCGCCCCCGCCCCCTTCTCCGGCCAGCTGTCCGCCGACGCCGCCCTGCTCATGGAACGGGACACCGGCATCGTCCTCTATGAAAAAAACGCCCACGCCCAGCACGAGCCCGCCAGCGTCACCAAGGTCATGACCCTGCTGCTGCTGTTCGAGGCCCTGGACGCCGGCCTGCTGAACCGGGAGGAGACGGTCACCGTCTCTGCCAACGCCGCGGGCATGGGCGGCTCTCAGGTCTATCTGAAGGAGGGGGAGCAGTTCTCCGTATGGGAGCTGCTGAAGTGCGTCGCCGTGGTCTCCGCTAACGACGCCGCCGTGGCCCTGGCCGAGCATCTGGCGGGCAGCGAGGAGGCCTTCGTCGCCCGCATGAACCAGCGGGCGGCCCAGCTTGGCATGGCGGACACCAATTTCCTCAACTGCACCGGCCTGCCCGCCGCCGGACACCTGACCTCCGCCTACGACATCGCCCTTATGTCCCGCCGGCTGATCCTGGACCACCCCGCCGTCCGGGAGTTCACCACCATCTGGATGGACTCCTTCCGGGACGGCGCCTTCAGCCTGACCAACACCAACCGTCTGATCCGCTTTTACAACGGGGCCACCGGCCTGAAGACCGGCTCCACCTCCTCCGCCGGCTGCTGCATCTCCGCCACGGCGGAGCGGGACGGCATGGAGCTCATCGCCGTCATCCTGAAGGCCCCCACCTCCCCCCAGCGGTTTGAGGATGCCAAAGCCCTTCTGGACTACGGCTTCGCCAACTACGCTCTGGCCGCCGTCTACCCGGACACCCCCCTGTCCCCCATCCCCGTGATCCTGGGGGAGACCGCCCAGATCCAGCCCGTTCTGCAGCGGGACTGCCGCCTGCTGGTGGCCCGGGGGGAGGAGGGGCAGATCACCACCCGCGTCACCCTGCCCGACGATCTGGAGGCCCCGGTGGAGCAGGACCAGCTGCTGGGGCAGATGGAGGTCTATGTGGGGGACCAGCTGCGGGACACCGTGCCCATCCTCTCCGGGCAGCCCGCCGCCCGGCTAACCACCGGCGGCATCTTCTCCCGGCTGCTGCGGCAGCTGCTCATGGCGGAATAAACCTGCTCCCGCCCCGGCCCGCAGATGCGGGCCGGGGCACATTTTGTTCATTTAGGCGGATATTTCCCGTCTTTCCACCACGATCCCCGTTTCTTTCTCCCCCTCTCTCCTCTTGACTGCGTCCGCAAAACCTTGTATACTTTTTCTAAGGAAAGCGAAATTCTTTCCGTTCCGTTTTGTGTTTTTCCACTAACGTTACCCCTTTTTTACCAGAGCGAGGTGAACCATTTGAACAAAATCTCCGAGTCTCTCTCCCCCCAGGACCTGTATCTGGAGCTGGAGGCCTTCACCGACGGCCGCTCCACCGGGGCCTGGCGGTGCATGGGGGCCCACCCGGCCCGGGACGAGCGCGGGGCCGAGGGCTGGGTCTTCCGCACCTGGGCGCCCAACGCCCCCGCCGTGTCCGTCATGGGCGACTTCAACGGCTGGAACGCCGCCGCCCACCCCATGGAGCGGCTGGAGGGCGGCATCTGGCAGACCTTCATCCCCGGCCTGCACCAGTATGACCGCTACCAGTTCGCCGTTTACGACGGCTCCGGCGGCTATGTAGGCAAGGCCGACCCATACGCCTTCCACGCCGACACCCGGCCGGAGTTCTCCTCCAAGCTGTACGCCTCCCGCTATGTGTGGGGGGACGGGGCCTGGCTGAAGCAGCGGAAGAAATACAGCCCCTACGACAGCCCCCTGAACATCTACGAGTGCCACCTGGGCTCCTGGCGCAGAACGGGGGAGGGGCAGTTCCTCAGCTACGACGCCATGGGCGACTGGCTGGTGCCCTACGTCAAGAAAATGGGCTTTACCCATGTAGAGCTGCTCCCCGTAATGGAGCACCCCCTGGACGCCTCCTGGGGCTATCAGGTGACGGGCTACTTCGCCGCCACCAGCCGCTTCGGCGCCCCGGACGACCTGCGCCGGCTCATCGACCGCCTGCATCAGGCGGGGGTCGGTGTCATTCTGGACTGGGTGCCCGCCCACTTCCCCCGGGACGCCTTCGGCCTGTTCCGCTTCGACGGCACCCCTACTTATGAGTACGCCGACCCCCGGAAGGGGGAGCACCCCGACTGGGGCACCAACGTCTTCGACTTTGGCCGGAACGAGGTGCGCTCCTTCCTGCTGTCCAGCGCCCTGTTCTGGCTGGAGCAGTTCCACGCCGACGGCCTGCGGGTGGACGCCGTGTCCTCCATGCTCTATCTGGACTACGGCCGCCAGCCCGGCCAGTGGCTGCCCAACGTCAACGGCGGCCGGGAGAATCTGGAGGCCGTGCAGTTCCTGCGGGATCTCAACGCCGCCGCCCGGGGGGCCTTTCCCGATGCGCTGATGATCGCCGAGGAGTCCACCGCCTGGCCCGGGGTCACCGCCCCGGAGGGTGAGGGCGGCCTGGGCTTCTCCTTCAAGTGGAACATGGGCTGGATGAACGACCTGTGCCACTACATGAAGCTGGACCCCTACTTCCGCCAGTTCAACCATAAGGACCTCACCTTCTCCCTGATGTATGCCTTTGCCGAGCACTACATCCTCCCCCTGTCCCACGACGAGGTGGTGCACATGAAGGGCTCCATCTTCGGCAAGATGCCCGGGGATGACCCCATGAAGTTCGCCGGCGTCCGGGCCTTTTATACCTATATGCTGGCCCACCCCGGCAAAAAGCTCATCTTCATGGGGGCGGAGCTGGGCCAGTGGAACGAGTGGCACTACGAGTACTCTCTGGACTGGCATTTGCTGAACTACCCGGCCAACCGGGCCCTTCAGCACTTCTTCCAGTCGGCCAACGCCCTGTATCTGGAGCAGCCCGCCCTGTGGCAGCGGGACGGCGGCTGGGACGGGTTCACCTGGCTGTCCGTAGACGACAACACCGCCGACACCGTGGCCTTTCTGCGCACGGATGGGCGGGGCCGCTCCCTGGCGGTGGTGTGCAACTTCTCCCCCGTCCACCGGAAGGGCTACCGCCTGGGCGTCCCCTTCCGTGGCAGATGGGAGCCCCTGCTGAACACCGATGACGACGCCTTCGGCGGCTCCGGCCTGGGGGACCGGCAGCCCCTGGGCACAGAGGACATCCCCTGCCACGGCCAGCAGCAGTCCCTGACCATCGACCTGCCCCCCATGGCGGCCATGGTGTGGCGCTGCGTGCGCCGCTATCCCCCGCGGAAAAAGAAGTCCGACCCCGCCGCGCACTGCGGCTCCATCTCTTGATCCGAGGTGAACTGACATGAAAAAAGAAGTCGTGGCCATGCTTCTGGCCGGCGGACAGGGCAGCCGTCTTTACGCCCTGACCAGCCATATGGCAAAGCCCGCCGTCCCCTTCGGCGGCAAATACCGCATCATCGATTTCCCCCTGTCCAACTGCGTCAACTCCGGCATCGACACCGTGGGCGTGCTCACCCAGTACCGGCCCCTGGAGCTGAACAGCTACATCGGCAACGGCCAGCCCTGGGATCTTGACCGCTCCGACGGCGGCGTTCATATCCTGCCCCCCTATATGGTGGAGGGCGACCGGGGCACCTGGTACAAGGGCACCGCCAACGCCATCTATCAGAACATGGACTTCATCGAGCAGTACGACCCCGATTATGTGGTGGTGCTGTCCGGCGACCACATCTACAAGATGGACTACTCCCAGATGGTGGATCTCCACAAGCGCACCGGCGCCGCCTGCACCATCTCCGTGCTTCAGGTCACTCTGGAGGAGGCCAGGCGCTTCGGCATCATGAACGTGGACGAGAACGACCGCATCTACCAGTTCGAGGAAAAGCCCCCCCAGCCCAAGAGCACCCTGGCCTCCATGGGCATCTATGTGTTCACCTGGAGCAAGCTGCGGCAGTACCTGCTGGCGGACGAGGCCGACCCCAGCTCCGCCAACGACTTCGGCAAGAATATCATCCCCGCCATGCTGGCCGCGGGGGAGAAGCTCATGGCCTACCGCTTCCAGGGCTACTGGAAGGACGTGGGCACCATCGACTCCCTGTGGGACGCCAACATGGACCTGCTGGCCCCCAACAGCTCCATCGACCTGTACGACGCCAGCTGGCCCATCTATGCCCGCACCCCCGTCAAGCCCCCCCACTTCACCGGGCCGGACGCCCATGTGTCCCACTGCCTGCTCACCGGCGGCTGCACGGTGGACGGCAGCGTGGAAAACTCCGTGCTGTTCCACTCCGTCACTGTGGAGCAGGGGGCTCTGGTTGAGTACTCCATCCTCATGCCCGGCGCGGTGGTAAAGGCCGGGGCAAGGGTGTC
Source organism: uncultured Oscillospiraceae bacterium (assembly GCA_934659445.1). Lineage (GTDB taxonomy): Bacteria > Bacillota > Clostridia > Oscillospirales > Oscillospiraceae > Lawsonibacter. The sequence continues at coordinate 1,378 of CAKUHV010000025.1, read as the reverse complement.
TTACGCCATCGTGGCCGAGGGGGCCGTCATCGAAGAAAACGCCCGGGTGGGCGCCCCGCCCGATGGCAGCGACGGCTGGGGCGTGGCCGTGGTAGCCGGCGGCGTCCGGGTGGGCGCCGGGGCCAGCGTGCCCCCCAGCGCCATGCTCCGGGAAGATGTGAAAGGAGGTGAGCGGGTGTGAACGACCTGCACGGCATTCTGTTTGCCTATCGCTCCAACGCCGGCCTTGGCGAGCTGACCCGCCCCCGCAACACCTGCTCCCTGCCCTTCGGCGGCCGCTACCGCCTGATCGACTTCATGCTGTCCAACTACGTCAACGCCGGCATCACCGACGTGGGCGTCATCGTACATGAGAGCTATCAGTCCCTGTTAGACCATCTGGGCTCCGGCAAAGACTGGGATCTCAGCCGCAAGCACGGCGGTCTGCGCATCCTGCCCCCCTTCGGCTATGCCGGCCGCGGCCCCGGCCGGGAGTACGAGGGGAATATGGACGCCCTGAGCGGCGTGCGGGACTATCTGAAGACCATCCGGCAGAATTACGTCATCCTCTCCTGGGGGGACACCGTTCTGAACTTCTCCGTGGCCGATATGCTCCGCCAGCACATCCAGTCCGGTGCGGACATCACCCTGCTGTGCGCGCCCGCCCTTCCGGGCGCCCCCCACCAGTCGGACTACGTCTCTCTGGACAGGGACGGCCGCATCCACGATCTGTCCATCCACCTGCCCGGCAGCAGCACTCTGGAGTCGCTGGAGACCTATATCCTCTCCAAGGACCTGCTTATGGAGCTGGTGGACTACTGCGCCTCTCACAACGTGTCCAGCATGTCCCGCGGGGTGCTCCAGCCCCGGCTGAAGTCTCTGGTCATGCTGCCCTATGTTCACCGGGGCTATGTGGGCCTGTTCCAGTCGGTAACGGACTATTTCCGGCACTCCATGGCCCTGCTGGAGCCCTCTGTCCGTGACGATCTGTTCAGCCCCTCCCGGCCCATCCGCACCAGAGACCAGTCCAACCCCTCCACCTACTACGGGCCGGAGGCCCGCTCCCTCCGCTCTCTGGTGGCCGACGGCTGCTTTATCGAGGGCGCGGTGGAAAACTCTGTCCTCTCCCGGGGCGTGGTGGTAGAGAAGGGGGCCGCAGTTGCCGACTGCGTGCTCATGCAGGGCACCGTGGTCAAGGCGGGCGCCCGCCTGTCCTGCGTCATCGCGGACAAGGACGTAGTGATCAACCCCGGCCGGGTCCTCATGGGGCATCAGAACTACCCTCTGGCCATCGCCAAGGGCTCCATCGTATGAGCACAAAACAGCCCCGCGCAAAAGCGCGGGGCTGTATCCAAAAAGGAGGCTTCTCCATGAAAATTCTCTTTGCCGCGTCCGAGGC
>CAKUHV010000024.1 GCA_934659445.1 uncultured Oscillospiraceae bacterium | reverse complement strand
GCGGTCGGCAAGTCATAAAACACCTCGAATGCACCTCTCGTAATGAATGTAGAAATGGCACCCCTTTTGACCACCCTCGCAATCTGAAATTTGCAAAAAAAATTGCCACCGACGCTTTGAAGCGCCAGTGGCAATTTTCTTGATGTGATGGGTGGTCAATCCACCCCTGTTTTCTACATTCATTATGAAGAGCTCTTTAATCTATGTAAAAAGGGGTTTGAATGATGGATAGCAAACCCGTGCAGAATAGTGGTGGAGGCGAAATCAACCAGATGAATGAAATCAAGCTTGGTGAAGCAACTTATATGGTCCACCGCACCTTTTCGGATGACCGTTCTGTATCAGATCTGATTGTAGATCGGTTGCTCCAAGATAAAAAAGAAAAGTCTACCTTTGACGAAAGTACAGACGATGCCGTATAATACCCTTAGTGGGTCGGTTCGTCGAAGGAGGTTAATGTGAGAACCGACATTCGCAGAATTGCATTTGCCTACCTGCGACTTTCTAACGAAGAGGCTGCCGAGGGAGAATCCTCCAGCATCTCAAACCAGAGGATGATCATTCAGACTTTCTGTGAACGGAATGAAATTTTTCTGGCCCGCGTTTTTGTCGATGACGGTTGGTCTGGTGGAAACTTCGATCGTCCGGCATTCCAAGAGATGATTGCGCTGTTAGAGCAAGGGAAAGCAAATATAGTCATTACCAAAGACCTTTCGCGACTCGGCAGAGATATGCGAGAGGCAAGTTATTATGCTGAGCAGTATTTCCCCGAACGGGGCATTCGGTATCTGACAGTAGCTGATAACTTCGACACTGAACAAGAGAATATCATGGCTCCGTTCCAGTTTGCCATGAACGAGGTCTATCTTCGCGATGGTTCGAGAAAGGTTAAGGAGGTTCTGAAAGCTAAGAGAGAAAAAGGGCTTTACTGTGCCTGCGCTCCATATGGCTATGTAAAGGACGCTCGTAACAAAAACCGCCTTGTGCCAGATGAAGCAACTGCACCTGTCGTTCAAAGGATCTTTGAGGCAGCGGCACGAGGAGATTCGAGCAGAAAGATCGCTCTTGATCTTAACGAGGATGGCGTGATTCCGCCTCTGAAGTATAAGGTTCTCTACCAAGGAAACTTTTCCGAAGATGGAGCAGCCAGAGCGTCGGATTTGTGGAACTATACGACCGTCAAGCGGATCCTGAAGAACTCTGTTTATCTCGGGCATACGCTTCTTGGCAAGACCAAGAAAGCCAGTGTCAAGTCGAAGAAAAAGTTGCAGGTACCCAAGGATCAATGGGCTGTCACGGAGGATACTCATGATCCGTTGGTGACGCAGGAGCTCTTTGATCTGGCCCAATTCAATTTGGGCCGAGGCTCCTTTGATTACCGACAGTATGATCATGTGCGCCGCAGCATCTTCTTCGGTATCGCATTCTGTGCCAAGTGCGGCCATGCACTTTGCTCTTGCGGTACAGTCTATAAGGGGGAACGAGAGAAATACTGGTACCTGAGCTGTAACCGGCAGCGTCAAGATATTGCCGAGCCTTGTACCGGTGTTAGAATCAAGTATAGCGACATTGTTGAGGTGGTTCGCCAAGACTTGAATTCCCTGATCGACCTCAGTCCTGAAGAGAAGGAGGCCGTTGTCCGTGAAGCGATGCGTAGAGCTGGCGATGACAATCTTATTAAAGCCCGCCAAATCCAACTGCAGAAAGCCCAGACGCGTTTGACTACCATAGATAAAATCATCACCAAGCTCTATACTGATAATGCAGAGGGTAAGATTGATGACAATCGATTGGAGAGAATGCTGTCTGAGCTGCAGAGGGAGTCAGTTGGGTTGGAGAAAACCGTAGCTAGTTTAAGCGGCATCGATCCGGTCAGTGAAACTCAGCAAAGCTATCGAGCATTTTTTGATTTGGCAAGCAAGTACACTCACATAGAGGAGTTGGACAGGGATACACTGGTCACTTTCGTCAAACGGATTGAAGTTGGCCCGAAGGTCCTTCCTGATGGTGCCGTTAAAGCGACTTATCGCAATCAGCCCTTTCAGCAGAGTGTCCGCATTTTCTATAAGTTCATTGGTGAGCTGGATGTCATCCCGATCAGGGATTTCCCGGCAGTGGCCGAATTATAGAGACGCCTTGCCATTCGTAGCATACCCTCCCAGTTATCCGCAGGATCTCTCCTATATAGGCTGTCAAATCACTTTGATGTGATGGGAACATCCAGTTGCTTTGGTGTCCCTACAACATCTTAAACAAGTGCAAGAGAGGCCACTTTGAGATGCGGTGGGAACATCAAGGGAGGTCGGCGTGAACCTGAAGCAGGGCTACAACGGCGATCTGACCTCCCGCGAGGCCGGCTCCGTGGGCGGCCAGATGGTCAAGAAGATGATCGAGTCCTACGAGAACGGCATGAAGTAAGCTTTCCCGGCCATTCGTGTTCCATGCGGAAGGCATGGAACAAATGAAAGTAGGGAGAACACAGGGGGCGGAGCGCACGGCGCTCTGCCCCCTGCCTTGTTCAGAAGTGACAAAGGGACAGAGAGCGGGGAAGAGGTCCTTGTCAAAAGCGCAGAACCGTGGAAAATCCGAAGAAAACACTTTACAATAGCGTATTAGCGTGCTAAAATGCAAAATCGTAAGGGAGATACATCCCACACACAAATTTCCCCCGCGGCTGAGCACAACTGTCCGCCGGGATACAGCAAGAACAGGAGGATACATATTATGAAAAAGATGCTTTCCGCCATGCTGGCCATGGCCATGATGTTCAGCCTCGCCGCCTGCGGCAAGAAGGATCAGCCCGCCGGCAGTCAGTCCGGCGCCCAGAGCGGCAGCCAGTCCGCTTCCGGCAGCCAGAGCACCGCCGGGGAGCTGACCTATGCGGTAGAGGCCGGCTCCGCCGGTGAGGAGGTGGCCAACGAGAACGGCTTCAAGACCGTCAGCGTGGAGACCCAGGCCATGGCCCTGATGGAGGTTGACTCCGGCACCGCCGATGCCGCCATCATCGACCTGCTCATGGCGGGCGCCATGGTGGGCGAGGGCACCAGCTACCCCGACATCAAGGTCACTGACCAGAAGCTGAACTCCGAGGAGTACGGCGTGGGCTGCCGCAAGGGCAGCGATCTGGCCGCCTACATCAACGCCGTGATGGCCGAGGCCTATGCCGACGGCGCCATAGAGGAGCTGGCCAAGACCTACGGCGTGCAGGAGGCCATTCTGGAGCAGCCCGAGTCCGCCTATCCCCAGGCTGACGCGGCCGGCGACGTGGCCTATATCCAGGGCAAGGGCAAGCTGGTGGTGGGCATCACCGAGTTCGAGCCCATGGACTATAAGGACGCCGACGGCAGCTGGATCGGCTTTGACGCCGACATGGCCAAGCTGGTGGCCGAGAAGCTGGGCGTTGACATCGAGTTCGTTGAGATCGACTGGGACCGCAAGGTGGACGAGCTGGACGGCAAGGGCATCGACGTGGTGTGGAACGGCATGACCCTGACCGAGGGCGTGAAGGCCGCCATGGAGTGCACCAACGCTTACTGCGAGAACGCCCAGGTGGTCGTGACCAAGTAAGCCTGGACAAGGCGGAAGATACGTGATGCCCTTAGGCAGAGTGCGGCGGCCCCGCGCTCTGCCTTTGGGCGGTACATAGAACAAAAAGTCAGAGGAGTTACCCGATTATGTTTTGGACGGTCACGCGCACGATCTTAGAGGGCTGCGGTCAGGCTGGAAAGCTGTTCTTCTTCACGCTGCTGTTCTCTCTGCCCCTGGGACTGGTAGTCGCCTTCGGCTCCATGAACAAATGGCGGCCCTTCCGGGTCACCGGGCGGTTCAGCCCCTTCTGCCGTCTGGGCGCGCGCTTCCCAAGACTGGCGGCCTGGCGGCCGGTGAGCATGCTCACCGATGTATTCGTCTGGGTCATCCGGGGCACCCCCCTGATGCTGCAACTGATCATCATTTTCTATACCCCCGGCAAGCTGCTGCCCCAGAACCCGTGGAACAGCTTCAGCGACGGGCGGATGTTCGCCTGCATCGTGGCCTTTGTCATCAACTACGCCTGCTACTTCTCCGTGATCTACCGCGGCGGCATCGAGGGCGTGCCCGCCGGCCAGCGGGAGGCGGGGGAGGTGCTGGGCATGACCCGCACCCAGATCTTCTTCAAGATCACCCTGCTGCAGATGGTCAAGCGGGTGGTGCCCCCCATGTCCAACGAGATCATCACTCTGGTGAAGGACACCTCTCTGGCCCGGATCATCGCCATTACCGAGATCATCAAGGCGGGCGAGTCCTTCAGCAAGTCCGCCGGCATCGTCTGGCCCCTGTATTACACCGCGGTGTTCTATCTGGTGTTCGTGGGGGTGCTGACCATTCTGTTCAGCTTTATCGAGCGCAAGCTCAGCTATTTCAGGTAAGGAGGGGAGCTGCATGGCTATTCTGGAAGTCAGCCACATTGAAAAGCATTTTGCCCAGACTCCGGTGCTGAAGGACATCAGCTTCTCCATGGAGCAGGGGCAGGCCATCGCCATCATTGGCTCCTCCGGCAGCGGAAAGACCACCCTGCTGCGGTGCCTGAACTTTCTGGAGACGCCGGACGGCGGAAAGATCGCGGTGAACGGCGAGGTGCTGTTCGACGCCGCTGACCCCGCCACCCAGCGGGAGAACGAGATCCGGAAGAAGCGGCTGCATTTCGGCATGGTGTTCCAGTCCTTCAACCTGTTCCCCCAGTATACGGCGCTGGAGAACGTGACTCTGGCCGGCAAGCTGCTGGCTCAGGAGCGGCCCGACTTCAAAAGCCGGAGGAAGGAGATCTTTGCCGAGATCGAGGCCACGGGGCAGGAATTGCTGTCCCGCATGGGGCTGGCCGACCGCCAGGGGCACTATCCCCACCAGCTTTCCGGCGGACAGCAGCAGCGGGTGGCTATCGCCCGGGCTCTGGCCCTGAAGCCGGACATCCTCTGCTTTGACGAGCCCACCTCCGCCCTGGATCCCGAGCTCACCGGCGAGGTGCTGAAGGTCATCCGCTCTCTGGCGGAGGAGAACACCACCATGATCATCGTCACCCACGAGATGGCCTTTGCCCGGGATGTGGCCGATCAGGTCATCTTCATGGATAAGGGCGTGATCGTGGAGCAGGGTCCGGCCCGACAGGTGATTGAGGCCCCCCGGCAGGAGCGCACCCGCCAGTTCCTGTTCCAGTATTCAGAAAAATAACGCGGTCATACCGCCCTGCGGAGCACGGCCCGCAGGGCGCTTCTTTACGCCAATTTTAGCACTCAATATCAATGAGTGCTAAAATTAACGGTCTGTTCATAATTAGCGCAAGAAAAATTCATGATTGGGCCCTATACTGAAGGCAAATGAAGGGGGCCGAAAGGCCCGGAAGGAGTTATGACTTATGTATAGCTTGATCCCCTTTGAGAAATATACCAACAACATGGATCACTTCTTTGACGACATTCCCCGCTTCTTCTTTACCGAGAACTCGGAGCGCCCCACTGCTTTCCGCACCGACATTCAGGATCTGGGCGACCATTTCCTGCTGGAGGCCGACCTGCCCGGCTTTCAGAAGGAGGAGATCAGTCTGGATCTGAAGGGCGACGTCCTCACCGTGACTGCCCATCACCAGGAGGAAAAGGAAGCGCATACCGGAAGGTATCTGTGCCGTGAGCGCCGTTACGGCGACTTTGCCCGCAGCTTCGATGTGTCCTCTGTGCAGCAGAAGGCCATTACCGCCTCTTATGAGAACGGCGTTTTGAAGCTGATGCTGCCCAAGAAGTCGGCGGTGCAGCCCGAGAGCAGCAAGATCGCCATCGGCTGACGGCGCGCATTTCCGGGGGCAGGCGGAAGGCCTGCCCCTTTTTTCAAAGAACGCCCTGTTTCCTCTTGAAAGGGGGAGCGTACTATACTGACAAGCACTTGAATATAGAGAGCGCTAACAAAAGAATCTCGAATAAAAAGGAGGAATTTCCTCTATGAATATGAACCAGTTTACCCAGAAGTCCCTGGCCGCCATTCAAGGGGCCCAGGATCTGGCCGTGGAATACGGCCAGCAGCAGATCGAACAGCAGCACCTGCTGCTGGCTCTGGTCAGCGACGGCGAGGGCTTTATCCCCCAGCTGCTCACCGCCATGGGTATGACCGTGCCCAGCTTTGAGGCGGCGGTGAAGGCGGAGGTCAATAAGCTGCCCAAGGTGTCCGGCGGCGGGCGGGAGGCCGACAAGGTCTATGTGGCCCAGGATGTGGACCGCGCCCTGAAGTGCGCGGAGCAGGCCGCCCAGTCCATGAAGGACGAGTATATCTCCGTGGAGCATCTGTTCCTTGGCCTGCTGGACGCTGCCAACAGCTCGCTGAAGGAGCTGTTCCGCACCTATAATGTCACCCGAGAAAAGGTGATGCAGGCCCTGGCCAGCGTGCGGGGAAACCAGCGGGTCACCTCGGATAACCCGGAGGAGACCTATGACGCCCTGAAGAAATATGGTACTGACCTGGTGGAGCGGGCCCGGCAGAATAAGCTGGACCCTGTCATCGGCCGGGACGACGAGATCCGGAATGTGATCCGCATCCTGTCCCGTAAGAGCAAGAACAACCCCGTGCTGATCGGTGAGCCCGGCGTGGGCAAAACCGCCATCGCCGAGGGCCTGGCCCAGCGGATCGTGAAGGGCGACGTGCCCGCCAGTCTGAAGGACAAGACTATCTTCTCCCTGGATATGGGTTCTCTGGTGGCCGGGGCCAAGTACCGCGGCGAGTTTGAGGAGCGGCTGAAGGCCGTCCTGAACGAAGTGAAGAAGGCGGAGGGCCGGATCATCCTGTTCATCGACGAGCTGCATACCATCGTGGGCGCGGGCAAGACCGAAGGCAGCATGGATGCCGGCAACCTGCTCAAGCCTATGCTGGCCCGGGGCGAGCTGCACTGTATCGGCGCCACAACGCTGAATGAGTACCGCCAGTATATTGAAAAGGACGCCGCCCTGGAGCGGCGGTTCCAGCCCGTGATGGTGAACGAGCCCACGGTGGAGGATGCCATTGCCATTCTCCGTGGCCTGAAGGAACGTTACGAGGTGTTCCACGGGGTGAAGATCACCGACGGCGCCATCATTGCCGCCGCCACCCTGTCCAACCGCTATATCACAGACCGGTTCCTGCCCGATAAGGCCATCGACCTGGTGGACGAGGCCTGCGCCATGATCCGCACGGAGATGGACTCCATGCCCACAGAGATGGACGTGATCCGCCGGAAGATCATCCAGCACGAGATCGAGGAGGCCGCCCTGAAGAAGGAGACGGACAAGCTGTCTCAGGAGCATCTGGCCGAGATCCAGAAGGAACTGGCCGAGATGCGGGAGGAGTTCAACGCCAAGAAGGCCCAGTGGGACAACGAGAAGAATGCCATCGGCAAGGTACAGAAGCTGCGTGAGGATCTGGAAAAGGCCAACGCCGACCTGGAGAAGGCACAGCGGGAGTACGACCTGGAGAAGGCCGCCCAGCTGCAATATGGTAAGATCCCCGAGCTGAAGAAAGCGCTGGAGGCGGAGGAGCAGATCGCCAACGAGGGCAAGGCCCGCTCCCTGCTGCGGGATAAGGTCACCGAGGAGGAGATCGCCCGCATCATCGAGCGGTGGACCGGCATCCCCGTGGCCCGTCTGATGGAGGGCGAGCGGGAGAAGCTGCTGCATCTGGAGGACATCCTCCACAAGCGCGTGGTGGGTCAGGACGAGGCTGTGCGCCTGGTGAGCGAGGCCATCCTGAGAAGCCGCGCCGGCATTGCCGACCCCAACAAGCCCATCGGTTCCTTCCTGTTCCTGGGTCCCACAGGCGTGGGCAAGACGGAACTGGCCAAGACCTTGGCCGAGGCTCTGTTTGACAGCGAGAAGAACCTGGTGCGGATCGACATGAGCGAGTATATGGAGAAATTCTCCGTCAGCCGTCTGATCGGTGCGCCTCCGGGATATGTGGGCTATGAGGAGGGCGGCCAGCTGACTGAGGCTGTGCGCCGCAAGCCCTACTCGGTCATCCTCTTTGACGAGGTGGAGAAGGCCCATCCCGACGTGTTCAACATCCTGCTGCAGGTGCTGGACGACGGCCGGATCACCGACAGCCAGGGCCGGACGGTGGACTTTAAGAACACCATCATCATCCTGACCTCCAACCTGGGCAGCCAGTTCCTGCTGGACGGCATCGAGCCCAACGGCGAGATCAGCCAGCAGGCCAAGGATCAGGTGAACGAGCTGCTCAAGCGCTCCTTCCGTCCGGAGTTCCTGAACCGTCTGGACGAGATCGTGTTCTACAAGCCCCTGACCCGGGACAACGTGACCCACATCATCGACCTGATGGCCGCCGACCTGAACCGCCGGCTGGAGGACAAGCAGCTGACGGTGAAGCTGACCGACGCAGCCAAGGCCAAGATCATTGACGAGGCCTACGACCCCATCTATGGTGCCCGCCCCCTGCGCCGCTATCTGCAGCACACGGTGGAGACCCTTATCAGCCGGAAGATCATCGCCGACCAGGTGGAGCCCGGCGCCGTGCTCACGGTGGATGTGGACAACGGCGAGCTGACGGTCCGCTGAGCCGGAGATGTGAATATGCCCTGAATTCCGCCCGCGCATCGCGCGGGCGGAATTTTTATGCCCGGAGGACGGGATCAGTTGGGTGCGCTTTATGCAGGTGCTTTGCATTATTCCGGGCCTTCCGGTATAATAAGCCGTAAAGATGCCCGCCGGAAGCGGGCGCAGACCGGACGGAGGGCGGGCGGATCTTATGCCGAGACAGAAGCGGGACCTGAACACCATCTACATATCGGAGCGGCTGCAGGAGAGCCTGCGGCCCATCTCGCGCTGCGCGCTGACCACGGTGGTAGCGCCCATGGGCTATGGAAAGACCACGGCGGTAAACTGGTATCTGACCCAGCGGGCTAAGGCGGAGCCCCTGCGGGTGATCCGCGTCAGCGTCTACTCCGACAATCTGGCCGTTTTCTGGAGGAGCGCACAGGACGCCTTTGCCCACGGGGGGTTCCCCTTTCTGCGGGACTGCGCCTGCCCCGCCGACACCGCCGCCGGGGGCCTGCTGACGGAGGACCTGTGCCGCGAGCTGGAGGGAGAGACGCCCTGCTATATCTTCATCGACGACTTCCACCTGCTGACGGACAGTCGCCTGCCCGCCTTTCTGTGCAGGCTGGCAAACCGCCTGCCCGACAACGTACACCTGATCGTGGCCAGCCGGGACCGCTTTCTGCCTGGGGAGGAGGTCCTGCGGCTGGGCAGAAGGGTCTGTCAGATCGGGACGGAGCAGCTGCGGCTGAACCACACGGAGCTGGCCGCCTATGCCCGCCGCTGCGGGGCGCGGCTGTCAGACGGGCAGCTGGACGCCCTGCTGTACTCCAGCGAGGGGTGGTTCTCCGCTGTGTATCTGAATCTGCGCGCCCTGTCCGAGCGGGGGGCGCTGCCCGACGGAAGCTCCGACATCTATGCCATGTTCACCGCCGCCATGCTCGACCCCCTTTCGGGGGAGCAGCGGGAGTTTCTGGCGGTGATGGGGCTGGCCGACGAATTTACGGCGGAGATGGCCCGGTTCATCACAGAGAGCCCCCGCACGGAGGAGTTCCTGTCCGCCCTGACGGAGCAGAACGCCTTTGTCACCCGCCTGCCCGACGGGGTGAGCTTCCGCTTTCACCACATGATGAAGGAGTGCGCCCGGCGGGAGTTCCGGGCCATGGCCCCGGAGAAGCAGGCGGCCTTCCGCCGCCGCTTCGGCATCTGGTATGAGAGACACGGCCGGTATCTCCACGCCATCGGGGCTTACAGCGAAAACGGCGACTGCGGCGCGGTGCTACGGGTGGTGGAGCAGGACGCGGGCATCCTGATGGCGGCTCTGAGACCGCAGGAGGTGCTGGACTTTCTGGACCGCTGCCCCGTTTCCGCGCTGAAGGAGCACCCCCTTGCCCTGCTGGTACTCATGCGGCGCATGTTCACCTGGCGGCAGATCCCCAAGATGATGGAGCTGAAGGCCCTTCTGGAGGCGGTCGTCCGAGAGCACCCGGATATGCCCCAGACAGAGCGGGGGGACCTGCTGGGGGAGCGGGACCTGATCCTCAGCTTTCTGCACTACAACGACATCAGCGCCATGAGCCGCCTGCACCGCAGCGCCAGCGCCCAGATGTCCCGCCCCGCCATCAGCATCCGCAGCGAGGGCGGCTGGACCTTCGGCTCCCCCTCGGTGCTGATGATGTTCCACCGGCAGCCAGGGGCGCTGGACAGGGAGCTGGCGGAGATGGACGAGTGTATGCCCCACTACTATAAGGTCACCCGGGGCCACGGACAGGGAGCGGAGACCGTTATGCGGGCGGAGGCCCTGCTGATGCAGGGGCGCGTTACCGACGCCCAGATCGCTCTGGAGCGGGCCCGCGCCCAGCTTCGGGAGAGCGGACAGATGAACATGGCCCTGTGCTGCGACTTTCTGGAGCTGCGGCTGTCGCTGTACACGGGGAACGCCCCTGAATACAGCCTTGAGCAGCGACGGGCGGAGCTGCTGCGGCAGCACAACGCCGACTGGCTGCACCTGCTGGACAGCGCCTGCGCCTATTACCGGGCGCTGCTGGGCCAGCCGGAGAAGATCCCCCGGCTCTTCCGGCAGCATGAGCTGGACACGGTGAGCTTTCTCGCGCCGGGGCGGCCCATGATGGAGATGATCGAAACTCAGGTCTGGCTGGCCCAGGGGGCCTATGCCCGGGCGGCGGCCCGGGGCGAGAGCCTGCTGGCCCTGTGCGAGGGGATGCACTATGAGCTGGTGGCGCTGCACGCGCGCGTCCAGCTGGCGGCGGCCTATGAAAGGCTGAGAAAGCCGGAGCAGGCCCGGGAATGGCTGGCCCGGGCGCTGGAGGACGCCGGGGCGGACGGCTTTGTCCTGCCCTTTGCGGAGAATTACCGGTATCTGAAGCCCCTGCTGGCGCAGCTGCCCCGCAGCGGGCTGACGGAGCGGATCGCGGCCCTGGGGGAGCTGGCCGGGGCGCACCGGGACCGGGCCGCCTGTCCGGCGGCCCTTGGGGAGCTGACGGAGCGGGAGCGGGAGATCGTGCTGCTGGCCGCCCGGCGGCTGAGCAACCGGGAGATCGCGGAAAGGCTGTTCCTGTCCGAGGGCAGCGTGAAGCAGTATATCAACCAGATCTACGCCAAGCTGGGGATCGAGGGGGACGTCCGCACCAAGCGGCAGCGGCTGGCGGAACTGGCAAAGTCTTAACCAGAGGTTAATAGCGGAGTAAAACGATCCACTGTACACTGTTGGTACAGTGGATCATTTTTATTCCGAAGGAAAGGAGGAGCGCCCTTGACCCGGAGATACCTGTCGGCCGTTGCGCCGCTGCCGGACCACATTTTACAGGTGGATTTCATATCCGGCAGCCGGCTGCTGCTGGACATGAAGCCCTATCTGGACAAGACCCGCTTCCGCCCGCTTTCCGACCCGCAGGTGTGGGGCAGCGCCGTGACCAACGGCATCTTCGTCCGCTTCGGCGACGTGGAGCTGAGTCACGACGAGCTGCTCTCCATGGCGGAGCGGGAGCACTGACACAGGAAAAGGAGGAACACCCATGAAGAAAAACCGAGTCTTGCGGCGGGGCCTGAGCATGTGCCTTGCCCTGCTGCTGTGCCTGACCCTGCTGCCCGCGGCGGCGCTGGCGGCGCCGGCGGCGGCAACGCCGAGGATCACCGCCATCGGCGGCAACGAAAACCTGAGCATCAGTACAAACAATAGTGGCAACGGCTGGAGCTATGACGCCGCCAGCACCACCCTGACGCTGAATAATTACAACGGCGGCAGGATCGAGGTGGTGGGAGACAAAAACAAGAGCTTCACCCTGAAGCTGGTGGGCAATAATACGATCAAAAACAGCGGCTCCGGCTACGGGCTGACAGTGACCTCCGAGGATCAGTCCAGTCTCGACAGCCCCGGCAACTACATGACGTTCACTGTTACAGGCGATTCAGGTGCGCGCTTGAGGGTCAACGGCATTGACATTGTCAAAAGGGTCAATTTCATCATCGGCGGCAGCGCCAATGTTGTATCGGAGACGACTGAGAGAGGGATCTGTGCGCTGAAAGGCGGCGGTACGGGTAACTGCTCCGTTACCATTCAGGACAACACAAACGTGACCCTGCGGAGCGGGGTCGAGCAAACGCAGAACAGCTTTTGTCTGGTGCCCATTATGGGAAACCTGACCATCGACACCAGCGGTGAGATCATGATCGATGCCAGCAACACCGGCGGCTCCGCGATCCGGCTGGGAAACGGGAATGTATATACCTATCTGCGTCGTGTAAAGGAAATGACGGTCAAATGGAATACAGACGCTAATTACCTGCATAGGCACCATACAACACCCTGTGCCGAGAATACGGGCACTACGGATACCGGCGAAGCAATCACGATCTACCGCACAGGGCCATACGTCTGGGTGTTGTTTAGAAATAGCTCCGGTACGCTGGGGTTCCCGAGACTCAATAATGCTAATATATCCCCCCCCAGTAAATTCATAATGGATGATGTGATCACCATCTCCGCAAAGACGCCAGAGAAAGGAAAGCGGTTTACACACTGGACGTGGGAATGCGTAGACAAAAGCGGTAACGATATATCCCTGGAATTCCTGAACGGCACCAGTGCCGCCTCTGCCAATGCCGAGATCAAAATTCCGGACCCGGAGAACATCAAGCCTGCCGCCGGTGATCGCAACCTTTATTTCACCGCCAACTATGCGGACATCCCCACCACCGGCGTGACGCTGGACAAAGACAGCCTTGAACTGGTGGTCACGGGCAGCAGCGAAACGCTCACCGCAGCAGTCCAACCGGCTGAGGCGTCCCAGAGCGTGACGTGGACCTCCAGTGATGAGACTGTGGCAAAGGTGGACGAGAACGGCACCGTCACCGCCGTGGGCGCCGGCGAAGCGACGATCACGGCTACGGCTGCGGTCGCGGCTGAAGGCGGCGAGAGGCCCTCCGCCAGCTGCACCGTCACGGTGACGGAGCCCACATACACGGTGACTCTGAACCCCAACGAGGGCACGATCGCCGACGGGAAAAACGTGACCGTCTATACCAGAGGCACGGGCGCAAAGCTGCCCACAGATGCCGACATCACCCGGGAGGGCTACCTTTTCAGGGGCTGGTATGAAGCTGAGGACTGTTCCGGCTCCCCGGTGACTGAGATCACCCGCACCGACGAGGGCGACAAGATCTTTTACGCCAAGTGGGCGTTGGCGCACACCGTCACCGCCTATGGCCTTTACGGCGGAGTTATGGGGATCACCCCCGGCGAGACCTTTACCGCAAAGTACGCCGCTGGGGATCCGGTCGGTCTCCAGATCGGCAAGCGGGAGGGCTATACCCTGCGCGGCCTGACGCTGGAGGGGATCAATGAGGATGCTCTGAGATGGGACGCAGAGGGCGAAGAGAGTGAACAGAGGAGCATCCACTTTGCAATGCCTGAAGGGGATGTGACCGTGACCGTCAACTGGCGGTCCAACAGATCTTCCTCCCCCCGCTACTCCGTCACCGCGGAGCAGACGGAGAACGGCAGCGTATCCGCCGACGTGAAGAACGCGAAGAAGGGCAGCACCGTGACCATCACCGTCAAGCCCGAGGACGGCTTCATGCTGGACTCCCTCACCGTCACCGACAAGGACGGCAATGAGCTGGAGTTGACCGACAAGGGCGACGGCAAGTACACCTTCACCATGCCCCGCGGCGAAGTCACCGTGAAGGCTACCTTCATGGAGGACAACACCGTCCTGAATTTCTTCTACGATGTGCCCAACGATGCCTACTACTATGAAGCCGTGAAGTGGGCCGTGGAGAAGGGCATCACCAGCGGTATCGGCAACGATCTGTTCGGCTCCGGCGACCCCTGCACCCGGGCGCAGATCGTCACCTTCCTGTGGCGCGCCGCCGGCTCCCCGGTGGTGAACTACGCCATGGATCTGGCGGACGTTGACGAGGGCGCGTATTACGCCGAGGCGGTGCGCTGGGCGCTGAGCGAGGGCGTGACCAGCGGCACCTCCGCTGCCACCTTCGGCCCCGAGGACACCTGTACCCGGGCCCAGGCGGTGACCTTCCTGTTCAAGGCCATGAATGCCGCAGCCGAGGGCAAGGCGGACTTTGCGGACGTGGCGGACAGCGACTGGTTCGCCTCCGCCGTAGCGTGGGCCGTTCAGAACGGCGTGACTGCGGGCATCGGCGGCGGCCGGTTCGGCTCCGGCGACGACTGCACCCGCGCCCAGATCGTCACCTTCCTGTTCAAGGCTTACAACAAGTAAACGCGGATCAGAAGCGCCCCGGAAAGCGAATGCTTTCCGGGGCGCTTGAACTGGGCGAAAAGGCTTTGCTTAGGGCATGGCGACCCTTGCAATCACCCGGGCGGTTGTGGTATTCTTATCGGGAAGCACGCCCATGAAAAGGGAGAAGCCCGCCGTCTCCGGCGGCGGGGCGCTTGATTCTCCGCAGAGGTGCTTCGCTTTTTCGTGCTTCCGCCCCTGCGGGACAGAAGCGCGATCAACATTGTATCAAAGCAGGACCGGGAGACCGGAACTGGGGGAATGGGGTGAAAAGCCCCGCGAGCGGGTCACTGTGAAGCTCCCTTGAGGAGATAAGTCAGAATGCCCAGACTGCTTTTGATAGCCCCTGCCCGGGCCGGGGGCCGTCAGACCGGGGGAGCACTGCGCCCTTTCTGTGTCTGTACGGCCCGCGTGAGCGGGCGGGTACAGGCACTTTTTTTCGGAGAAAGAAAGGAGAAAACAGATGAAAAAGCGCGCACTATCCCTGCTGATGGCCTTTGTGATGGTCATCGGCCTACTGCCTGCCACGACCCGGGCGGTGGGGGAGACGGAGACCATATTGATGACAGTATATGAGATGGGACAGTTGGCTAAAGATAAAGAGGGAAAGCCCATGCTCCAACGGACAGTCGCAGTCTCCGATTCAAATAACGATGGTAAATATACACTGGATGAGGCATTGAAAGCTGCGCATGAAGCATATTGCCCGAACGGTAGGGACGGATATGCGGTTACAGAGAGCGGCTGGGTGACAGCACTTTGGAACAAAGTTGCAGATTACACAGGATTTTATAAGAATAATGCATCAACAGATATAGTTATCAGTGAAGAAGTAACGAACGGAGATTCGATTACGGCGTTTATTGGCATTGATACAGATGCTTATTCTGATCGTTATGCATTTTTTGATGTAAACGAAAAAACGGTCAAAGTGAATGATCAATTCCAGCTGAAGCTAAACGGAACTGGGTACGGAGCCAATTATAATATAGTAACAGAGCCAGTAGTTGGAGCTTATATCGGCATCGTCAACCTTGAGACCGGAGTATATGAAAAGTCATCTTATTTTAGAGGAGAAAAATTCGGCGAGACTTTTTATCTGCCAAATGTTTTTACAGATAAGAATGGAGTTAAATTTTCCATTACTAAACCTGGAGTTTACTATGTGACAGCCCCTGCTACAGGGAATTACTCAGCATCCGACGGAAATGGAGGAATGTATAGTTACTCTATAGTCCCCCCTCTCTGCATCGTCACAGTCCTCTCCGAAGAGGACTATGCCGCATACGAGAATCAGCGTATTCTGGATGACGCCAAGGCACAACTGACCTGGACATCCATGAGCAGCCAGAATCAGAATGAAGTGACAGCAGCGCCGAATATTCCGCCTGCTTTGCAGGTGGGAGACAAGACGGTTTCTGTCTCTTGGGAAAGTGACAGCGCGGCACTGAGTGTCAGCAACTATTATGGACCTTGGAGCGCCTATGTAGACCGCCCCGCAGCGCAGGATGCCCAGGTGACGCTGACCGCGACCTTAACCTATAAGCCGGAGGGCGGTGATGCCGTTACTGATACGGTGGAGTTCCGCCTGACTGTGAAGGCTGAAGGGGTCAACAGCGATAAAACTTCTGTGGTGGACTTTAAGGCCCTGATGGATGGGATTGCCGGGACCTATACCAGTTCCACTGATGCCTGGACCGTATTGGATATGGCGGGCTACGGAAAAAATATCAAGGGTGAGGATTATGGTTATTCCAGCGCCGTGGCTGCCTTTTTGGCGGACCGGGCGCTGGGCGGCGAAGTGTCTTCCGACACTCTGAAAGGCATTGACCTGAGCGGCAGCAGTGCTATTTACAGTATCCCATATATCCTGTTAGCTTATGATGCAGCGAAGGTTGAGGAAGACGATACCTTCACCAATACCCGGGAGGGGATGAAGGGACAACTGGTGTCCTATTTGAATGCTCTGGACACCAACTATGCAGGTGTGGATGAGGTTGCACCCGTCCTGACCGCCTTGGCAGGTTATTACGGCAAGGGCGACAGCGACTTGGATGCCGCCGTAGAGAAGGGGATCAGTTGGCTGTCTGCGCAGCAGAAAGACAGCGGCGCATTTGCCTACTACGGCACTGAAAATGCCAACAGCTCTGCCATGGTGGTGGTCGCCCTGTCCGCCTTGGGCATTGATGCACACCGGGATACCCGTTTTATTAAGAACAGCCACAGCGCCATGGAAGGGCTGATGAGCTTTGCGCTGGCCGCCAATGATGGGTTTGGCTATAAGGGCAATGTGACAAAAAATGGTCTGGCCACCGAACAGGGGTTCCGTGCTCTGGTCAGCTATGCCCGCTTTGCGGAGAAGAAGGGCGCCTATAACATCTATCTGGAAGCCGAAGCGGGGGCGGAAGCGCCTGCTGATCCTGCTATCACGGCCACGGTAAAGCCGTCTCATTCTTCCTCCGGCAACAAGAATAAAACGGTCACAGTGACGGTAACGGTAAATGGAAATTCCGGCCGTTGGCTGCGGGAGACGGTCAGCGTGAAATCTGGCTCCAGCGTTTATGATGTGCTGACGAAGGCGCTGACAGAGAACGGATATACTATAGAAGGAAGTCGGGATTACATCAGGTCTGTCACGACCCCTGATGGCGTGACTCTGGGTGAGTACACCATGGGCAAAAATTCTGGCTGGCTGTATAAAGTGAACGGCGTACTGCCCGAGGAGTCCGTAGGGGAATATACGCTGACCTCCAATTCTCAGGTCCTGCTTTATTATACGGAGGACTGGACGAAAGACCCTGACGCCGGAAATATGGGAAAGCCGGAGGAGAACCCCCCCGCCGCCCTGCCCTTCACCGACGTAGTGGATACCTCCTGGTTCTGCGCGGCGGTACGGTATGTGTGGGAAAAGGGTCTGATGACCGGTATGGATGAGAAGACCTTCTCCCCCGAGTCCACCACCACCCGGGCCCAGCTGGTGACCATTCTGTGGCAGCTGGCCGGCTGCCCGGACAGCGAAAAGAGTGCCGCATACAGCGACACGGACGAAAATGCCTGGTACGCCGGGGCGGTGGCCTGGGCGGAGGACAAGGGCATCGTCAGCGGCTATGCCGACGGGAGCTTCGGCCCCGACGACGCCGTGACCCGGGAGCAGTTCGCGGCCATCCTGTACCGCTACGCCCAGAGTCTGGGCGAGGGCTTTACCGGCAGCTGGTATTTCCTGCTGGACTACTCCGACGCGCAGCAGATCAGCGCTTGGGCGGATGAGGCCATGCACTGGTGCGTGATGAAGGGGATCCTGAGCGGTACCGGGGCGGACACCCTGTCCCCGGGGATGAGCACCACCCGGGGGCAGATGGCAGTCATGCTGATGCAGTTCTGCCAACGGAACGAGAAATAAACCCATATGATGATGCGATGACGCCTGCGTCCCGCCGCCCCTTGGGGCGGCGGGCGCGGGGCTATGCAGGGGGAGTCTGTTATGCAGCTGAAGCGGCGTATCCTGGGGCTGGCGATGGCCCTTTCTCTGGCCGTTGGCCTGTGCGTCCCCGCCCGGGCGGCCGATACCGGGGCGGAGCAGAGCTATGAAAAGACGGCGGCCTATGTAACGGCGGCGGTGTCCGCGCCCCAGGTGGGCAGCATCGGCGGCGAGTGGGCCGTGCTCGGGCTGGCGGAGGGCGGCGCGGCGGTCCCGGCGGGGTATTTTGACGGCTACTATGCCCGGGTGGAGCAGTATGTGAAAGAGAAGGACGGCGTGCTCCACGCCCGGAAGTACACGGAGTACAGCCGGGTGATCCTGGCGGTCACGGCCCTGGGAAGGGACGCCAGGGGCGTGGCGGGCTATGACCTGACAAAGCCCCTTGGGGATTACGAAAAGACCGTCTGGCAGGGGATCAACGGCCCTGTCTGGGCTCTGATCGCGCTGGACAGCGGGGATTATCCGGTCCCCGTTAATGCCGCGGCCAAGACTCAGGCCACCCGGCAGATGTATGTGGACTGCATCCTGTCCCGGCAGCTGGAAAACGGGGCCTGGAGCCTGTCCGGGAGCGGGGACACCGACCTGACCGCTATGGCGCTGACCGCCTTGGCCCGTTATCGCCAACAGGAGAAGGTGCAGACTGCGGTGGACCGGGCGTTGGACTGGCTGTCCGCCCAGCAGGACGGCGACGGCGGCTTTTCCTCGTGGGGCACGGCCAATTCCGAAAGCTGCGCCCAGGTGGTGTCCGCCCTGTGCGCCCTGGGTCTGCCCGCGACGGACGAGCGTTTTGTGAAAAACGGGAATACCGTGCTGGACGTCCTGCTGTCCTATCAGCAGGAGGACGGCGGCTTTGCCCATGTGAAGGGCGGCGGCAGCAACCAGATGGCCACGGAGCAGGCCCTGTGCGCTCTGGCCCGGCTGAGGGAGAGCGAGCGCGCGGCAGCGGGGAGATCCGTGCCCCTGGCGGCAGTGTGGACGGCGGTGCTGACCGCCGTATTGGCGGCGCGGACGGGCCGCTGAGGAAGGAGGACGGCGATGAAAAAGAAGCTGATGGCGGCGGCCATTGCGCTGTCGCTGCTGTTTGCCGGGGGCTGCGCGGCCAGCCCCGCCGGCAGCGGCGGGGAAGCGCCCCCCACCGCCAGCGACCTGTCCTCCGTTCAGACGTCCGGCGGGAGCTGGGCGCAGGAGCAGCCCGGGGACGTCTCCGCGCCCCCCGCGCCGCAGCCCGCTGGAGAACAGGGGACAGAGGAAGCCGACGCGCAGGAAGACGGCGCCCCCGGCGCGTCGGAGGCGGATGGCAGCGGCGACGGGGAAGACGACCGGACTTCTAACGGCCCAGACGACCCGCCGCCGGAGAACGCCGCGCCGACGTGTACGGTCTCCATCTCCTGCGCGGCGATCCTGGAAAATATCGACCAGCTTGACGCGGAGAAAACGGACCTTGTTCCTGCGGACGGCGTTCTGCTGGCTCCGACCGCAGTGGAATTTGCCGAGGGTGAGAGCGTGTTTGACGTGCTCAAGCGGGTGTGCCGCGAGAACAAAATACACATGGAGTTCTCCGAAACGCCGGTCTATCAGTCCGCCTACATCGAGGGCATCGGCAACCTCTACGAGTTCGACTGCGGCGAGGGCTC
>CAKUHV010000023.1 GCA_934659445.1 uncultured Oscillospiraceae bacterium | reverse complement strand
GGAGGAGATGCTGGAGGAGTTCTCCTATCTGGGGAAGGAGAAGGCCTATGAGGTGGTGGTGAAGAACACTAACTTCATCGCCGACTGCTGTGACCCCATCGAGCCCCTGCCCAACGGGCTGTTTGCCCCCAAGCTGGAGGACTCCGACGGGGAGCTGAAGCGGCTGGTGTGGGGCAAGTGCCGCGACCTGTACGGGGAGAATCCGCCCCAGATCGTGGTGGATCGCATCAATACCGAGCTGAACGACATCATCCGCTGCAAATATGACGTGATCTATATGTCCGCCCAGAAGCTGGTGCAGAACTCGTTGGAGCACAGCTATCTGGTGGGCTCCCGTGGTTCGGTGGGATCCTCTCTGGTGGCCTTTATGTCGGGCATTACAGAGGTAAACTCTCTGCCCGCCCACTACCGCTGTCCCAAGTGCAAGCACACCGACTTCGACTACGCCCAGGACCCGGAGCACCCCTACGGCTGCGGCGCGGACATGCCCGATGCCTACTGCCCGGTGTGCGGCACCAAGTATGTGAAGGACGGCTTCAACATCCCCTTCGAGACCTTTCTGGGCTTCGGCGGCGACAAGGTGCCCGACATCGACCTGAATTTCTCCGGAGAATACCAGGCCAACGCCCACCGCTACACCTTCGAGCTGTTTGGCGAGACCCACGTGTTCCGGGCGGGCACCATCGGCGCCGTGGCGGAGAAGACCGCCTTCGGCTATGTGCGGCACTATCTGGACGAGCGGGGGCTGTCCGTGTCCAAGGCGGAGGAGAACCGTCTGGCTCTGGGCTGTACGGGCGTCAAGCGCACCACGGGGCAGCACCCCGGCGGCATGGTGGTCATCCCCCAGGACAAGGAGATCTACGACTTCTGCCCGGTGCAGCACCCGGCGGACGACCCCAACAGCGATATCGTTACGACGCATTTTGAGTACCACTCCATGGAATCCAACCTGCTGAAGCTGGATATGCTGGGCCACGATGACCCCACCATGATCCGGATGCTGGAGGTACTCACCGGGGTGAACGCCCGGACGGACATCCCACTGGACGACCCGGAGACCATGTCCCTGTTCAGCTCCTCCAAGGCACTGGGGTATGAGAACGACAAGATCCTGGGCCCCACCGGCGGCACTGCCATTCCGGAGTTCGGCACCTCCTTTGTCCGGGGCATGCTGGAGGAGACCCAGCCCAAGCAGTTCGATATTCTGGTGCGGCTGTCCGGCTTCTCCCACGGCACCGACGTGTGGCTGGGCAACGCCCGGGATCTGGTGCTGGAGCAGGGGATCCCCGTGGGTCAGGCCATCGGCTGCCGGGACGACATCATGCTGTTTTTGATCTCCAAGGGGATGCCCCCTAAGCGGTCGTTTAAGATTATGGAGTCTGTCCGTAAGGGCAGGGGACTGCCCGAGGGGGCGGAGGAGGAGATGAAGGCCGCCGGCGTGCCCGACTGGTACATCGGCTCCTGCAAGAAGATCGCCTACCTGTTCCCCAAGGCCCACGCTGTGGCCTATGTGATGATGGCGTTCCGCATCGCGTGGTTTAAGGTGCACCGGCCCTTGGCCTTCTACGCGGCCTACTTCTCCATCCGGGCCAAGGCCTTTGACGAGGCCTTCATGTGCCGGGGCATGGAGGTGTGCCAGAAGAAGATGCGGGAGATCGTGGCCAAGGACAAGGAGGCCACCGCCGTGGAGCAGGACATGCTGACCACGCTGGAGGTATGCTACGAGTTCTATCTCCGGGGCTTCACCTTCGATCGCATCGATCTGTATCGGTCCGAGGCTATCAACTTCACGGTGGACGAGGAGCGTGGGACCTTGCGGCCGCCCTTCAAGTCCGTGGCCGGGCTGGGGGATACGGCGGCCATCTCTCTGGCGGAGCAGAGCAGGGGGCGGCAGTTCATCTCCATTGAGGAGGTATCCGCTGCCTGCCCCAAGGTGTCCAAGACCCACATCCAGCTTCTGAAGGATGCCGGGGCCTTCGGCAGCCTGCCCGAGACCAGCCAGATCGATCTGTTTGCGATGCTGGGGGGATGAACTTTTCCTGTTTATACGGCGCAACTAAGCAGGCTGCCGAACAGGCCGCTTGGCGGCCCGCGCCTTTTGGCGCGTCAATTTCCGTCGCAGACGGAAATTCCGCAGGGCGAATTCACTTCGCCCGAGGATTTTAAGAAAAAAGGGCTCCCGCGCGGCGTGAGCCGCGTGGGATAGCCTGCCTGAGACCAGCCAGATCGATCTGTTTGCGATGCTGGGGGGATGAACTTTTCCGGTTTGTACGGCGCAGCGAGGCAGGCTGCCGAACAGGCCGCGTTCGTCCTCGCAAGCTATATATCTCTCGCTTCCATCTAAAGATGAGAGCTCGTTCATTTCGCTGCTCGTCCTCTCCCATTTGAACCCGCTCCGCTGGGCTTCAAATGGGGAAAACGGCGCGCAATGACAGGGTGCGCTGGCCGAACCATAAGATTTTCTTAAAATTTTCATTGGCTCTTGCTGCGCCATCGAAAATGTGGTAGCATCAGCTTTACATAATCCTGCACACGCAGAGAAAAACAGAGGAGACCTGATATGAGCTATAACGGAAGGCGGCTGTCCCGCTCCGGCGGCAGTTCCGGCGGTCATACCGCCGGAGGAAGGGTGGCGCGGCTGCTCTTTTTCCCGCTGCTGTTCCCTTATCTGGAGCTGGTGCTCCACCTGCATATGAAGCTGTCCATGGCCTATCTGCCCATCTGGGCCACCTTCGGCGTGGCGGCGGGCCTGCTGCTCACGGCGCTGACCATCCCGTTCCACAAAATGGTGAATCAGGTGCTGTCCCTGATCCTGAGCTGGCTGATCTCCCTTGTCTTTGTGGTGGAGATGATCGCCAAGAAGATCCTGCAGTCCTATTACCCGCTGAGTACGCTGGGTACAGCGGCAGACAACAAGCTGACGGACTACGCCGATGTGATCGCCTCCGCCGTGGGGCGCAGCGCGCCCATCATCGTGGTGTTCTTCCTGCCCGCCCTGTTCCTGACCGTCTTCGGACGGCGGCTGCTGGGCTTTGAGCGGTACGACTGGAAGCTGTCCGGCGTGCTGGCGGCGGGCATGGTGATCTTCCATCTGGTGGCTCTGGGCATGGTGCACCTGCCCTGGGGCGGGGATATGACCCCCGGCAAGCTCTATAAGATGGACACAAACGCCGACGACCAGGTGGAGCAGTTGGGTCTGCTGACCATGTTCCGTCTGGACGTGAAGCATATGATCGTCCCGGTGAAGAACGACCTGGACTCCGACTTCAGCACCATCGGCGATCTGGGGGATGGCAGCGGCAGCTCCGGGGACGGCTCCGGCGACACCTCTGAGGAACCCGGCCCGGTGATCGACACCTCCCCCAACGTGATGGACGTAGATCTGAACGCCCTGGCGGAGGGCACCACCAACAAGGACATCCAGTGGCTGTGCAACTACTTCAACAGCGTGACCCCCACGAAGAAGAACGAGTACACCGGCATGTTCGAGGGGTACAACGTGATCTTCTTCACGCTGGAGGGGTTCTCCGGCTACGTCATCGATCCGGAGCTGACCCCCACCCTGTATAAGCTGACCCGCGAGGGCTTTGTGTTCAACAACTTCTACACAGCCCTGCACTACACCAGCACCTCCAACGGCGAGTGTCAGAACCTGCTGGGCCTGTACCCCAAGAACGGCAACCCCATTACCATGAAGCGCACCGGCGTGCTGGGCACCGACTGCTACTTCTCTCTGGCCCAGCAGCTGGGACGTCTGGGCTATCAGACTCTGGGCTACCACAACAACGGGGATATGTACGGCCGGGCAGTGTCCCACACCAATCTGGGCTACGACTGGAAGTACTACCAGCACGGACTGAAGTGCGAGATGAACGCCGCAGGGACGGAAAAGCTGTGGCCCCAGCGGGACAGCTATATGGTCGAGGCCAGCGTGGACGACTATATCAACAGCGACCAGCCCTTCCATGTCTACTACCTTACCATCAGCGGCCACACGCCCTACTCCTGGAACTGGGTGGCCCGGCAGTATAAGGACAGAGTGTCCTCGCTGCCCTACAGCGAAAAGACCAAGGCATATATCGCCACCGCCATGGAGGTGGATAAGGCCCTTGAGACCCTGATCCAGAAGCTGGACGAGGCGGGCAAGCTGGACAAGACCCTGATCGTGGCCGCCCCCGACCATGTGCCCTACTTCGACATCGACACCCTGGAGGAGTTGTCCGGCCAGACCTTCGGCAAGTCGGAGGATATGGAGGCCCTGAAGGAGTCCGCCATCAACTTCGACGTATACAAGAGCTCCCTCATCATCTGGTCGGCCAGCATGACCGAGCCGGTGAACGTGGACAAGGTGACCTGTCAGGTGGACATCCTGCCCACCGTGTCCAACCTGCTGGGGCTGGAGTACGACGCCCGGATGCTGGCGGGCACAGATGCCCTGTCGGACAGCGAGGGACTGGTGGTGTTCACCTCCCGCTGCTGGAAGTCGGACCGGGGCTTCTATAACCGCTTTACCCAGACCTTTACCCCCGCGGCGGGGGTCACCATGACCCAGGAGGAGCAGGACAGCTATGTGGCCGCCATGAAGAAGTTGGTGGGCTATAAGCTGGACAGCACCGCCATGATCGTGGAGAACAACTTCTATCACTACGCATTTGGGAATAAGTAATGTGATCGGTGTCTGATGGAGGGCGAAGTATCGTTATGAAAAAACAAACGGGATATCTTCTGGTGTCAATGCTCAATTTTATAGCAGGGTTTTGTTTCTTGCTCGCGTTTTTCTTTCAGCAAGCGCCCCTTCCCAAGTATGGGTTTCTGATCGCTTCCGTTTGCTTGTTCATAAGTGCGGCGGGTCTCCTGCATACGCACAGAAAAGGCAAATAGATCGTAGGATATTCTGTTTGCTCTCAGATGTATAATGAAAGCTCCTGCCCGGGAAGATCCCGGGCAGGAGCTTTTGCAATATCACGTTTTTTGATCACAGCTTCAATACCTGGAGCAACAGCAGCCACACGGAGCCGTAGTAGGCCACTACGGCCACCAGGTCGTTCACCGTGGTGATCAGGGGGCCGGAGGCCACGGCAGGGTCCACATGGATGGCCTTGAAGAAGATGGGGATCACCGTGCCCGCAATGCTGGACAGCACCATGGAGAGGATCAGGGCAATGCCGATGCACAGGGAGACGCCAAAGCCCATGACAGGGGGCTGGCCCCGCAGCAGGCACAGATAGCCGCTGATGACCAGGAAGGAGGCGGTGCCCAGCAGCAGGCCGTTGATGAAGCCCACACGGGCCTCCTTCCACACCAGCTGGAGTTTCTGCCCCCGGCTGAGCTGCTCGTCCATCAGGACACGGATGGTGACAGCTAGGGACTGGGTGCCCACGTTGCCCGCCATGTCCAGCACCAGGGACTGGAAACAGACCACCAGGGTGATCTGGGCGGCCACCGCCTCGAACAGGCCCACCACGCCGGAGACCACCACCCCCAGCGCCAGCAGGGCCAGCAGCCAGGGCAGGCGCTTTTTCACGCTGCAGATCAGGGGTTCGTCCAGGTCCTCCTCGTCGGACAGACCGGCCAGCTTGGCGTAGTCCTCGCTCAGTTCGTCGTCCACCACGGTCATAAAGTCCTGAGCGGTGATAACGCCCAAAAGCCGGTTGTCCGTGTCCAGTACAGGGATGGAGTCCTCGGAGTAGTCCTTCACCCGCTCCACGCAGTCCTCGATCAGCTCCTGAGCGTAGACATAGGGGTAGGAGGTGGTGATCAGGTCGTCCAGCGGAGTGCCCTCCCGGGCGATGATCAGATCCTTCAGGTCGATGGCCCCGTAAAATACCTGTTGGTCATCTACCACATAGATAGTGGAGATGTTGTCGTGCTCTGCCGCCTGCTTGACCAGGCTGGCCATGGCCTGACGCACGGTCAGGCCGGCGGTGATGACGATGTAGTTGGTGGTCATCACGCTGCCGATCTCGTCCTCGTCGAAGGGCCACAGCAGGGCGATGCGGGTGCGGGCTTCCGGCAGCAGCAGCTCCATCAGGGTGTTCTTTTCCCCTTTGTCCATTTGTTTCAGATAGTCCACCGCCGTGTCCGTGTCCATGTGGGACAGTACGTCCACTTTCTTGCGCAGATTCAGTTCGTTCAAATAGACGGCGGGCAGCTCGGCGTAGTTGAAGATGTCGGAGAGCTCCCCCGCGTCCAGGCACTGGTAGACGCGCTCCCGCTCCGGGGCGCTCAGCAGCTCCAGGGCTGCGGCCAGGTCGTTTTCGTGGTAGCCCAGCAGGGCCTCCTTCAGGGCCTTGGGGGACTGCCCGCTGCGCACCAGCGCGGCGATCTCTCCGGCGTAATCGGGATGCTCCATCCCGGGCTGTTCCAGCTTCTTCTCGTTCAGTTCCATGTCCAAACCTCCCTGCTTTTGCGCCGTGGCGGGGGAGAACAGGGTGAAAATGGGCGCAAAAAAGCCACTGCCCCTTTACACTGTCCGCCGCCCGGCCGGGCGCACTGTGTTTTCGTGTTTGGGCAATGGCATACAAAGGCAGGCCGGAGACGTCAGCACAGCCCCACGGCAGTTCGTTCGTCCGGTCTCCCGTTGGATCCCATGCCCCATATTCGCCCATAACTGCCGCCGTCCATGCGATCACCTCTCAGTATCAGTCGGATCTATGGCCCAGCCCTCCCTGCACGGAAGGCCGTGACCTTAAAATAGTGTAAAGGAAAATGGAAAAACTGTCAATTCAACAGGGAAAAGCGCAGGGGAGCCGAATTAGTTCTATTTGCACTATGGAGAGAAATCTGCTATACTAAGCTGAAAACAGGATTCGGCGAGAGCCGATGCCCGGCATGGAGGGAACGCTATGAGTTTTAAGATCGTGGTGGACAGCTGCTGTGATCTGACGCCCCAGATGATGAAGGCAGGGTGCTTTTTGAAAGTGCCCCTGACCATCCGCTCGGGGGGCAGCGTATTTGTGGATGACGAGACGTTTGACCGCGGTGACCTTCTGGCCAGCATGAAGGCGGACGAGAACGCGCCGGCCACCGCCTGTCCCTCGCCTCAGGCGTATCTGGATGCCTACGAGGGGGACGCGGAGGACATCTATGTGGTCACCCTCAGCGCTTTGCTCAGCGGCTCTCACAACAGCGCGGAGCAGGCACGGTACCTGTTCGAGGAGGAGTATCCCCGGAAGAACGTCCATGTATTCAACTCCTGCTCTGCGGTGTCCGGCGAGGTACTGGTGGCCCTGAAGATCAGGGAGCTGGCCGAGGCGGGATACCCCTTCAAGCACGTGGTGCGGGAGACCGAGGAATTCATCTATCGCATGCAGACCCTCTTCGTGCTGGAGAATCTGGACAACCTGCGGAAAAACGGCCGGCTGACCAGATTGCAGTCGGTGGTCACCGGGGCGCTGAGGATCAAGCTGTTCATGGGCGCCACCAAGGAGGGGGAGATCTGCAAGCTGGGTCAGGCCCTGTCAGTCAAGCAGGCTCTGGGTAAGCTGGTGGACTATGCGGCCAAGGACCTGGACCACGAGGGGCGGGTGTGTGCCCTGTGTCACTGCAACGCGCCCGAACGGGCCGCGCAGGTGAAGGAGATGCTGGAGGAGCGCTGCCAGTTCAAGGATATTCTGGTGCTGGAGGCCGGGGGAGTGACCACCGTGTACGCCAACGACGGCGGCATCGTGGTGGCCTACTGAACGCCGCAGAAAAGGCGGCAGAGAAAGGAAGCTTGGACAATGAACAGAGAACAGGCATGGGCCTTATTGACGCAGTATAATCAGGAGCCGTTCCATCTGCGGCACGCCATTACCGTGGAGCATGTGATGGCGTGGTATGCCCGCCAGCTGGGGTATGGGGCAGAGGAGGAGCACTGGGCCGTTGTGGGCCTGCTCCACGATCTGGATTTTGAAAAGTGGCCGGAGGAGCACTGCGTCAAGTGTCAGGAGCTGATGCGGGAGCACGGGGTGGAGGAGGACATCATCCGTTCCGTGGCCTGCCACGGCTGGGGCATCTGCGTAGATATCAAGCCGGAGCATGAGATGGAGAAGGTGCTGTACGCCGCCGATGAGCTGACCGGTCTGATCGGGGCGGCGGCCCTGATGCGGCCCTCCAGGAGTGTGGCGGATATGGAGCTGAAGTCCCTGAAGAAGAAATTCAAGGACAAGAAGTTCGCCGCAGGCTGCTCCCGGGATGTGATCACCAATGGCGCTCAGCTGCTGGGCTGGGAGCTGGACAAGCTGCTGGAGATGACCCTGAAGGCCATGCAGGACGAGGAGGCGGCCATCGAGGCCGCCGTGGCGGAGGGGCACGCGTAAGGAAAGCGCGGAGAACTCGCAAGAAATCCGTTAAAAAGCAAAAAGATGCCTTGACGAGGCCAAAAGCAAATGCTATAATGCGGACAACAAAGGGGAGTAGTCGGCGCCTTTCTCAGTAAGGCGCGGCACGGCCAACAAGCGTGTACGCTTCTTTGCAAGCGTACTGGCCCTGTCTGAAATGACCAGACCTGCGTTCCATTTTCATGGAGCGCAGGTCTGTTTTTTTAAGCCGTTCTCCCTGAACTGCGCGGGACCGAGCCCCGTTGGGCAGGTATAAGGTCATTCTGGCGATTTTTGTGGAAAGGAAGGATAAGTGTGGATTTTTCGTTCTTGTGGGAGGGCCTTTTGTCGATCACAGGCAAGCAGGCGCTCATGTACCTGATCGGCGCGGTGCTGATCTATCTGGCCATTGTAAAGGGGTATGAGCCGGCCCTGCTGATGCCCATGGGCTTCGGCGCTATTCTGGTGAACCTGCCCCTGTCCGGCGTCATCAATCAGTATACCGAGGGACTGGGGGAGACTGCGGGCATCATCCAGTGGCTGTTTGAGACGGGGATCGGCGTTTCCGAGGCGTTCCCCATCCTGCTGTTCATCGGCATCGGGGCCATGATCGACTTCGGGCCCCTGCTGGCTAATCCCAAGCTGTTTCTGTGCGGCGCTGCGGCCCAGGCCGGCATTTTCCTGACCATTATCATCGCGGTGGCTTTGGGCTTTGACATCAAGGACGCCGCCTCTATCGGCATCATCGGTGCGGCGGACGGCCCCACCTCCATCCTGGTGTCCCAGGTGCTTAAGTCCAAATATGTGGGCGCCATCGCGGTGGCGGCCTACTCCTACATGGCGCTGGTGCCCATTATCCAGCCCTTTGCCATCAAGCTGGTGACCACCAAGAAGGACCGGGCCATGCGTATGCCCTTTGTGGACAAAAAGGTCTCCAAGCGCACCCGCATCCTGTTCCCCATCATCGTTACGTTCGTTGCCGGTCTGGTGGCCCCCTCCTCTGTGGCGCTGGTGGGCTTCCTGATGTTCGGCAACCTGATCCGGGAGTGCGGCGTGCTGACCACCATGTCCCTGTGCGCCCAGAATGAGCTGGCCAACCTGATCACCCTGCTGCTGGGCATCACCATCTCCTTCTCCATGAAGGCGGAGGACTTCGTCCGGCTGGAGACTCTGATGATCATGGGTCTGGGTCTGGTGGCCTTCGTGCTGGACTCCGTGGTAGGCGTGCTGTTTGTGAAGCTGCTGAACATCTTCACGCCCAAAAACAGGATCAATCCCATGATCGGTGCGGCGGGCATCTCCGCCTTCCCCATGTCCTCCCGCGTGATCGAAAAGCTGGGGCAGGAGGCCGACCGGCAGAACCATCTTCTTATGTACGCCATCGCCGCCAACGTGTCCGGGCAGATCGCTTCCGTAGTGGCCGGCGGCGTGGTGCTGCAGTATTTCGCCAATCTGGGCTGACAGGAGGAAAAGCTGTATGATGACACAGGCAGTTGAAATGCTGGGCCAGGGTATGGCCGGTATCTTTGTGGTGCTGGGGCTGATCGCTCTGATCGTAAAATTCATGAGCTGGACCGACAACCGCAAGAAGTGAGAATAAACAAGGATGCCGCACTCCTAAGAGAGTGCGGCATCCTTGTTATATAAGGAATCGCAAAGAAAAAGCCCCCCGGAAAACCGGAGGGCCTTCAGCCACAGGGAGGATCACACCGCGCGGGTGACCTTACCGGAACGGAGGCATCTGGTGCAGACGTACACGTGGGTAGGAGTGCCGTTCACCAACGCCTTCACCCGCTTGACATTGGGCTTCCAGGTGCGGTTGGAGCGGCGGTGAGAGTGGGAAACCTTGATGCCGAAAACGACGTCCTTGTCGCAGAATTCACATTTGGCCATGTTGCTTACCTCCTTGCTATGTCGAAGTATACGGCGCGCCAAAAGCAGACGCCGTGTAGCTTTTGATGAAGCATCGAATGATATATTAGCAGATGTCCCAACGAAATGCAAGTGTTTTTTTGAATTTGAAACGGGTTTTTTGCATTCCTGCAAAGGCGGGGCGGCGGATAGGGGAGGGCGGCGGACGATATTTTTCAGAAAAGGACAGAGCGGGGGAGGAAAATGACTGCAAATTCGACATTTTGTCCGGAAAAACATAAATCTGACCTTGCGTTTTAACGGGACGAAGTGTATAATAATCGCGTCAAGTTGTGCCGGCCGGAGGATCGCGGGGAGAGCCTACGGTCCGGTACGATCATGCCCGTATTTCCGGATGCGGGCAAAACTGTGTGAGAATTTGGATCGGAAAGAGACCAAGGAAGGGAGAGACGCAGCAAATAGAATGATCGGGGTCGGGGACGGCCAGAGCCGATGCCTGCGTGAATGATGGCGCGGCCGTTCCGGCAAACTGCAAATAGGAGGTTGTAAACTTAAATGAGCAAATTTCTCAAGCGAGCCGCTCACGGCGCTCAGGTCCCCCATGAAAAGAGGACGTCTGACTGTGAGACGGTGAAAATGCCGGTGCCCAGCCGGATCGTGCTGTCCATGGCGCAGCACATCGGCGCGCCTGCGACGCCCGCTGTGGCCAAGGGCGATCAGGTATATGTAGGCACCGTGGTGGGCAAGGCCGGCGGCTTTGTGTCCTCTGACATTCACTCCGGCGTGTCCGGCACAGTGGACAGCATCACCACCATCACCGCCCCCAACGGCGCGGTGCAGACTGCGGTGGTCATCATCCCCGACGGGGAGCAGAAGGTGGACCCTGCCGTGGCCCCTCCCGTTGTAACGGACCTGAAGTCCTTCCAGGACGCAGTGCGCGCCAGCGGACTGGTGGGTCTGGGCGGCGCCGGCTTCCCCACGGCGGTGAAGCTGGCCCCCAAGAATCTGGACGAGATCGACCGGCTGGTGATCAACGCCGCCGAGTGCGAGCCCTATATCACCTCTGACAATCGCTGTATGCTGGAGGACACCCAGTATATTCTCAGCGGTATCGAGGCCGTGATGAAGTATCTGGAGATCCCCCAGTGCGTCATCGGCATCGAGCAGAACAAGCCCAAGGCCATCGCCCGCATGAAAGAGGCCGCGGCCGGCAAGCCCATCGAGATCAAGGAGCTGCCCTGCAGCTACCCCCAGGGCGCTGAGAAGGTGCTGATCGAGAACTGCACCGGCCGCGAGGTCCCGTTCCCCGGTCTGCCCTCCGACGTGGGCGTGATCGTGATGAACGTCACCTCCGTGGCCTTTGTGGGCAAGTATCTGGCCACCGGCATGCCCCTGGTCACCAAGCGCCTGACCGTGGACGGCGACATCGTGAAGGAGCCCAAGAACGTAGAGGTCATCATCGGCACCCCTGTGGAGGAGCTTCTTGAGTTCTGCGGCGGTCTGACCGGCGAGCCAGGCACCGTGCTGTACGGCGGCCCCATGATGGGCAACTGCCTGGCGGCTCTGGATCAGCCGATCCTGAAGAACAACAACGCGATCCTGGCTTTCTCCGAGAAGGCCTCTCATCTGCCCAAGCCCACGAACTGCATCCACTGCGGCCGGTGCACCAACGCCTGCCCCCTGGGTCTGTCCGCCAAGGAGATCGTTCAGGCGTATCAGAAGGGCAACGTGGACCTGCTGCAGGAGCTGCACGCCGACCTGTGCATGAGCTGCGGCACCTGCTCCTTTGTATGCCCGGCCAAGCGGCCCCTGACTCCCTCCATTGCTCTGGCAAAGATCATGATGAAGAATGGAGGTAAGAAGTGATGGCTAACAAACTCATCGTAACGGCCGCGCCTCACATCACCAGCCCCGACAGCACCCAGAAGATCATGCAGCGTGTCTGCATCGCCATGGTGCCCACCCTGATCGCCTCTGTGATCATCTTCGGCATTCAGGCTCTGATCCTCACCGCGGTCACCGTGGCCGCCTGTGTGCTGTTTGAGTACGGCTACTGCAAGCTCATGGGCCGGGAGATCCCTGTGGACGATTTCTCCGCCGTTGTCACCGGTATGCTGCTGGCCTTCAATCTGCCCGCTACTCTGCCCTGGTGGATGGCGGTCGTGGGCGCCTTTATCGCCATCGTGATCGTCAAGCAGCTGTTCGGCGGTCTGGGCTATAACTTCGCCAACCCCGCCATCGTTGGCCGCATCGCTCTGGCTATGGGCTTTGCCAGCAAGATGGCCTCCTATCCCAAGCCCGCCTCCGCCATTGATGCCTTCGCCTCCGCCACTCCTCTGGCCGCTCAGGCCGGGGGCGGCGTTCAGACCTATCTGACTCTGCTCATGGGCAACCACGGCGGCGTGCTGGGCGAGACCTGCGCCCTGACCATCCTGGTGGGCGGCATCTACCTGATCGCCACCAAGGTCATCAGCCCCGTGATCCCCGTCACCTATCTGGGCACCGTGGCTGTGCTCAGCCTGCTGGCCGGCAGGGACCCCATCTATCAGCTGCTGTCCGGCGGCCTGATGCTGGGCGCCTTCTTCATGGCCACCGACTATGTCACCTCTCCCACCACCAATAAGGGCAAGCTGGTGTTTGGCCTGGGTCTGGGTATCGTGACCTGCGCCATCCGCTTCCTGGGCACTATGAACGAGGGCGTGTCCTTCGCCATTCTGCTGATGAACCTGCTGGTGCCTTACATCGACGTGCTGACCCGGCAGGAGCTGCTGGGCGTGGCCAAGGTGAAAAAGGGAGGTGCCGCGAAATGAGCAACTGGAACAAGGTATTTAAGCCGATCGTGGTGCTGTGCGCCATCTGTATCGTAGTCACCGCCGCTCTGGCCGCCACCAATGCGGCCACCGCGCCTGTGATCGAGGCCGCCACGCTGGAAGCTCAGCGTCAGGCCCGTATGGAGCTGCTGCCCGATGCCGATGATTTCAGCGAGGTGACCGGCATCGAGGTGGAGAACGTCTCCGACATCTACACCGCCAATAACGGCGCGGGCTTGGTCATCACCAGCACCGCCAAGGGCTACGGCGGCACCATGACCGTTATGACCGCCTTTACCCCCGACGGCACCATCCGCCAGCTGAAGGTCACCGACAATCAGGAGACCAAGGGCATCGGCAGCAACGTGGCCAGCAGCCCCTCCTACTGGGAGAAGTATGCCGGCCTGTCCGCCGAGAAGGCTCTGGTCCTGAATACCGATGTGGACGCCTATTCCGGCGCCACCATCTCCAGCAAGGCTTTGAACGCTGCGGTAAACGCCGCCATCGAAGCCTACAATATGATCCCTTGAAAGGCGGGTGAATCAAGATGAGTAAAAACAGTAAACTGAGCATCCTTACCAACGGTCTTCTGAACGAAAACCCCTCTCTGCGTCTCGTCCTGGGCACCTGTCCCACCCTGGCCGTGACCACTATGGCTGCCAACGGCATCGGTATGGGCCTGGCTGCCACCTTCGTGCTCCTGTGCTCCAACATGGCCATCTCCGCCCTGCGGAAGGTCATCCCCGACCAGGTGCGTATCCCCTGCTACATCACCCTGATCGCCGGCTTCGTGTCCGTGGTGCAGATGATCGTCAAGGCCTATGTGCCCGACCTGGATAAGGCTCTGGGCGTGTATCTGCCCCTGATCGTGGTGAACTGCATCATTCTGGGCCGCGCCGAGATGTTCGCCAACAAGAACACCGTGATCGACTCCGCTCTGGACGGCATCGGTATGGGCCTGGGCTTCACCCTGACCCTGACCATCATGGGCTCCATCCGTGAGATCCTGGGCTCCGGCACCTGGATGTCCGGTCTGGGCAGCCTGATCCCCGCTCTGGGCAGCGACTTCGCCATCCGCGTCATCCCCGAGTCCATCGACTCCTTCTCTCTGATGACCAGCGCGCCCGGCGGTTTCTTCATGTTTGGTGTGATGATGGCCGGAGCCACCTGGCTGACCAGCCGTCCCAAGAAGAACAAGCCCGCCGCTGCTGAGGAAGGGGGGGCTGAATGATGGCTGTGAAGCTCGCCAGCATTTTCTTCACCATGATCCTGGTGGACAACTACGTTCTGGTCAAGTTCCTGGGCATCTGCCCCTTCCTGGGCGTGTCCAAGAAGCTGGACAGCGCCGTGGGCATGTCCCTGGCCGTCACCTTTGTCATGGTCCTGGCCACTGCGGCCACCTGGCCCATCCAGATGTTCCTGCTGACCCCTACGGGGTCTGAGGGTACCAGCCGTGATATGGGCTATCTGCAGACCATCGTGTTCATTCTGATCATCGCCATTCTGGTGCAGCTGCTGGAGAACTTCCTGAAGAAGTTCATCCCCGCCCTGTACAAGTCTCTGGGTGTGTATCTGCCCCTGATCACCACCAACTGCACCATCCTGGGCGTGACCATTCTGAACATCGACAACGGCTATAACTTCATCGAGAGCGTGGTGTGTGCCGCCGGCGCCGGCCTGGGCTTCCTGCTGGCCATGGTGCTGTTCTCCGGCGTTCGCCGCCGCGTGGAGGAGGCCGTTACCCCCAAGTGCTTCGAGGGTCTGCCCATCACCCTGGTTTCCGCGGCCATTACCTCCCTGTCCTTCATGGGCTTCGGCGGCATCGTGGAAGCTATTTTCCACGTTTGACGGTTTGATGGGAGGTAACGAAATATGAATCCTATTGTAATGGCAATTCTTCTGGTCACAGTGATCGGCCTGATCGGCGCTGTGATCCTGGTGGCTGCGTCCATCTTCATGTACGTCCCCGTGGACGAGCGGGTGGAGAAGATCACCGCCGCCCTGCCCGGCGCCAACTGCGGCGCCTGCGGCTGCGCTGGCTGCGCCGACTACGCCAAGAGCGTGGTGGAGGATGGCAACGCCGTGAACAAGTGCGTGCCCGGCGGCGCCAAGGCCGCCGCTGCGGTGGCCGAGATCATGGGCGTTGAGGCCGGCTCCTCCGTGCCTATGAAGGCCGTTGTGGTGTGCTCCGGTACCTGCGACAAGACCTCTAAGCGCTACTCCTTCGAGGGCATCCAGAGCTGCCAGTCTGTCAAGGGTCTGTACGGCGGCGACGGTCTGTGCAAGTTCAGCTGCCTGGGCTACGGCGACTGTACCCGGGCTTGTGCCTTCGACGCCATTCACATTGTGGACGGCATCGCCAAGGTGGACTACGCCAAGTGTACCGGCTGCGGCGCCTGCGCTGCCGTCTGCCCCGGCTCCGTCATCTCCATTATCCCCGAGCACAAGCGCAAGCCTGTGGTCCAGTGCCGCAACCAGGAGAAGGGCGCTGTTACCCGCAAGCAGTGCACCGCCGGCTGCATCGGCTGCATGAAGTGCGCCAAGGCCTGCCCCAAGCAGGCCATCACGGTGGAGAACAACGTGGCTCACATCGACCAGTCCAAGTGCGTGGGCTGCCAGCTGTGCGTCAAGGAATGCCCCGTGGGCGTCATCCACGTCCCCGCCAACCAGTAAAAGCAAAAAAGTATCCCGGCCTGACGGCTGGGATACTTTTTTGTCCGCACAGGCTGCGGCGGGCGCATTCTTGTTTTTACATCCGGTTCCGGTCTCTCAGCCAGCTGGGGAGGGTCTGCGCCTTGGCGCTGGAGACTATGCCCATGGCAGCAAACAGGGTGATGATGGAGGAGCCGCCGTAGCTGATGAAGGGGAGGGTCAGCCCCATGCAGGGGGCGATGAACAGGCACATGCCCACGTTCAGGGCGATCTGGATCAGCAGCATACCGCCCATACCGATGCACACATAGGCGTAGAAGGGGGAGGTGGCGTGCAGCCCCACCCAGAAGCACCGCAGGATGATCGAGGCCAGGACCGCCAGCAGCAGACAGCAGCCCACGGTGCCCAACTCCTCGCCGCAGACGGCGAAGATAAAGTCTGTGTGCCGGGCGGGGAGGGACTCGTTGAGCAGAGATTGGGTGCGCGTCCCGTGGAGATACCCCTGACCGGTGAAGCGCCCGGCGCCGATAGCCATGAGAGAGCGGGTTTGCTGCCAGCCCACCCCCTGGGGGTCGTAGCTGTGGTCCAGCAGGGCGCGGATGCGCTTGACCATGTAGTTGGTGTCCCAAAGGGCGGTGTCCGGCAGGACGAACAGCCACAGGATCACCGCCGCGGCGACGATCAGTCCGCCGGTGATGAGGAACCACCGGGCCTTCACTCCGGCGCTCCAGGCCATGATGACAAAGATCAGCAGGTAGACCACGCACATGCCCATGTCGCCGCACACCACGGCGATCAGCCCCAGCATCATGGCGGCGTGGCAGCCGATCTGCATCACGCTGGGGATGGAGCTGATGTCGGCTCCCCGCTCCTTGATCTTGACCATCTGGAGAGAGAGGAGAAGGACAAAGGGAAGCTTGACGATCTCGTTGGGCTGGATGTCCAGAGGAAAGCCGGGGATGATCTTGTCCAGGGCCAGCCAGTTCAGATTACCGGAGTTGTGGTCGGTGCCCAGAGGGGTGAGCAGCAGAAGGATGAAAATGATGTTGAAGGCCAGCAGCAGCTTCCACTGGCGCTCGGTGAAGCTTTGTAGATCCACAAAGGTCAGCAGGATGTAGATCCCAACGCCGATGCAGATAGCCAGAGCCTGGACCAGAATAAAGCGGTTGCGGCCGGTGTATCGGGTGGCGGAATAGATCAAGGCCAGCCCGAAGGTGCTGGCCAGCAGACACAGCAGCAGCAGGATCAGATCGCCCTTTTTTCGGAATTCCCGCAGGGG
The DNA here is from genome assembly GCA_934659445.1 of uncultured Oscillospiraceae bacterium. Taxonomy (GTDB): domain Bacteria; phylum Bacillota; class Clostridia; order Oscillospirales; family Oscillospiraceae; genus Lawsonibacter. The sequence continues at coordinate 2,897 of CAKUHV010000023.1, read as the reverse complement.
AGAGAGCAGCAGTTCCACGACATCACCTCGATCGGAAAGAAATTTGCACGAATATTCTAACACTTTTTTGTAGAATCGTAAACCATAAGTGTGTTATAATTCCTTGAATACTTTTTTAAGACGCCCGGTTTGTCTATCCCGCTCCTCCTGAGGGGGAGCGGCACTGCCTGCCCGCAGCAGGACCGGGAGTGCTTGGAAAATGAAGGCGGATCGGATATGGAGTTTTTGACGCAAAACGAGGAAGAGACGCAGGCGCTGGGACGGAGACTGGGGGAGATCCTCAGCCCCGGAGCTGTGGTGGCCTACACCGGCGACCTGGGGGCGGGGAAGACCGCCTTTACCCGGGGGCTGGCACAGGGGCTGGGGATCACAGACCGGGTGACCAGCCCGACCTTTAACATTGTGAATGAATACCAGGGGGGGCGGCTGCCCCTGTTCCACTTCGATCTGTACCGCCTGGGCGGGGCCGACGAGCTGTTCGACATCGGCTGGGAGGATTATCTGGCCCGGGAGGGCGTATGTGCTGTGGAGTGGAGCGAAAACGCCCAGGGAGCCCTGGAGCAGCCCTATATCAAAGTGGATATTCGCAGGGGAGAGTCAGACAGTCAGAGAGTGATCGGGATCGAGGGGATCGAGCTATGAGGATACTTGCCATTGAATCGTCGGCGGCCGCCTGCTCGGCGGCCCTTTGGGAGGATGGAACGGTCCTGGCCCAGAGCTATCAGAACAGCGGCCTGACCCACAGCCGCACCCTGCTGCCCATGGTGAACGGAATGCTGGAAGGCAGCGGCCATGCTCTGCCGGAGGCGGATGTGATCGCAGTGGCGGCGGGGCCGGGCTCCTTTACCGGACTGCGCATCGGGGTGGCAGCCGCCAAGGGACTGGCCTGGGTAGAGGATAAGGACTGCGCCCCCTGCTCCACGCTGGAGTCCATGGCCTGGCCCCTGGCCCATATGGAGGGGGCGGTAATCGTCTGTGCCATGGACGCACGGCGCAGGCAGGTGTACAACGCCCTGTTCCTGGCCAGAGGGGATCGGCTGGAGCGCCTGTGCCCGGATCGGGCTATCTCGCTGGCGCAGCTGGGAGAGGAGCTAAAAAATTACACAAATCGAAAAATAGTCGTTGGAGACGGAGCTCAGCTGTGCTATAATACTCTTTCGGAACAGACGCCCGGTCTGGAGCTGGCCCCGTCCCACCTGCGGATGCAGTCGGCGGTAGGGGTGGCCATGGCGGCGGAGCGGCTCGCCCGACAGGGCGGACTGGTCAAAGGGGGCCAGCTGGCCCCGGCGTACCACCGGCTGTCCCAGGCAGAACGGGAGCGGCTTGCGAAAGAGCAAGGATCATCTGATATTTTGGAAGGGGACAAACAGAATGTATAAAAACAACGGCAAAGTTCATGTCATGGATCACCCTCTGGTGGCCCACAAGCTGACCATCATGCGGGACAAGAACACCAGCGTGAAGGATTTCCGCGAGCTGGTGTCCGAGATCGGGATGCTCATCACCTACGAAGCCACCCGGGATCTGCCCATGACCACCAAAGTGATCGAGACCCCCATCTGCAAGGCCGAGATGCCCACGCTGGCAGGCAAGAAAATCGCCGTTGTCCCCATCCTGCGGGCCGGTCTTGGTCTGGTGGACGGCGTGCTGCGGATGATCCCCTCCGCCCGGGTGGGCCACATCGGTATGTTCCGGGATGAGGAGACGCTGGAGCCCCACGTCTATTTCTGCAAGATGCCCAAGGATATTGCCGAGCGGGACATCATGATCGTGGACCCCATGCTGGCCACCGGGGGCAGTGCCGACGCCGCCATCGAGGAGATGAAGAAGCGGGGCTGCAAGAACATCAAGCTGATGGTGCTGGTGGCCGCGCCCGAGGGCATCAACTACATTCAGGAGAAGCACCCCGATGTGGAGATCTACGCCGGCGCGGTGGACAAGTGCCTGAACGAACACGGCTATATCGTCCCCGGGCTGGGCGACGCAGGCGACCGGATCTTCGGCACCAAGTAAAGATCAGATGTACATCAAAGAGGATCTGAACCTTCGGTTCAGATCCTCTTTTTTCTGGGGAAAAGGGCCGGAATATATTGAGTATTCTGCCCGGATGTGCTAAAATATATTGCTAACGTATAAAATGTCGTGGTGTAACCATTCAGCCGAATATGAGGTGTTGTATATGAAGATCGTAGTATTGGCGGGCGGACTCAGCCCGGAACGAAATGTGTCCCTGTCCTCCGGCTCCAAGGTGTGTCAGGCCCTGCGGGACCGGGGCCATCAGGTGGCCCTTGTAGACCTGTTTTTCGGTCTGGAGGACTATAACGGAGAGGTGGAGGAACTGTTCAGCGCCCCTATTCCGGATTCCTTCAAAAAGGTGGGCCGTCAGGCCCCCAATCTGGAGCAGGTACGGGCCAGCCGGCGGTGGAAGGACCCCTCCGCCATCGGGCCCGGGGTGCTGGAGCTGTGCAAGCAGGCGGACGTGGTCTATCTGGGCCTGCACGGGGCCTGCGGCGAGGATGGCCGTATTCAGGCCGCCCTGGATCTGCTGGGCGTGCCCTATACCGGCTCCGGCTATCTGTCCTCCGCCATCGCTATGGACAAGGACATGACCAAGCGGCTGGTGGCCGACAAGGTGGTCACCCCCCAGTGGCGGCGGGTGGATCTCGTTGGGGCCGATCTGGAGCAGCTGGTGAAAGAGACCGCTCTGCCCGCCGTGGTCAAGCCCGTGGACAGCGGCTCCTCCATCGGCGTGTTCATCGCCGACGACAAGGCGGAACTGCGCCATGCCCTGGAGGAGAGCGTCAAGCTGGGCGGCCGGGTGGTCATCGAGCAGTATATCAAGGGCCGTGAGATCCAGGTGGCCATCCTCAACGGCAAGGCCCTGCCCTCTATTGAGA
>CAKUHV010000022.1 GCA_934659445.1 uncultured Oscillospiraceae bacterium | reverse complement strand
TGCCCTTCCTGCCCGTCCGTCTGATGCAGGGCTCCGGCCTGATGAAGTACTGGGGCATCAGCGAGGAGAAGCGCAAGACCATGCCCAAGCTGGAGGACCTGAAGTGCGTCGAGATCGAGAACCCCATGGTCCCCGGTCAGAAGGTCGTGGCTGTGCCCGTGCCCAGGTTCGATACCGCCATCATCCACGTGCAGCAGGCCAGCCCTGACGGCACCTGCATCATCTGCGGCGACGAGTTCCACGACATCGACATCGCCGTGGCCGCCCGCAAGACCATCGTCACCTGCGAGGAGATCGTCTCCAACGAGTTCATCCGCCGCGACCCCACCAAGACCCGCATCTTCGGTGAGTGCGTGCAGGCTGTTGTGAAGGCCCCCTACGGCGCCTGGCCCTCTCAGTGCTACGACTACTATGACGACGACGACGCTGCCCTGAAGGAGTACGACAAGGCCTCCAAGTATCAGGACGCCGAGGACGCCAAGGCCCAGCTGGCCAAGGCCGCTGCCAAGGCCGAGAAGGCCGCCGCCGCCAAGCCCGAGGACGCCAAGCTGGCCGACGCCGCCGCCCGCGCCAAGAAGGCCGCCGAGGACGCCGCCGCCGATGTGAAGATCCCCGAGACCTTCCAGGACTATCTGGCCAAGTGGATCTACGGCTGCGCCGACCAGGCCGCCCTGCTGGACAAGATCGGCGGAAGCCGCCTGATGCGCCTGAAGAACGAGCCTCACCTGGGCTATTCCACGACTCACTAAGTTAGGGAGGGGTATTAAAATGTCTGATTATACAAAGTATACCAAGCAGGAGATGCAGGCATACGCCATTGCCAAGAACATCAAAGAGAACCAGATCGTCATCGTGGGCACCGGCCTGCCCCTGATCGGCGCTTCTCTGGCCAAGCGGGCTGTGTGCCCCTCCTGCCACCCCATCGTAGAGAGCGGCCTGATGGACTGCGACCCCGTTGAGGTGCCCCGTTCCGTGGGCGACAACCGCTTTATGGCCCACTGCGCCGTGCAGTGGCCCAACATCCGCTTTGTGGGCTTCGAGGCCAACGAGTGGCTGCATGACGAGGACCGCCTGGTGGCCTTCATCGGTGGCGCCCAGATCGACCCCTACGGCAACGTGAACTCTACCTGCATCTTCGGCAAGGGCGACTACCTGCAGCCCACCACCCGGTTCACCGGCTCCGGCGGCGCCAACGGCATCGCCACCTACTGCAACACCATCATCATGATGCAGCACCAGAAGCGCCGCTTCATCGACCACGTGGACTATATCACCTCCTGCGGCTGGATGGACGGCCCCGGTGGCCGTGAGCGCGCCGGTCTGCCCGGCAACCGCGGTCCCCAGATGGTGGTCACCGACCTGGGCATCATGAAGTTCGACGACGAGACCAAGCGGATGTACCTGGCCTACTACTATCCCTTCTCCACCCCCGAGATGGTGCAGGAGAACACCGGCTTCGAGATCGACGTGTCCCGCGCCCAGCTGATGGAGGGCCCCTCTCCCGAGATCATCAAGCTGATCCGTGAGGAGATCGACCCCGGTCAGGCCTTCATCAAGGTCCCCAAGGACTGATAGCTGTTTCGGCTGCTGAGAGTCCGGCGCCGGACTCTCAGCAGCTCAAGAGCCGGGATGTCCCGGCCCACATACACCAAAAAATAGGAGGAAACGAACATGGGTAACTATTCCATGCCCCGCTATTTCCAGAACATGCCCGTCGTCGGCAAGCCCGTCCGGGCCAACGCCGAGAACGTGGCCGAGCTGAAGGCCATCGAGGAGGACATCCACAACCATATCGTGGACGCTCTGGAGGCCGGCAAGCCCGATGCCGATATGAACGCCAAGGGCCAGCTGACCGCTATGCAGCGCGTCTCTCTGCTGGTGGATCCCGGCACCTGGTGCCCCCTGAACAGCCTGTATAACCCCGAGCACAACAAGAACGGCTCCACCTCCATCGTCAAGGGCCTGGGCCGCGTGAACGGCAAGTGGTGCTGCATCATCGCCTCCGACAACAAGAAGCACGCCGGCACCTGGGTGCCCGGCCAGGCCGACAACCTGCTGCGCGGTTCCGATACCGCCAAGCGTCTGCGCATCCCTCTGATCTACCTGCTGGAGTGCGCCGGCGTCGAGCTGGACCAGCAGGAGAAGGTGTACCCCAACCGTCGCGGCGGCGGCACCCCCTTCTACCGCAACTCCGAGCTGAACCAGATGGGTATCCCCGTCATCGTCGGCATCCACGGCACCAACCCCGCCGGCGGCGGCTACCACTCCATCTCCCCCACCATCCTGATCGCCCATGAGAAGGCCAACATGGCCGTGGGCGGCGCCGGCATCGTGGGCGGCATGAACCCCAAGCCCCACGTGGACATGGAGGCCGCTCTGGCCCAGATCGAGGCCACCAAGGGCCTGCGCGCCGATCCCCCCGGATCCGTGTCCATCCACTACGGTCAGACCGGCTTCTTCCGCGAGGTCTGCGCCACTCAGGAGGGCGTGATCGCCACCATCAAGAAGTACGTGGATATGCTGCCCAGCTACGATCTGGAGTTCTTCCGCGTGGACGCGCCCCAGGCTCCCGCTGCCTCCGACATGGAGCTGTACGACCTGGTGCTGAACAACAAGAACCGCCCCTACGAGATGTACTCCGTCATCGCCCGCCTCTTCGACGGCAGCCAGTTCATGGAGTATAAGAAGGGCTACGGCCCCGAGATGATTACCGGTCTGGCCAAGGTGGACGGCCTTCTGGTGGGCGTGGTGGCCAACCAGCAGGGCGTGTTCCCCAACTACCCCGAGTACAAGGTGGAGAAGTACGGCCAGTCCATGGGCGCCGGCGGCAAGCTGTACCGTCAGGGCCTGATCAAGATGAACGAGTTTGTCACCCTGTGCGCCCGTGACCGCATCCCCATGATCTGGATCCAGGATACCACCGGCATCGACGTGGGTGATGACGCCGAGGTCGCCGAGCTGCTGGGTCTGGGCCAGAGCCTGATTTACTCCATCCAGAGCAGCAAGCTGCCCATGATGGAGATCACCCTGCGCCGGGGAACCGCCGCCGCCCACTACGTTCTGGGCGGCCCTCAGGGCAACGACAACAACGCCTTCTCTCTGGGCACCGCCGCCACCGAGATCAACGTGATGAACGGCAAGACCGCCGCCAACGCCATGTACACCGGCCGTCTGGCCAAGGATCAGAAGGCCGGCAAGGATCTGCAGCCCACCATCGACAAGATGAACGCCCTGATCGACGACTACGACGTAAAGTCCAAGCCCCTGTTCTGCGCTCAGGCCGGCCTGGTGGACGAGATCGTTGATATGCCCATGATGCGCAACTACATCGTGGCCTTCACCGACTCCTGCTACCAGAACCCCGAGTCCATCTGCCCCTTCCATCAGATGCTGCTGCCCCGTACCATCAAGGACTACGACAGCCTGAAGAAGTAAGGGCAGCCCCGCGCAATTGCGCGGTGTTGCCTAAGATCAAATACCGCTGACCGGGCGGCCCGCGCCGCCCGGCCCGGCGGCTTTCTGCGGAGAATCTGAGTATGAGTATCTATACCTTAGGGATCGACATCGGCTCCACCGCCTCCAAATGCGTCATGCTGGCCGATGGCAGGGACATCGTGGCCAAGTCCCTGATCCCGGTGGGCGCCGGCACCAGCGGCCCCCAGCGGGCCATTGACGAGGTGCTGTCCGCCGCCGGGAAAAAACGGGAGGACATGGCCTATGTTCTGGCCACCGGCTACGGCCGCAACTCCCTGATGAACTATGCCGACAAGCAGATGAGCGAGCTCAGCTGCCACGCCAAGGGGGCCCACTTCCTTTTCCCGGAGGTGCACACGGTCATCGATATCGGCGGGCAGGACGTGAAGGTGCTGGAGATCGAGAACGGCGTCATGACCAATTTCGCCATGAATGACAAGTGCGCCGCCGGCACCGGCCGGTTCCTGGACGTGATGGCCCGGGTGCTGGAGGTGGACGTGAAGGATCTGGGGCGGCTGGGCGCCATGTCCACCAAGTATGTGGGCATCAGCTCCACCTGCACCGTCTTTGCCGAGAGCGAGGTCATCAGTCAGCTGGCTATGGGCACCGACAAGTGTGACATCATCAACGGGATCCACAAGGCCATAGCAGGCCGCGTGGCGGGCCTGGCCCACCGCATCGGCGTGCGGGATCAGGTGGTCATGACCGGTGGCGTGGCACAGAATCAGGGGGTCGTCAAGGCCCTTCAGGACGAGTTGGGCCACGAGATCCACACCTCGCCCCTGACCCAGTATAACGGAGCATTGGGCGCCGCCCTGTTTGCCTTTGACAAGGCTGACAAATAAGCAAATACAATCTCAATTGGGAGGAAAATACAATGGCTAAAACTGTAAGTCCCGGCGTGCTTGCCCTGCGCAAGGTCGTTGACGACGTGTATGCAGACGCCCGCAAGGCCAAGGCCGAGGGCAAGCTGGTTGGCTGGTCCAGCTCCAAGTTCCCCTGCGAGCTGGCCGAGGCCTTTGACCTGAACGTCATGTACCCCGAGAACCAGGCCGCCGGCATCGCCGCCCAGCGGGACGGCGAGATCATGTGCCAGGCCGCCGAGGATCTGGGATATGACAACGACATCTGCGGCTACGCCCGCATCTCTCTGGCTTACGCCGCCGGCAAGCGCGCCGCCCGCAAGTTCGACCCCGAGACGCTGGAGTTCATCATCGACCCCAAGAGCGGCAAGCCCCTGAAGGACGAGAACGGCAACGTGGTCATCGACCCCGCCACCGGCAAGCCCAAGAAGGACCCCAAGACCCAGGTGCCTTACACCGTTCTGGACGACATCCACGAGATCGAGGCCCTGCCCGAGACCACCGAGAAGGAGATCGCCTACAAGAACTTCCGCCGCGAGGCCATCAAGCCCTATAAGCAGATGCGCATTCCCCAGCCCGACTTCGTGCTGTGCTGCAACAACATCTGCAACTGCATGACCAAGTGGTATGAGAACATCGCCCGTATGTGCAACATCCCCCTGATCATGATCGACATCCCCTACAACAACACCGTAGAGGTGGCCGATACCAACGTGGCCTATGTCCGCGCCCAGTTCGACAAGGCCATCCATCAGCTGGAGGAGCTGACCGGCAAGAAGTTCGACGAGAAGAAGTTCGAGGACGCCTGCGCCCACGCCAACCGCACCGCCAAGGCATGGCTGAAGGTGTGCGATTACCTGCAGTACAAGCCCGCGCCTTACTCCGGCTTCGACCTGTTCAACCACATGGCTGACGTGGTCACCGCCCGCGGCAAGGTGCAGGCCGCCGAGGCCTTCGAGCTGCTGGACAAGGACCTGGAGGAGGCCGTGAAGGAGGGCAAGTCCACCACTCCCTTCCCCGAGCAGTACCGCGTCATGTTCGAGGGCATCCCCTGCTGGCCCAAGCTGCCTAACCTGTTCAAGCCCCTGAAGGCCAACGGCGTGAACGTCACCGCTGTGGTGTACGCCCCCGCTTTCGGCTTCGTGTACAACAACATCGACGAGATGGCCCGCGCTTACTACAAGGCCCCCAACTCCGTGTGTATCGAGCAGGGCGTTGCCTGGCGTGAGGGTATCTGCAAGGAGAACAAGGTGGACGGTGTGCTGGTCCACTACAACCGCTCCTGCAAGCCCTGGTCCGGCTACATGGCCGAGATGCAGCGCCGGTTCACCAAGGATCTGGGCGTGCCCTGCGCCGGATTCGACGGCGACCAGGCCGATCCCCGCAACTTCAACGAGGCCCAGTATGAGACTCGCGTTCAGGGCCTGGTTGAGGCCATGGACGCCAACAAGGCGAAGGAGGGCAATAAGTAATGAGTATCGAACTTCTGCTGAATGATTTCAAGGCTGTCGCCGAGCATCCCCACCGTCAGGCCGACGCCTACAAGGCCCAGGGCAAGAAAATCATCGGTGTTCTGCCCTACTACGCTCCCGAGGAGCTGGTCTACGCCGCCGGCATGGTGCCCATGGGCATCTGGGGCAGCAATAACAAGACCATCTCCCGCGCCAAGGAGTACTGCGCCACCTTCTACTGCACCATCGCCCAGCTGGCGCTGGAGATGCTGCTGGACGGCACCCTGGACGTGCTGGACGGCCTGATCACTCCCACCATCTGCGACACCCTGCGCCCCATGAGCCAGAACTTCCGCGTGGCCATGGAGGGCAAGCTGCCCTGCATCTTCCTGGCCCACCCCCAGAACCGCCGCCCCGCTTTCGGCCTGCAGTTCACCGTGGATCAGTACATGCACGTGAAGACCGAGCTGGAGAAGATCTCCGGCGCCCCCATCACCGACGAGGCCCTGCGCGACGCTATCAAGGTCTATAACAAGTCCCGGGCCGCCCGCCGCAAGTTCTCCAAGCTGGCCAACGAGCACTGCGACGTCATCTCCGCCGTCAGCCGTTCCGCCGTGTACCGCGCCTCCTGGTTCATGCTGAAGGACGAGTACACCGAGAAGCTGGAGCAGCTGAACGCCGAGCTGGAGAAGCTGCCCGCCGCCAACTGGACCGGCAAGAAGATCGTCACCTCCGGCATCATCTGCGACAACCCCAAGCTGATGCAGATCCTGGACGACAACAAGATCGCCATTGCCGCCGACGATGTGGCCAACGAGAGCCGCCCCTGCCTGGTGGACGCCGCCGAGACCGGCGACCCCATGATGGCTCTGGCCCAGCAGTTCGCCGATCAGGACTACGACGTGCTGCTGTACGATGAGCACTCCAGCCAGAACCGCCGCGCCGACTTCATCGTGAAGATGGTCAAGGACTCCGGCGCCCAGGGTCTGGTGCTGTTCATGCAGCAGTTCTGCGACCCCGAGGAGATGGAGTATCCCTATCTGAAGAAGGCCCTGAACGCCGCCGGCATCCCCCACGTCAAGCTGGGCGTAGACCAGCAGATGCGGGACTTTGGTCAGGCCAGCACCGCCCTGCAGGCCTTCGCCGACGTGCTGTAAGCCCGGCCGGAGGGGTGCGTGTCAAGGTGTTGTGCAGAAGCTGCGGCTGATGCCCGCCTTGTCCTTGACAGAACTCCTTCAAAAATGGTATAATGCCACCAATTTCGTTTTCCGTTCACCCCGGAGAATTCCGGGGTGAACGGGGATGAGTTGCAGGATTCCATGCATCCTGAACACAGTGTGTGTTCGCAATTTTAAGAAAAGGGGAAAAAGACTATGAACTACAATGTTACCGTAAACGGCAAGGTCTACAACGTCACCGTTGAGAAGACCGGCGCCGCTCCGGTGGCCGCCGCCCCCGTTTATGCGGCTCCCGTGGCTGCCCCTGTGGCCGCCCCCGCTCCTGCGGCTGCCCCTGCTCCCGCTGCTGCCCCCGCCCCCGCCGCCGCCCCCAAGGCCGCTCCCGCTGCCGTGGCCGCCGGCGAGACCGCGGTGAACAGCCCCATGCCCGGCAATGTGTTCAAGGTCGAGTGCAAGGTGGGCGACTCCGTAAAGGCCGGCGACGTGCTGGTGGTGCTGGAGGCCATGAAGATGGAGATCGAGGTCTCCGCCCCCGTGGACGGCACCGTGAAGGCCGTTTCCGCCACCGTGGGCAGCACCGTCAACACCGACGACCTGCTGGTCACTCTGGGCTGATTGGGAGGACGCTGAATGTACGCTGGATATACGCTTGAAATGCTCGGCTGGCCCAAGGCGCTGCTGATCGCCGCTTGCGGCATCGTCATCACCTTTATTATGCTGGGCATCCTGGATCTGATCATTATGATCATCTCCAAGATCGTCAGCAGCATCGAGGGCAAGAAGCCCGCCGCTGCCCCCGCCCCCAAGAAGGCCGCCCCCGCTCCCGCCGCCCCTGCCGCTCCTAAGCAGGACGAGGGCGAGCTGGTGTCCGTGATGATGGCCGCCGTGGCTGAGCAGACCGGTATGCCTATGGGCTCCTTCCAGATCACCAACGTGGCCCCTGTGGCCGCCGCCCCTGCCGCTGCGCCTGCCGCCCCCGTGGCTGCTCCCGCTCCTGCGGCCGCCCCCGCCCCCGCTGCCGCCCCTGCTCCCGCCGCCGCCCCTGCGGCTGTGGCCGCCGGCGAGACCGCGGTGAACAGCCCCATGCCCGGCAATGTGTTCAAGGTCGAGTGCAAGGTGGGCGACTCCGTCCAGGCCGGCGATGTGCTGGTGGTGCTGGAGGCCATGAAGATGGAGATCGAGGTCTCCGCCCCCGTGGCCGGCACTGTCAAGGCGATCTCCGCTACCGTGGGCAGCACCGTCAACACCGATGACCTGCTGGTCACCCTGGGCTGATAGGAGGTAGTAGAGATATGAGTTTCTTTATTGAAGTTTTCGGCCGCATTCTCGAGGGCTCCGGTTTTGCCGCCCTGCCCACCGACTGGCGCCAGGTGGTCATGATCCTGCTGGCCTGCCTGCTGCTGTACCTGGGCATCGGCCGGGGCTACGAGCCCCTGCTGATGGTCCCTATCGCGTTCGGTATGCTGCTGGCCAACCTGCCTCTGACCGGCCTGATCAATCCTCCCGCGGGCGACGGACACACCGTCGGCTTTATGTGGGTGCTGTATCAGGGCGTCCAGTACGCCATTTACCCGTCGATCATCTTCATGGGCATCGGCGCAATGACGGACTTCGGCCCCCTGCTGGCCAACCCCATCGCTCTGATGCTGGGCGCTGCCGCTCAGCTGGGCATCTTCTCCGCCTTCCTGCTGGCTCTGGCTCTGGGCTTTACTCCCGCTGAGGCCGGCGCCATCGGCGTCATCGGCGGCGCTGACGGCCCCACCGCCATCCTCACCGCCTCCAAGCTGGCCCCCAATCTGCTGCCGGCTATCGCCATCGCGGCATACTCCTATATGGCTCTGATCCCCCTGATCCAGCCCCCCATCATGAAGGCTATGACCAGCAAGAAGATGCGGGAGACTAAGATGACTCAGCTGCGTGTGGTCTCCAAGACCGAGAAGATCATCTTCCCCATCGCTGTGACCATCTTCGTCATCCTGCTGATCCCCGATACCGCTCCTCTGATCGGTATGCTGATGCTGGGCAACCTGTTCCGCGAGAGCGGCTGCACCGAGCGTCTGTCCGACACCGCGCAGAACGCCCTGTGCAACATCGTCACCATTCCTCTGGGCCTGTCCGTGGGCTTCAAGGCTACCTATGACACCTTCCTGACGCCTTCTACCCTGAAGATCGTCGTGCTGGGCCTGCTGGCCTTTATGCTGTCCACCACCGGCGGCCTGCTGCTGGGCGACCTGCTGTATGTGGTCACCGGCGGCAAGGTCAACCCCCTGATCGGCTCCGCCGGCGTGTCCGCCGTGCCCATGGCCGCCCGTGTGTCCCAGAACGTGGGCCGCAAGGCCAACCCCGCCAACTTCCTGCTGATGCACGCCATGGGCCCCAACGTGGCCGGCGTCATTGGCTCCGCTGTTGCCGCGGGCTTCATGATCAAGGTGTTCGGCGGCTGATCTCAGCTGCCGCAGGTCCCGGCGCGGACAATGCGCGGGACCGAAACGATCAGATACTGACGGGCTTAAAGGACGCTGATATGCGAATATCAGCGTCCTTTTCCTGGCTTTTGATCCACGCCGCGGGCGGCCGCCCGCGGCGTTTTTTTGCCCGTTCCGGCCCCTGCCTTCCGCAGAGGGCGAAAGCTGCTGCGGCAGGACAGGCCGGGCCCGCCGGAGGAATGGAGAAGCAGCCAAAATTTCCGGAGCGCGGCGTGGAAATAAATTGCAAAGCCCGATGGATTCTGCTATAATGTACTATCTATCGGTATCGAGATCTACCGGCGAACGGCTGTGCGGCCGCCGGATACGGACGAGGTGTTTGCAGTTGTACCTGAAGGCTTTGGAGATCCAGGGGTTCAAATCCTTTCCCGACAAGACGGTGCTGACCTTTGGCGAGGACATTACCGCCATTGTGGGCCCCAACGGCTCCGGCAAATCCAATATTTCCGACGCCATCCGCTGGGTCATGGGGGAGCAGTCCACCCGCGCCCTGCGGGGGGGCAAGATGGAGGATGTGATCTTCGGCGGCACCGCCCAGCGCAGGCAGACGGGCTACGCCGAGGTTTCCCTGATCCTGGACAACACCGGCCACACCTTCGGTCTGGACGAGTCGGAGGTCATGGTCACCCGGCGGTATTACCGCTCCGGCGAGAGCGAATACTACATCAACCGCCGCTCCGTGCGCCTGAAGGACGTGAACGAGCTGTTCATGGACACCGGTCTGGGGCGGGAGGGCTACTCCATCATCGGTCAGGGCAAGATCGACGAGATCCTGTCGGTCAAGTCTGCCGACCGGCGGGAGGTCTTTGAGGAGGCGGCGGGCATCTCCCGCTACCGCCACCGCAAGGAGGAGGCCGAGCGCAAGCTGGAGCGCACGGACGAGAATCTGCTGCGCGTCAACGACAAGATCGCCGAGCTGGAGCTGCAGGTGGAGCCCCTGCGGAAGCAGAGCGAGACGGCCAAGAGGTTTCTGGTCCTGCGGGAGGAGCTGCGGGGGCTGGAGATCTCCGTGTGGCTGGATGGACTGGAGCGCATCCGGGCCAACGCCATCAAGGTGGAGGCCGACTATGAGCAGGCCGCCCGCCAGCGGGACGAGAGCAAGGCAAAGCTGGAACGGCTGTATGCCGCCGCCGAGGATTTTGTCGCCCGGATGCGGGAGAAGGAGCAGCAGGCCGACGCCCTGCGGCAGGAGTGCCAGCAGCAGGAGACCGCCATTGCCGACCTGGAGTCGGAGATCGCGGTGCTGCGCACCAGCATCGTCCACAACACGGAAAACGCCCAGCGGGTGCGGGAGGAGATCGCCCGGCGGGAGAGCCGGGAGGGCTCCCTCACCCAGCAGACCGAGCAGCAGCGCGGCCGTCTGACGGAGATCGACGGCGAGCTGGAGCAGCTGCTGGCGCAGGTGGCCGCCAAGGAGGAGCAGGCAAGGGAGAACGACCGCTCCGCCGGCACCCTGGCACAGGAGCTGGAGCAGCTGCGCCAGCGGCAGTCCATGGAAAATGCCACCGCTGCCGAGGCCAAGGCCCTGCTGTCCGCACTGGCTGCCGCCGCCCAGGAGATCATGGACCGGGACCAGACCGTCCGCCGGGAGCTGGGGGAGCTGGAGCAGCGGCTGGAGCAGGCCAGAAATGAGGTAAAAAAGGCCAGACGGGCCTGCGGCGACGCCGCCGAGGAGCGGGACGGGGCGAAAAACGTCATCAGCGGCTACACTCTGCGGGTGGACAGCCGGAAGAAGAAGGCGGAGCAGGCCCGGGAGCAGTATACCCGCCTGAAAATGGACGAGAACGCCCTGTCCTCCCGCATCAAGATGCTGGCGGAGATGGAGAAGCTCCACGAGGGCTACTCCAAGGCCGTCAAGCTGGTGATGGGAGAGGCCCAGCGGGGCGCCCTGAAGAATATCCACGGCCCTGTGGCCGATCTGCTGAAGGTGCCCGACCAGTACACCGTGGCCATCGAGACCGCTCTGGGCGGGGCCATGCAGAACATCGTGGTGGACCGGGAGGAGGACGGCAAGGCCGTCATCGGCTATCTGAAGCGCCGGGACGGCGGCCGGGCCACCATCCTGCCCCTTAGCTCCATCCGCCCGGGTAGTCTGTCCGAGGGCCGCGCTCTGGAGCGGGAGCCCGGCTTTGTGGGCGTCGGAGACCGGCTGATCTCCTTCGACCCCAAGTATCAGAACGTGTTTTCCAACCTGCTGGGCCGGGTGGCGGTGATGGAGGATCTGGACTGCGCCATTGCCGCGGCCCGGAAGTTCGGCTACAAATTCCGCATCGTCACACTGGACGGTCAGGTGCTCAACCCCGGCGGCTCCATGACCGGCGGCTCCGCCAGCCGCTCGGCGGGCATTCTCAGCCGGGCCAACGAGCTGGAGCGGCTGAACAGCCAGATCGGCCAGCTGCGCCAGCAGCTGACCCGGGCGGAGCAGGACAGCCAGCAGGCCCAGCGGGAGGCCACCGCCGCCCAGTATGAGCTGGAGGCGGCCCAGGGCCAGCTGCGCCAGTGGGAGGACGCCATCCTGAAGGCCGAGGGCCAGCTGGAGCGCTGCCGCAGCATGCTGTCCGCCCTGGAGGACCAGCAGGAGAGCGGCCGCAGCGAGCTGGAGCAGCTGAAGAGCCGGGCGGCCCAGAACGAGGAGGACACGAAGAAGGCCCGGGATCGCATTGCCCAGCTGGAGGGCAGCGTGGCCCAGCTGGAGGAGCAGACCCGGAGCAAGAGCCGGGGTCAGAGCGACATGGTCCAGCGGGCCCAGGCCATCGCCGGGGAGCTGGCGGAGCTGAACAGCCGCCGGGCCGCCCTGGAGGCGGAGCGGGAGACCGGCGCCGCTGCACTGGAGCAGCTGGAGCAGCTGCTGCATGAGCTGGAGGGGGACCGGGATCAGAGTCAGGCCCTGATCGGCAGCTACGAGGAGAAGAACGCCCGCTTTGAACAGCAGATCCGGGAGAAGGAGATGCGCCGGAATACCCTGAAGGGGGAGAACCGGCAGCGGAACGACCGGGTGATCGAGCTGAACCGCCAGCGCATGGAGCTGGAGGGCAGCCGGGTGCAGGCCGACCGGGACGCCCGGGCCTGCAACGAGGAGCTGCTTCACATGGAGGGGGAGGTCTCCCGTCTGGAGCAGAGGAAGACCACCGCCGTTCTGGAGGAAAAGCAGCTGCTGGACAAGCTGTGGGAGAACTATGAGCTGTCCCACGAGGCCGCCCGGCAGCAGCGGGTAGAGATCGAGTCGGTGCCCAAGGCCACCCGCCGCATCGGCGAGCTGAAGCGGAGCATTTCCGCCCTGGGCCCCATCAGTCTGGGGGCCATCGACGAGTTCGAGCGGGTGAACGAGCGGTATACCTACCTCACCGACCAGCGGGACGACGTGGAGAAGGCCCGGCGAGAGCTGGCCGATGTCATCGCCTCCATCACCGGAGAGATGAAGACCATCTTCGCCCGGGAGTTTCAGACCATCAACGCGGCCTTCGGGCAGACCTTTCAGGAGCTGTTCGGCGGCGGCCGGGCGGCGCTGGAGCTGGAGGACCCGGAGGATATCCTCAACTGCGGCATCGAGATCAAGGTGCAGCCCCCGGGCAAGGCGCTGAAGATCATCACCCTGCTGTCCGGCGGCGAGAAGGCCTTTGTGGCCATCGCCCTGTACTTTGCCATTCTGAAGGTGCGGCCCACCCCCTTCGTGGTCATGGACGAGATCGAGGCCGCTCTGGACGACAATAACGTGGCGCGCTTTGCCGGCTATATGCGCAATATGGCGGACAAGACCCAGTTTATCGTCATTACCCACCGCCGGGGCACCATGGAGGAGGCCGACGTTCTCTACGGCGTCACCATGCAGGAGCAGGGCGTAAGCCGTATCCTGACCATCAACCTGAACGACGTGGAGAAGCAGCTGAATATCAGATAGGAAAACTCCCTGCGACTGCATCCGGGCCCCCACAAAGGCCCAGCGGCAGCGGGCTTTGTGGGGAGAGGACGAGCAGCGGAGTGAATGAGACGCGGCATGTACGCCGCGGCGAACGATACGGAGCTTGCATTACAGGCCCCCGCAAAGGCCCAGCGGCAGCGGGCTTTGTGGGGAGAGGACGAGCAGCGGAGTGAATGAGACGCGGCATGTATGCCGCGGCGAACGATACGGAGCTTGCGAGGACGATGGAGGTCAACGGTGAACGAAAAGAAACAGTCCCGCGACAAGGCGGCCATTATCGGCGGCATTGTACTGATCCTTCTGATGGTGCTGGCGGTGAAGGGGATCCTCGCCTTTCTGAAGGCGGACGCCCAGAAGAATGCGGTCCCCATCCCCAGCTCTTCCGCCAGCCAGAGCATTGACACGCCCGGCGGCAGCGGACAGCAGACGGATGAGGAGGCCCCCTCCTTCTGCCCCTTCTGCGGGAAGGAATTGAACGACAGCTTCCAGTGGGGACAGTTCTGCCCCTACTGCGGGAAGAAAGTGGAACAGTAAAACAGAAAAGGACGGTCAGACATGGGCTTTTTTGACAAGCTGAAAAAGATCAATATTTTCGCCGCCTTCGGCTCTGAACTGACGGACGACTTCTACGACGAGCTGGAGGAGTCTCTGATCCTGGCGGACACCGGCATGGACGTGGCCCTGGATCTGGTGGAGCGGCTGCGCCGCCGGGCCAGAGAGCAGGGGGTCAAGACGGTAGAGGGCGCCCGGGAGCTGATGCGGAGCATCATCGCCGAGACCCTGACCGTGGGGGAGATGGGCCTTGACCTGTCCACCAAGCCCTCGGTAGCCCTGTTCATCGGGGTGAACGGCGTGGGGAAGACCACCACCATCGGCAAGATCGGTGCCCAGCTGAAGGGAGAGGGCAAGCGGGTCATTTTCTGCGCCGCCGACACCTTCCGGGCTGCCGCCTCCCAGCAGCTGACCATCTGGGCCGACCGGGCGGGGGTGGAGATTGTCAAGCAGCACGAGGGGGCCGACCCCGCCGCCGTGGTGTTCGACGCCGTCAGCGCCGCCAAGGCCCGGAAAGCTGACGTGGTGCTGGTGGACACCGCCGGGCGGCTGCACAACAAGCAGAACCTGATGAACGAGCTGAACAAGATCAGCCGGGTCATCGACCGGGAGCTGCCCGACGCCGCCCGGGAGACCCTGCTGGTGCTGGACGCCACCACGGGACAGAACGGCCTGATCCAGGCCCGGCAGTTCAAGGAGGCCGCCGGGATCACCGGCATCGTGCTGACCAAGCTGGACGGCACCGCCAAGGGGGGCATCGCCATCGCCATCACCAGAGAGCTGGGCGTGCCCGTGAAATACGCCGGCGTGGGCGAGGGCGTGGACGACCTGAAGCCCTTCGATCCCTTGGAGTACGCCGAGGCGATCATCTGAGCGGCCGGCGCCGCAGAGTATTTTCAGAAAGAAAGGTGAACAGATATGGACAGGATCGACGGCCGCGCCTTTGACCAGCTGCGCCCGATCGAGATCATCCCTGACATCAACAAGTTTGCGGAGGGCTCCTGCCTGATCCGCTGCGGCAACACCCACGTGCTGTGCACCGCCAGCGTGGAGGACAAGCCGCCCCGCCATGTCCCCGAGGGGGAGGGCTGGGTGACCGCCGAGTACTCCATGCTGCCCCGGGCCAACCGGGAGCGCAGCCGCCGGGACATCTCCAAGCTGAAGCTCAGCCCCCGTAGCGCCGAGATCCAGCGCCTTGTGGGCCGCTCTCTGCGGGCGGTGGTGGACATGAAGAAGCTGGGCCCGTGGAACATCACCGTGGACTGCGACGTGCTCCAGGGGGACGGCGGCACCCGCACCGCCTCCATCACCGGGGGCTTTGTGGCCATGATGCTGGCCTTCCGGAAGATGCGGGAGCAGGGCCTGATCCAGGAGATCCCCGTCAGCGGCTATGTGGCCGCTGTGTCCGCCGGCATCGTGGGAGATCGGCCCATGCTGGACCTGTGCTATGAGGAGGACTCCTCCGCCATGGTGGATCTGAACTGCGTCATGGATGACCAGGGCCGCCTGATCGAGCTTCAGGGCACCGGCGAGGGCCGCCCCTTCACCGTGGAGGAGCAGCGGCAGCTGGTGGAGCTGTGCGCCGGGGGCATCCGGCAGCTGCAGAGCATCCAGCGGGCATGTCTGGAGGGCTGAGCATGGCACAGATCTTTGAGACGATGATGCTGATCCTGTTCGGCCTGTCCTGGCCCTTCAACATCAGCAAGTCCCTGCGCTCCCGCACCGCCCGGGGCAAGAGCATTTCCTTTGAGCTGATCATCATCGCAGGCTATCTGTGCGGCATCGCGGGAAAGATCGCGGGAGGAAACATCACCTATGTGGTGGCCTTCTATGTCCTCGACATCGCTATGGTGACCGCCGATCTGGCGATCACCCTGCGGAATATGGCGCTGGACCGCATGGCCGATCGGAAGGAGAATGTACGATGAAATTGGTATTGGCCAGCAAGAACAAAAAGAAACTGGAGGAGATGAAGTTGCTCCTGTCCAAGATGGGGGTAGAGGTGTGCTCCGAGGCGGAGGCCGGCGTGGACGTTGAGGTGGAGGAGACCGGCTCCACCTTTGAGGAAAACTCCCTGCTGAAGGCCAGGACGGTGATGGAGGCCAGCGGTATGCCCGCCATCGCCGATGACTCCGGCCTGTGTGTGGACGCGCTGGGCGGCGCGCCCGGGGTATACTCCGCCCGGTACGGCGGCCCCGGTCTGGATGACGAGGGACGCTACCGCCTGCTGCTGGAGAATATGAAGGGCCAGATGCCCCGCACGGCGAAGTTCGTGTCCGTCATCACCTGCTGCTTTCCCAACGGCGATGTGCTCACCGCCCGGGGGGAGTGCCCCGGCGCTATCGCCTTTGCCCCCATGGGCAACGACGGCTTCGGGTATAATCCCGTGTTCTTCGTGCCGGAGAAAAAGAAGACCTTCGCCCAAATGAGTCTGGAGGAGCGCTCCGCCATCTCCCACCGGGGGAAGGCCATGCGTGAGTTTTACGGCAAGCTGGAGGAATATCTGAAGAAGTAACAGCAGCGGCTTTTTCGGCCTGGTATTACTTTGCTGTCATTCCGAGGCAGTGACCGATGTCACTGCCGTGGGAATCCGTATTTGAAACAAAGAGGAACGGATTGCCGCACCAGTCTGCGGACTGGTTCGCAATGACAAAAAGAGGTATGGCGAAAAGGCGGGATACGAGTAAAAATACAGCGGCAATTTCAGGCCGGGGAACGGAGTATAGAGAGGAACTATGGAACTGACAAGCAAGCAGCGGGCCCAGCTGAGAGGGCTGGCCAACGGCATCGACACGATCCTGATCATCGGCAAGGACGGCATAGGGGATAACTTGGTCAAGCAGGCCAACGACGCCCTGGAGGCACGGGAGCTGATCAAGGGCCGGGTGCTGGAGAACTCCCTCATGTCCGCACGGGAGGCGGCGGAGGCCCTGGCCCCCCTGACCCGCAGCGAGGTGGTGCAGGTCATCGGAACAAAATTTGTTCTGTACCGTCCAAGCCACAATAAGGACAAGAAGGACAAGATCGTGCTGGCGGCAGACAAAAAGCGCGGCTGACAAATTTTGTTCCGATCAAGCCGCCGAAAGGCGGCCGCGCCTGATGGCGTGTAAAATTGCCGCAGGCAATTTGCGCAGGGCGAATTCACTTCGCCCAAGCAGAAAAAGACCGGGGCCCCACGTCGGCCTGCCGACGTGGGAGACAAAATTTGTGGTGTACCGTCCAAGCCACAATAAGGACAAGAAGGACAAGATCGTGCTGGCGGCAGACAAAAAGCGGAATTAAATACCCACCCGCCCTCCCGTCTTTGGTATAGGGGGCGAAGCCCCCTATGCCCCCCGGCGGCATAGGCCGCCCCTGCGGAAGATCGACAGCCATGTAGGGCCCGATGCCCTCATCGGGCCGCCATATAGGGGCGGATGTTCCCATCCGTCCACCGCGGTTTAGAAAAGCAGCCCGATACCCCCGCAAACCATACAGAGACAGAGGTGTTTGCCATGAATATCGGTATTTACGGCGGGACCTTCAATCCGCCCCATCTGGGTCACTTTCAGGCGGCCAGGGCGGCCATTGCCGCCCTGAAGCTGGACAAGCTGATCCTGATCCCCGCGGCGCTGCCCCCCCATAAGGAGCTGCCGGAGGGCACCCCATCCCCGGAGCGGCGGCTGGAGATGACGGCGAAGATGGCGGATGCTATGGCCATGCCCGGCACGGTGGAGGTGTCCGACCTGGAGCTGCGGCGCCCCGGGAAAAGCTACACCGCCGACACACTGGAGCAGATGCACCGGCAGTATCCGCAGGCGAAGCTGTGGCTGCTCATGGGCACGGACATGTTCCTGACCCTCCACCTGTGGCGGCAGCCGGAGAGGATCATGGCCCTGGCGGGGATCTGCGCCTTCGGCCGCACGGAACAGGACGGGGAGGAGGTCTTTGCCCCCCAGCGGGCCTATCTGAAGGAGCACTTCGGGGCGGAGATCGTCACCATCACCCTGCCGGGGCTGGTGGACATCTCCTCCACCCGGCTGCGGGCGGGGCTGGATCAGGGCCTTGGGCGGCGGTATCTGGTGCCGGCGGTCTACGGCTGCATCCTGATGCACGGCCTGTACGGCGTCCATACCGATCTGAAGCATCTGGAGCTGCCCGAGCTGAGGGCCTGCTCCTATTACATGATGAAGCAAAAGCGGGTGCCCCATGTGATGGGCGTGGAGGAGGAGGCTGTGAAGCTGGCCCGCCGCTGGGGGGCGGATGGGACTCTGGCCCGCCGGGCGGGAATTCTCCACGACTGCACCAAATACTGGACGCTGGAGGAGAACACCGCCCTTTGCGCCAAATACGGAGTGGAGCTGGACGAACTGGAGCGGACGGCGGTGAAGCTGCTGCACTCCAAAACAGGGGCATGTATCGCCAAGTACGTTTTTGGGGAACCTGAGGAGGTGTGTCAGGCCATTTTCTGGCACACCACGGCCAAGGAGGATATGACCCTTCTGGAGAAGATCATCTACATGGCCGACTATATCGAGCCCAACCGGGACTTTGCGGGCGTGGAGCGCCTGCGGGCCCTGTCCTATAAGGATCTGGACAAGGCGCTGCTGCTGGGGGTGGAGACCACCATCCAGGAGATGGAGGAGCGGGGGCTGCCCATCCATAAAAGAACTTTGATGGCCCGGGACTGGCTGCTGGCCGCGGGCGTGACGATCGAGGACTGAACATGATGAGAGAGAACCAACACGGAAAAAGAGAGGACCATACGGTGGAAGGGCAGGGGGCCCTTGCAGGACTGCGCCTTTGGTGGGCGGGACTGGACCGGAAGCGGCGCATCCGCTGCCGGGTGCTGCTGGGCGTGATCGTGGTGCTGCTGGCGGGGGTGCTGGCCCTGCGGTGGTGGATACGAGTGCCCGACCTGCCGGATGAGCCGGTGATCGACCAGCCCTCCTCCAGCGAGGAGTCCGGCGGACAGGCCACATCCCACGGCGGCCGGCGGGAGGGGGTATATACCTTCCTGGTGGTGGGCCGGGATGTGATCAGCGGCTCTACTGACACCATGCTGCTGCTGACCTATGACACCAAGGCCAAGACCATTCAGGGCCTGAATCTGCCCCGGGACACCATGGTGAACGTGAGCACCGCCAGCAAGCGGCTGAACGCGGTGTATAACTACAACCGGGGCAAGGACAAGGCCACCCAGGTGGAGAACGGTATGGCCGCCCTGAAGGATCAGGTGGCCAAGCTGACGGGCATCCGCCCCGACTTCTATGTGGTGGTGGAGTGGGAGGCCATCGGCAAGCTGGTGGACGCCATCGGCGGCGTGGAATTCGAGGTCCCCTTCGACATGGACTACGACGACCCCTATCAAGACCTGCATATCCACCAGAAGGCGGGCCTGCGCCTGCTGAACGGGGACGATGCCATGCAGGTGATCCGCCACCGGAAGAACAACGACGGCAGCCACTCCCGGGGGGATGTGGGCCGGCTGGTGATCCAGCAGGATTTCCTGAAGGCGGCGGCGAAGAAGTGCCTTCAGCCCGCCACCTTCCTGAAGCTGCCCGCCCTGGTGGAGATCTTTGCGGAGAATGTAAAGACCGACCTGTCCGTGGGCAATATCCTGGCCTTTGCGGAGCTGGCCAAGGGGATGGAGCCGGAGACCGGCGTGTCCTTCTCCACCGCCCCTTTGGGGGACAGCTTCAGCTATAAGGGGGCGGCGCTGGTCACCCTGGACGAGACGGAGCTGCTGAAGGTGATCAACAGCGGCCTGAATCCCTATGAGAAGGAGATCACCGCCGCCGATCTGGAGCTGGTGGTCCACCTGAAGAGCGGCGGTTTTACCGTCACCAACGGCACCCTGGCCGACCCCAAGATGGCCGGCAGCGGCGGCAGCAAGACGGACAGTTCCTCCGGCAAGACGGACAGCGGCACAAAGCCAGATGAGACCAAGCCTCCGGAGCAGACTGAACAGCCGGAACAGCCCGGACAGACAGGCGACACCTCCCAGCCGGAGGAGCAGCCCGGAGACACCTCCTCCGGGGACGGGAACGGAGAAGAGCCCGGCGGCGACAGCAGTCAGCCCGGGGACAGCTCATCCGGCGGGGACAGCGGGAGCGGGGGCGAGAGCGGCGGACTGCCCGACCCCATCGACCCGGGGGAGATATTCCCAGAGCCGCCCCCCTCTCAGGACCTGCCCGCGGCATAAAAATGTCCGCTCATCGCGGGCGGAGGAAATAGGATCATTCCCGGGTCCGGCGTGAAGGCCCCGGGAGCATTCAGAGAAAAAAGGAGAAAAAGCATGACTTCTTACGAGAGCGCTGTTGTCCTGGTCAAGGCCCTGGACAGCAAAAAGGGCCAGGATATCAAGCTGCTGCGCACCGAGGGCCTGACCACTCTGGCGGACTATTTTGTGATCTGCTCCGCCACCTCCAACACCCAGATCAAGGCCATGTCCGATGCCTGCGAGGAGGCCATGGAAAAGCACGGCGAGCAGGCCCACCACATCGAGGGCCACCGGGGCGGCACCTGGCTGTTGATGGACTTCTCCGACGTGGTGGTCCATGTGTTCACCGACGAGGCCCGGAAGTTCTACGATCTGGAGCGCCTGTGGCGGGACGCGGAGGAGATCGACCTGACCGAGCTGCTGAAGCCCGAAGCGTAAGATCAAAATCGCTCCCCAGTTTCACTGGGGAGCGATTTTTGCGTATTCAGGAGTGGGGCGGCAGCTGCCAGCCTGCCAGCAGCAGGCCGTTTCCCGCAGTGATGCGGGCGGTATCCGACACAAAGTGGTTGCTGACCCCCAGGGGGAAGTCGGAGGTGAGGGCGCCGTCGGTCATAGGGTACTGCAGTCCCTCCAAGGTGATGGGCTCCGCCTTGCCCTCCATGCTGAACAGGGACACCAACCCCCAGTCCACCTGCCGGGGCAGGATGAGGGTGTCGTTTTCGATGACTGTATAGACGAAGTCCCGGTCGTAGAGATAGCCTCTGGCTCCGTGGCGGCAGAGAAAGGCCAGCCCCTGAAGGTTGGCCAGCGTGTGGTCCAGCCGGGCGCCCCCGGTGCCGCCGTATAGGTGGAACTCCGTGCAGCCCCGCTTCAGCCCCTCCCGGATGGCCAGCATGGTGTCGGTGTCGTCCTTTTCCACGGGGACGCGCACGCAGCCCTCCGGGGTGCCCTCCAGCTCCATGGAGTCGAAGTCCCCTATGACCAGATCGGGGCGCAGCCCCTCCTGTTGGCACAAAAGCAGTCCGGCGTCGGCGGCGATCTGAAGGTCGCCGGGGCGGGGGCGCTCACGCAGGCCGTAAAAGGTGCCTGCGGCATAGATAAAGCAGCGCGGCATATGATCGGCTCCTTTTCACAGATGCCCCCATTTTACCCCGGAGCGGGCGGGAATGCAAGTGTGCTCTTGACAGTAGGCGGGACCGCCGCTATAATAAAGACGACAATTCCAAGGGGCGCTGGCGCAAGCCGGCTGAGATCGGAGCGTAATGCCGTTCCAGTCCCTCAGACCTGATCCGGGTAATGCCGGCGTAGGAATGCGAGTATATGGACGGAGAAGGTACGCCCCATTGCGCATACGCCGCAATGGGGCGTTTTTTGATGCACATCGTTGGGATTGATCTTGGAAAGAAAGCTGGAAAACCTATGTCACACCAAAAGATCCAGGCCCTGACCGAGGGGGCCGTGATGGTGGCCGCAGCCACCGCCCTGAGCTATGTCAAGCTGCTGGAGCTGCCCCAGGGGGGCAGCGTGTGCATCGGGATGCTGCCCATCTTCCTGTTCTGCGCCCGGTGGGGATGGAAGGAGAGCTTCCTTACCGCCTTTGCCTACGGAATGCTGCAGCTGATCTTCGATGGCGCCTATGCCGTGGGCCCCACCTCCATGGTGATGGACTATGTGCTGGCCTTCGGCGTGCTGGGGGTGGCCTGCTTCTTCCGGAAGATGAAGGGCGGCGTGTTCACAGGCACCGTGGTGGGCTGCATCTGCCGCTTTATTGTCCACTTCATCAGCGGCGTGACCATCTACCGCATCTAT
>CAKUHV010000021.1 GCA_934659445.1 uncultured Oscillospiraceae bacterium | reverse complement strand
GACAAGATGTGGGAGTTCCTGGATCGTCTGTTCAACGTGGCTCTGCCCCGTGTGCGTGACTTCCGCGGCATCTCCGCTGACGGCTTCGACGGCCGCGGCAACTACGCCCTGGGCGTGAAGGAGCAGCTGATCTTCCCCGAGATCGAGTATGACAAGATCGACAAGATCCGCGGCATGGATATTGTCATCGTCACCACCGCTCAGACCGATGAAGAGGCCCGCGAGCTGCTCAAGCAGGTCGGCGCCCCCTTCGCCGGCCGCTAAGGAGGAGGAACAGTAATGGCTAAGAAATCTATGATCCTGAAGCAGCAGGCTGAGCCCAAGTTCTCCAGCCGCCGCTACAACCGCTGCAAGATCTGCGGCCGTCCCCACGCCTACCTCCGTGACTACGGCATTTGCCGTATCTGCTTCCGGGAGCTGGCTTACAAGGGACAGATCCCCGGCGTCAAGAAGGCGTCTTGGTGAGTTAAATGCCCGCATACTTCGCGCCAGCCGCTTGCAGTATCTTCATACAGCGGCGCGTCTGGCGCATCGTCTGCGGAACATTTTTCTCACCAATCCGCAGTTGAGTTCAAGAACGTGGAGAGTGATTCGGTGTACACCCGTACACCGTTGCCCTGCCGCCTCGTCTGGCAAAAAGATCTTGACTCGACCGCGAAAATCCCATACAGAATTGTCCCGGCAAGGGGTCGAAGGGCCCCTTGCCGGAATAATCTATCCACGCGACCGTGTGTTTGTTGACCGGAACCCCTTGTCAAACAGGGAAAGTGCGGCTATAATATACGAGTTGCGTCACTATGCGCAAAAATGCGTAAAACTCCCAACGCAGTCGGGAGTGCGCACCCGTCTTTCCGGCCCGCCGGGGGGACGGGCCTCTGCCCTGTCCGGGCGCAGAGCCGGAGACCGATATGTGACCCATATCCCGTCCGGTGCCCGGAAAAGGACAAACTTTGGTCAGAACCGCCTTCCGGCGGCTTTGATAGCGCCTGCCCCAACCAGGCGCGCAGACGGACAAAAGGTCGCGGCTGCCTATCCGCGATACCTTTCCGTCTTCACGGGCGAGAGCCCGTAACTTTATAAGGAGGTATTGTCCATGCACATCACCGACCCCATTGCGGATATGCTGACCCGCATCCGCAACGCGAACAGTGCCAAGCATGACACTGTGGACGTCCCCGCTTCCAACATGAAGAAGGCCATCGCGCAGATCCTGCTGGAGGAAGGCTATATCAAGAACTTCCAGCTGATCGACGACGGCACCCAGGGCGTCATCCGCATCACCCTGAAGTATGGTGCCGGCAAGGAGAAGGTCATCTCCGGCCTGCGCCGCGTGTCCAAGCCCGGCCTGCGTGTTTACGCCGGCGCCGACGAGCTGCCCAAGGTCCTCCGCGGTCTGGGTATTGCCATCGTCTCCACTTCCAAGGGCGTCATGACCGACAAGAAGGCCCGCGAGGCCCACGTCGGCGGCGAAGTCCTGGCATTTGTCTGGTAAGGAGGGTTATAGGAATGTCTAGAATTGGTAGAGCTCCTATCGCCATTCCCGCCGGAGTGGAGATCAAGGTAGAGGACAACAACGTTGTCACCGTCAAGGGCCCCAAGGGCACGCTGACCCAGCAGTTCAACCCCAACATGGCCATCGCCATGGAGGACGGGCATCTGACCGTTTCCCGTCCCAACGACAACAAGGAGAACCGCGCTCTGCACGGTCTGACCCGCACTCTGATCCACAACATGGTCATCGGCGTGACCGAAGGCTTCAAGAAGGAGCTGGACGTCAACGGCGTTGGCTACCGTGTGGCCAAGGAGGGCACCAAGCTGGTCATGAACCTGGGCTTCTCTCACCAGGTGATCGTGGAGGAGAAGGACGGCATCACCATCGAGGTGCCCGGCCCCAACAAGATCATCCTCCACGGCTGCGACAAGCAGAAGGTGGGCCAGTTTGCCGCCGAGATCCGTGAGAAGCGTCCCCCCGAGCCTTATAAGGGCAAGGGCATCAAGTACACTGACGAGGTCATCCGCCGCAAGGCTGGTAAGACCGGCGCCAAGAAGTAAGGAGGTGTGCCACAATGATCAACAGACCTGATACCCGTTCCCAGCGCATCAAGCGCCACAAGCGTGTGCGTGCTAAGATTTCCGGCACGCCCGAGCGTCCCCGTCTGAACGTATTCCGCAGCGAGACCAACATCTACGCCCAGATCATCGACGATGTCAACGGCGTGACCCTGGTCTCCGCTTCTTCCCTGGAGAAGGACTTCGCCTGCGAGGGCACCAAGTCCGACGCCGCCAAGCAGGTGGGCGTGACCCTGGCCCAGCGCGCCAAGGACAAGGGCATTGAGAACGTGGTCTTCGACCGCGGCGGTTATGTCTATCACGGCCGTGTCCAGGCTCTGGCCGAGGGCGCCCGCGAGGGCGGCCTGCAGTTCTAAGGGAGGAGGAAACGAAATGCCTAGATTTGAAAGAGAACCCAGCGAGTTCGTGGAAAAGCTCGTTTCCCTGAACCGCGTGTCCAAGACCGTGAAGGGCGGCCGCGTCATGAAGTTCGCCGCCCTGATGGTGGTGGGCGATGAGAAGGGCCGCGTGGGCTTCGGCACCGGCAAGGCCGCCGAGGTGCCCGAGGCCATCCGCAAGGGCATCGAGGACGCCAAGAAGAACATGGTCAACGTCTCTCTGTCCGGCACCACCATCCCCCATGAGGTCATCGGCGAGTTCGGCGCCGGCCGCGTGCTGATGAAGCCCGCCGCCCCCGGTACCGGCGTTATCGCCGGCGGTCCCGTCCGTGCCGTCATGGAGGCGGTCGGCATCAAGGACATCCGTACTAAGTGCCTGCGCTCCAACAACCCGAATAACGTGGTCAGCGCTACCTTTGCCGGTCTGAAGGCTCTGAAGACCCCCGAGGAAGTGGCCCGTATCCGCGGCAAGAGCGTGGACGACATCGTGGGTTAAGGAGGGCGTTCACTATGGCTAAACTGAACATCAAGCTGGTCAAGAGCCTGAACGGCCGCATCGCCAAGCACAAGGCGACTGCCGAGGCTCTGGGCCTGCGCAAGATCGGCGACACCACCGTGCAGCCCGATAACGAGGCTACCCGCGGCAAGATCGCCCACATCGGCTACCTGCTTCAGGTCACCGAGGAAAACTGAGAAGGAGGCGCGAGAATATGAATCTGCATGAACTCTCCCCCGCCGCCGGCTCCAACACCAAGGCTTACCGCAAGGGCCGCGGCGCCGGTTCCGGCAACGGCAAGACTGCCGGCCGCGGACACAAGGGCCAGTGGGCCCGCTCCGGCGGCGGCGTCCGCGTGGGCTTTGAGGGCGGCCAGATGCCTCTGGCCCGCCGCATCCCCAAGCGCGGTTTCCACAACATTTTCGCCAAGCGGCTTGAGTCCGTGAACGTTTCCGCTCTGGAGAAGTTTGAGGACGGCGCCGTGGTCAACGCCCAGACCCTACTGGAGAAGGGCGTGCTGTCCAAGTGCGAGTACGGCGTGAAGATCCTGGGCAACGGCAGCCTGACCAAGAAGCTGACCGTTCAGGCCGCGGCCTTCTCCGCCTCCGCAAAGGAAAAGATCGAAGCTGCAGGTGGCAAGGTGGAGGAGGTCTGATTTATGATCGAGACCATCCGTAACGCCTGGAAGATCCCCGAGCTGCGCAAGAAGATGCTGTTCACCATCTTTGCCCTGCTCATCTTCCGCCTGGGCTCTGCCATCCCCGTGCCCTATATCAACGGTGAGGGGCTGCGGACCTATCTGCAGATGCAGAGCGGCACCATCCTGGACCTGATGAACGCCATGAGCGGCTCTGCCTTTGCCATGGCCACCATCTTCGCCCTGTCTATCCAGCCCTATATCAACAGCTCCATCATCATCCAGCTGCTGACCGTGGCCATCCCCGCTCTGGAGCAGCTGGCCCGTGACGGCGGCGAGGAGGGCCGGAAGAAGATCGCCTCCATCACCCGGTACACCACCGTGGCCATCGCGCTGCTGCAGGGCTTCGGCTACTACAGCCTGATCCGCAGCTACGGCCTGATCGAAAACGGCGGCCTGAACAACGTCTGGGTGGGCTTTGTGATCGTGCTGACCTTCACCGCCGGCTCCGCCTTCCTGATGTGGCTGGGTGAGCAGATCACCGAGTTCGGCATCGGCAACGGCATCTCCATCCTGCTGTTTGCCGGCATCGTCTCCCGCGGGCCCGGCATGGTCACCGACATGATCAGCGGCGTCAAGCTGTGGAAGGACGTCAAGGCCGGAACCGTCACCGCCGAGACCTACACCGCCCTGGGCTACTCCGCCGAGCAGGCCGAGGCCGCCCTGAAGCAGGCCCTGGCCCCCTGGATGATCCCCCTGATCATCATCGGTATGCTGGCTCTGGTGCTCTTCATCGTGTTCATCTCCAACGCCGAGCGCCGTCTGCCTGTGCAGTACGCCAAGCGGGTGGTGGGCCGGAAGATGTACGGCGGCCAGTCCACTCACATCCCCATGAAGGTGAATATGTCCGGCGTCATGCCCATCATCTTCGCCCAGTCCATCGCCTCCCTTCCCGCCACCATCGGCGCCTTTGCCGGCTGGACGGTGAAGAGCGAGGGCTTCGGCGGCGGCATGATGCGGCTGTTCGACACCAGCAAGCCCTTCTATTCCATCCTGTACTTCATTCTGATCATCGGCTTCAGTTATTTCTACGCCTCCATGAGCTTCAACCCCATCGAGGTGGCCAATAACCTGAAGAAAAACGGCGGGTTCATCCCCGGCTTCCGTCCGGGCAAGCCCACCGCCGACTTCATTACGAAGGTCCTGAACAAGATCACCATGTTCGGCGCCCTGTACCTGTCCGTGATCGCCATTGCGCCTATCATCACCGGCAATCTGGTGGGATACAGCTCTCTGGCCATCGGCGGTACCTCCGTCATCATCGTGGTGGGCGTTGCTCTGGAGACTGTCAAGCAGATGGAGGCCCAGATGCTCATGCGGCATTATAAGGGTTTCCTGGAGTAAGACAGGAGCGGGACACGATGGGCATGAAACTGATCTTTCTGGGCGCCCCCGGAGCTGGGAAAGGCACCCAGGCTGAGATCCTCAGCGCCAAGCTGAGCATCCCGACGATCTCTACCGGCAATATCCTGCGCGCCGCCATTCAGGACGGCACCGAGACCGGGCTGCTGGCCAAGTCCTATATGGACGCCGGCAGGCTGGTCCCCGACGACGTGATCATCGACATCGTCAGCCAGCGGCTGGAAAAGGCCGACTGCACCAACGGCTTCATTCTGGACGGGGTGCCCCGCACCATTGCCCAGGCCGAGGCTCTGGACAGGGCTGGAGTGTGCTTTGACTACGTGGTGTCCATCGAGATCTCCGATCAGGAGATCGAGGCGCGTATGGAGGGCCGGCGGGTCTGCTCCAAGTGCGGAGCGCCCTATCACATCATTGCCAAGCCCACCAGGCGGGAGGGCGTCTGTGACAGCTGCGGCGGGCCCGTCGTCCAGCGGGACGACGACAAGCCGGAAACTGTCCGCGGCCGCCTGAAGGTCTATCACGACCAGACCGAACCGCTGAAGGACTATTACAAGGCCAAGGGCATCCTGCGGACCGTGGACAATCAGCCCACCATCGAAGGCACGGCGCTGGCCGTTCAGGAGGCACTGGGTCTGGAATGAGCATGGAATTGATTTCTCTAAAATCCCCCCGGGAGATCCAGGCCATGCGCAAGGCCGGGCGGCTGACCGCCCAGGCCCGGGCACTGGCCGGGTCCATGGTGCGCCCCGGCGTTACCACTCACGAGATCGACACGGCGGTGCGCCGCTTCATTGAAAGCCACGGCGCAAAGCCCTCGTTCCTGGGCTATGCCGGTTATCCCGGCTCGGCCTGCATCTCGGTGAACGACGAGGTCATTCACGGCATCCCCGGCCCCCGCAAGCTGAAGGAGGGGGACATCGTCAGCGTGGACGTAGGCGCCTATCTCGGCGGCTTCCACGGCGACTGTGCCGCCACCTATGCCTGCGGCGCCATCAGCCCCCAGGCGCAGAAGCTGATCGACGTGACGCAGCAGAGCTTCTTCGAGGGGATCAGGATGGCCCGGCAGGGCTGCCGGGTGTCCGACATCGGCCACGCGGTCCAGGCATACGTTGAGGCCAACGGCTTCTCCGTGGTGCGGGACTATGTGGGACACGGCGTGGGCGCCAAGCTGCACGAGGCCCCCGAGGTGCGCAACTTCGGCGCCCCCGGCCACGGGCCCCGGCTGCAGGCCGGCATGACCATCGCGGTAGAGCCTATGGTGAACATAGGCGACTGGCGGGTGAAGGTGATGCCCGACGGCTGGACCGTCAAGACCCTTGACGGCACACTGGCGGCGCACTATGAAAATTCCATTCTCATCACGGACGGGGACCCCGAGATCCTTACCGTTACCGAGGACGGAGCGTATGTCTGAGCCCATCGGCTGGATCGTCCGGGCAAACGCCGGACGGGACAGGGACGGCATTTTCTGCGTGGTCGGCGCACAGGAGCAGGGCGCGTATCTGCTGCTGGCCGACGGGAAGCGGAGGAAAGCGGCACGGCCAAAGCGCAAGAAGCTGCGGCACGTTCAGGTGCTGACCTCCGACCCTGCACAGTTCGACCACCCCGCCCTGGAAAAGCTCAGACAGACGGGATCCGCGACAGATCCAGAACTTAGGCGCGCCCTGGCCGCCTTCAAAGGGAGGTAATCACGCTTGGCAAAGGACGATATGATCGAGCTGGAGGGAGTCGTTACCGAATCCCTGCCGAACACCAC
This sequence comes from uncultured Oscillospiraceae bacterium, assembly GCA_934659445.1. Lineage (GTDB taxonomy): Bacteria > Bacillota > Clostridia > Oscillospirales > Oscillospiraceae > Lawsonibacter. Next base: position 15,206 of record CAKUHV010000021.1, on the reverse strand, counting down.
CTTCAACGTGGACATCGGCAACGGCCACATCATCCTGGCACACATTTCCGGCAAGCTGCGCATGAACTTCATCCGCATCCTGCCCGGCGATAAGGTGACGGTCCAGATGTCACCTTACGACCTCACCCGAGGCCGTATCACCTGGAGATCGAAGTAACTATCAACGACCGAATCGTTGTGTCGGCTTGAAGCCTTGCCTTCAAAACGCCGGCCGCAGGCCGCTTATCCCGATGTGAGCCCAGCGATAGCGGGTCACATCGGGTGAGGAGGAGCGGCGAAATGAGCGAGCCTTCCCCGTGCCGGGGGAGGCGAGAGATATGCAGCCAGCGACGACGACGCGACGACGAGGGGCCATAAAGGCATTCATAGGAGGTTTCAACAATGAAAGTAAGACCGTCCGTGAAGCCCATGTGCGAGAAGTGCAAAGTCATCAAGCGCAAGGGCAAAGTCATGGTAATTTGCGAAAACCCCAAGCATAAGCAGAGACAAGGTTAATTGGAGGTGCTGTAATAAATGGCTCGTATTGCCGGTATTGACCTGCCGAGAGAGAAGCGAATTGAGATCGGCCTCACTTATATCTACGGCATTGGGCGCACCAGCGCCAACAAGATCCTGGCCGAGGCCGGGGTCAACCCTGACACCCGCGTGAAGGATCTGACTGAGGAAGAGGAGGCCAAGCTGCGTGAGATCATCGGCCACGAGTATATCGTGGAGGGCGATCTGCGCCGCAACGTGGCCATGGACATCAAGCGTCTGACTGAGATCGGCTGCTACCGCGGCATCCGTCACCGCAAGGGTCTGCCCGTCCGCGGCCAGCGGTCCAAGACCAACGCCCGCACCCGCAAGGGTCCCAAGCGCACTGTCGCCAACAAGAAGAAGTAAGGAGGGATAAGCAATGGCTGCTGCTAATACCAAGGGCAAGAAAGTTGTCCGCAAGCGCCGCGAGCGCAAGAACGTTGAGAAGGGCCAGGTGCATATCCGCTCCTCCTTCAACAACACCATGGTCACCGTCACCGACGCACAGGGCAACGCCCTGTCCTGGGCCTCCTCCGGCGGCCTGGGCTTCCGCGGCTCCCGTAAGTCCACCCCCTACGCTGCCCAGACCGCCGCTGAGACGGCTGCCAAGGCCGCTATGGAGTATGGCCTGAAGAGCGTGGAAGTGTACGTGAAGGGCCCCGGTTCCGGCCGCGAGGCTGCTATCCGGGCGCTGCAGGCCGTGGGCCTGGAGGTCACCCTGATCAAGGACTGCACCCCCGTGCCCCACAACGGCTGCCGTCCCCCCAAGCGCCGCCGCGTTTGATCTGGAATAAGGAGGTTTTTGACACATGGCCAGAAATATGCAGCCCATCGCCAAGCGTTGCAAGGCACTGAACCTGTCTCCCGCCGCTATGGGCTATGCCAAGAAAGATACCAACCGCAACCCCAAGGGTCAGATGCGCAAGAAGCAGTCCGAGTATGCCATGCAGCTGACCGAGAAGCAGAAGGTCAAGTTCGTCTACGGCATTCTGGAGAAGCAGTTCCGTATGTACTACGAGAAGGCTTCCCGTATGCAGGGCAAGGCCGGCGAGAACCTGCTGACCCTGTGCGAGCGCCGTTTGGACAACGTGGTGTACCGTCTGGGCTTCGCCATGACCCGTCGTGAGGCCCGCCAGCTGACCACCCACGGCCACTTCACCGTGAACGGCCAGCGGGTGGACGTGCCCTCCTTCCTGGTGAAGGAAGGCGACGTGATCGAGGTGCGGGAGAAGAGCCGCCCCTCCGTCAAGTTCAAGCGCCTGCTGGGCGAGGACGCCATCCAGGTCAACGTGCCCAAGTGGCTGGACCGGGACAAGAATACCCTTCAGGGCAAGGTAGTCGCCATGCCGCAGCGTGACGACATCGACTTCCCCGTGGAAGAGCACCTCATCGTCGAGCTGTACTCTAAGTAAGCCTTTCCGCCTTCTGCCGCCGCCGGGTCCTCGGCGGCGGCGGGGGCCGACAACAGACTTAGAACACCCTCAAAGATATTTGGTGAGCTGAGCAAGGCGGCGGCATGCCGCCGTCGAAAGAAGGAGGGTATCCAAGTATATGGTAGAAATCGAAAAGCCCCGCATCGAATGCACCGAGAATCCCGGCGACGCGTCCTACGGCAAGTATGTAGTAGAGCCTCTTGAGCGCGGCTACGGCACTACCCTGGGCAACTCCCTGCGCCGGATCCTGCTGTCCTCTCTGCCCGGCACCGCGGTGACCTCCATCAAGATCGCCGGCGTCCAGCACGAATTTTCCACCATCCCCGGTGTGAAAGAGGACGTGACCGAGATCGTCCTGAACGTCAAGACCATCATCGCCAAGCTGCACAGCGAGGGGGTAAAGACGGTACACATCGAGGCTGTGGGCCCCTGTGTGGTCACCGCCGGCGACATCAAGGCCGACGCCGAGGTGGAGATCCTGAACCCTGAGCAGCACCTGGCCACGCTGGACGCGGACGCCGTGCTGAACATGGAGCTGACCCTGTCCCATGGCCGCGGCTATGTGCCCGCGGACAAGAACAAGACCGGCCAGACCATTATCGGCGTCATCCCTGTGGACTCCATCTACTCCCCCGTGCGCAAGGTCAACTACACCGTGGAAAACACCCGTGTGGGCGATGCCACGGACTATGACAAGCTGACTCTGGAGGTCTGGACCAACGGCACCATCGATGCCCGGGACGCCGTGTCCCTGGGCGCGCGGATCCTGTGCGACCACTTCACCCTGTTCACCGACCTGTCCGAGACCATGGGCGGCCGGTCCACGGTGGTGGAGAAGCCCGAGACCCAGCGCGACCGGGTGATGGAGATGACCATTGACGACATGGACCTGTCCGTCCGTTCCTACAACTGTCTGAAGCGGGCCAACATCAACACGGTGGAGGACCTGATCTCCAAAACGGAGGAGGAAATGATGAAGGTCCGCAACCTGGGCCGCAAGTCCCTGGAAGAGGTCATCGGCAAGCTGGCTCTCATGGGCCTGTCCCTGGCAAGTGAAGAAAATTGAGGATTTGAGCCGTCGTAACCGACCGCTCAGACCCAACATCGGGGGCCGCGGGGAGGGTATGTAACGTTCCTCCTCCCGCACAAAATGTCCGGAAACGGGGCTCCCGGCCCGCAAGGGCCGAATGAACGAATTTCAGACTGATCTCGTAAGGCGAGATCGAAGGAGTGTTTTTCATGTCTCAGAAGATCCGTAAGCTGGGCCGCACCAACAGCGCCGCCCGTGTCGCCATGCTGCGCGCCATGGTCACCTACCTGCTGGAGAACGGCCAGATCAAGACCACTGTCACCCGCGCCAAGGAAGTCGCTCCTCTCGCTGAGAAGATGATCACCCTGGCCAAGGACAACACCCTGGCTTCCTACCGCCAGGCGCTGGCCTTCATCACCAAGGAGGATGTGGCCAACAAGCTGTTTAAGGAGATCGGCCCCAAGTATGCCGAGCGCAAGGGCGGCTACACCCGCATTGTCCGCATCGGGCCCCGCCGCGGCGACGCTGCCGAGATGGCGATCATCCAGCTGGTGTGATCTGAATATCATGCAACAGAGAGCCCGCCCCGAAAGGGGCGGGCTTTTTGCGTCACCGCGGCGGAAAATGGGGGCTGCCGGCCGCAAGAAAGCCCCCTCATCCGGCCCTACGGGCCACCTTCCCCCCTGCGGGGGGAAGGCTTTGCGGGCGGATGAGGACATCCGCCCCTACGGTGCGCAGCGTCCGTTCATCGCATCCCATAGGGGCCGCCCCCTCCCCTTTTCTTTTCCCGGGGAATCTGCTATAATACCCGGGAAAACAGGAGGGTCCCCGCTCCGGCGGGGAGAAAGGAGCCCCATCATGAAGATCATAGACGCCCATCTGCACCTGTTCCCCGAGCCCTGGGCGGACGAGGTGGCCCGGGGCGTGGGCCATGAGAACACCGTGAAGCACCTGCGGCTGGCCTACGGAGAGCTGGGGATCGTCCACGGCGTGGTCATGGGCAACCGCAGTCTGGAGACCGACCGCCACGACTACCCCGCCGATCTGTTCCACTACTGCGTGGGACTGGACAGCATGGTGCTGGACGGGGGGCGGAGCATTCCCGGCGATCTGCCCGACCGGGTGGAGGAGCACCTGAAGCGGGACAACTGCTGCGGCGTCAAGCTGTATCCCGGGTACAACCGCGTCTGGCTGAGCGACCCTGTCTACTCCCCCATTTACGAGCTGGCCGCCCGGTACGACAAGCCCGTGGCCGTCCACATGGGAATGACCGCCGGGGCGCGGGCCTCTCTGCGGTACAGCCATCCCCTGGTGCTGGACGAGACGGCGGCTGATCACCCCCGCACCCGCTTTGTCATGTGCCATTTCGGCAATCCATTTCTGGAGGATGCCGCCGCCGTGGTAGAGAAGAACCCCAACGTGGCCGCCGACCTGTCCGGCCTGCTGGAGGGCCGGGTGGATCTGGAGCGGTATTTCCGGGAGCAGGCGGGGTATGCCGGCCTGCTGAGCGCCTGGCTGACCTATACGGAGCACTGGGAGAAGATCCTGTACGGCACCGACTGGCCCATTGTCAACCTTGGGGAGTACATCCGCTTTATCCAGGGCATCGTGCCGGAAAAGCAGTGGAACAAGGTGTTCTTTGACAACGCCGACCGGATCTACGGTCTGGGCCTTTAATCGGCCAGACTTTTTAAGTACGCCTCCGCCCCGTACCGCAGACAGCGGCGCAGACGGTGCTCCCCCCGCTTGATGGTGCGGGAGATGGTGGATTTGTCCACCCCCAGCTTCTCCCCGATCTCCCGCATATTCAGGCCGTCGGAGTAGTACAGCAGCAGGGCCTGCCGCTGGCGGGGGGTCACGTCCTCCCGCAGGGCGCGGATCAGGTTGCGCTTGAGGCGGCTGATCTCCCGGCTGTTGTCCTGGGCCATCTGGCGGGCGTATACCGCCATGTCCGCGGCATACATGCCCCCTCTCCTATAGCGTGTATTTGGCATTTCTGTGGTACCCCCTGTCATAGTAGCGCTCAGTGAGCACAGCCAGCTCACGGGCCTCCCGCAGCATGGTGGAGAGCATACGGATGCGCTCCTCCAGAATGCAGCGCCTGTCCTCGTCCCGGACGTAGTCCATCGCCGCCTGAAGTTGGCAGATGCGGATGTCCAGCGCCCGGGCATGGGCGCGGTACTCCACGGACAGTTCCTGTAGTGTCATAGATTTTCCCCCTCCTGTGTTGTCGGATGTGCAGTAACGGCGGGCATCCCCCCTTTCAGGCTTGAGCTGAAGCAGCGCCTTGCGCTGTTGCCCCCGGTCCGGGGACGGGAAAGAAAGATAAAAAGAAGATTTTTGGGAAAAGGAAAAGATCGCCCTTGACAAATGTGCATTTCCCTGTTAGAATATTGCTTGCTGTTGGACAGCGGACGAAGATGCTGGTGTAGCTCAGCCGGTAGAGCAGCTGATTTGTAATCAGCAGGTCGGGGGTTCGAATCCGTCCACCAGCTCCACACAATTTTATATTCGGAGGAGTTCCCGAGTGGCCAAAGGGGGCAGACTGTAAATCTGTTGCGTTTCGCTTCGGTGGTTCGAATCCACCCTCCTCCACCAACTCGTCGCAAGCGTCATATCGCTTGCGACGAGTTTTTTTTAAAACTCGTCGTGCGCTCATTCTGCTGCTCCTCGCTTTCACCGCGCAAACGCTTCGCTGGTTTGTGCGGCGATGGAGGCAGGATTGCCGTTTTTCTTATTGGGGTCCCCGCAAAGGCGGCAGCCTTTGTGGGGACGAGCGGATGAGGGGGCAAATGGGAGAACGCCGGGCCGATGGGGACATCGGCCCCTACATGATGCATAAAACGAACCGAATGGGGCCCCACAAAAGCCCAGCGGAGCGGGTTTTGTGGGGAGAGGAGGAGCCGCAAAGTGAGCGAGCTTTCGCCTTTTAGGCGGAAGCGAGGGATACGGCGCTGGCGACGATGATGTAGGGGCGGATATCATCCGCCCGCGGGCCGCCACATGGGGCGGCCCCTACGGGTGACCGTAAACGCTGCACGGCGCAGGGGCCACGAAATAGAACTGACGTTCGTTACATCGGTATAATAGCGCTGCGGGCACAAAAAGTCAAGAACAAACGTTCGACTAATTTTGAAATTTTTCCTTGGGAAAGTCCGAAATAAAGGACAGAACCGGGGCACAGGTCCTGTATGAGCAAAAAAATCGCCCGGGAGTTATACTCCCGGGCGGTCCGCTTTGTATGTCACCGATCAGGCCTGCAGGCCCAGCACGCCGAAAAAGAGCAGCCCCAGAGCGGCGCTGATCCCGATGATCCAGGGCACGCTGAGCTTATACTTCTGCATCAGAAAGAGATCCAGAACGCCGATGCCGACGGCGGGCAGGTTGAAACCGCCCACAGAGGTGGAAAAGTTGGTGATGCCGAGGGAGACGCACACCCCGGCCAGCAGGCCGATGGAGGCCGGGCGCACGCCGGTCATGATCTGCTCCAGCCGGTGGCTGGTGCGGAAGCGCTGGAACATGACGGCGGCCAGGGCGCACAGGGTGAAGGTGGGGGTGAGCACGCCCAGGACCGCGAAAATGGCCCCGGGCAGGCCGGCGGTGCGCAGACCGGCAAAGGTGGCGCTGTTCAGACCCAGAGGGCCGGGGGTCATCTCGGCGATGGCCACGATGTCGGACACCTCGCTGGCGGTCATCCAGCCGTGAGACAGCATCTCGCTGGAGATGACGGGGATCATGGACAGGCCGCCGAAGCTGGTGAAGCCGATCTTGAGAAAGCTGATATACAGCTTAAGCAGCACCATGTGTGTCCGCCCCCTTCCGCTCGTAATACTCGCACATGACCACGCCCAGCACGGCCCCGATGATCACCAGCCACACGCAGCTGAAGCCGCAGAACAGGTAAAGGGAGAAGCACAGGGCCGACACGGCCACGCAGGGGGGAAAGCGAAAGGCGCTTTTATACAGACCCAGCAGGGCGCTGACCATGATGGGCACCACGGCGGCGCGCACCCCGGTCATGGCGGCGGCCATCCAGGGGTTGCCCTGAAGGGCGGTATAGCAGTAGGTGACCCCGGCCAGCACGATGAAGGGGGGCGCGATCATGCCGAACACGCAGCACAGACCGCCCGGAATGCCTGCCTGCCGATAGCCGAAGAGCATGGCGGTGTTGGCGATCATGGTCCCGGGCAGGCTGCGGCCCACGCTGGTCAGATCCAGCAGGTCCTGGTCGGTCAGCACATGCTGCTGATCCACATAGGTTTTTTTCATCTGGGCCACGATGCTCCAGCCGCCCCCGAAGGTGAAGCAGCCAAACAGAAGAAACTGGCGCAGCAGCGGCCAGCAGCGCTTGAGACGGTCCAAAACAGGCACCTCCTATCAAAACCATAATAGGGATGAGCAAAACTCCGATTTGCTCATGAGACTATACAATAAATAGTGCCATCCAACTTGTTTGAAACCTATATATTGTGACTCAACTTTGTAAAATTCGCGTTTTGCTCAACCCTAAACCATAAAACGTCAGACGGGACCCGGCAGGAGGCTGCGCTGCCGCTTTTTCCAGAATAGCAGAAAGCCCCCCCGTTCAGGAGGGCTTTCTGAAAGAAGCTCAGAAATATTTCTTCACACCGTCGGAAGCCAGCTCCGCATCGTCGCTGATGGTGATGGTGAACTTGATGCCATGGGCCTCGGAGAAGCGCTCCAGCCAATCCAGGAAATTCTCGGTATCCCGGTCGCTCTCCGCCTTGACGATCTTGGTCAGGCTGTCGATAAAGATGTGGGTAATGTCGTAATTGCCGGCATACAGGCCGCTGATAAAGCCCTTCAGGGCGGGATAGGTGGCGATGTCATACTGGCTGGCCTCTACCAGGCGGATCTGATAATGGATGTCGAAGGTGAGCTTGTTGCCCTTCTCGATGCAAACCACATTTCCGTGCTCGCTCTGAACGGCGGCGTTGATCATGTCAATGACCTGCTTGGTTTTGCCAGAGCCCTTCTTACCCATGATAACACGAACCATGTTGATCACTCCTTTGGCGATATTCAATAGCGATAAGGGGGAGTCCCCTTCCTTACGGTCATTTTATCATACTCCCCCGGTCATTTCAACTGAATATTTTATGAACTTTTGACCGGCGAGGGAAATGGATGGGAGGGCTTCCGCCCGTTTCCATTTCCGGGCTCTTTTTCCGGCGGGGGCGGTCAAAGGGTCTGGAACAGCTCGCGGCAGTGCTGGGCCAGCAGGGCGGCGGTGCGGTCGATGCCCAGCCGGGCGCTGTTGACGCACAGGTCGTAGTTCTCCGGCAGGCCCCAGGGGCGGCCGGTATAGTGGGAGTAATACTTCTCCCGCTGCCTGTCGAACTTTTGCACAGCGGCGGCGGCGGACTTTTCGTCGATGTGCTCTACCTCCATGCGATGCCGGACCCGCCACTGGGTGGGCGCGCAGATGAACAGGCTCAGGCAGTTCAGCCCCCGGCTCTCCAGCACATGGTCGGCGCAGCGGCCCACGATGATGCAGTTTTCCTTGGTGGCCAGCTCCAGAATGACCTCGCTCTGCATCTGGAACAGCACATCCTCGGCGGACTGCCCCTGCTGCACCCGGGGGCCGCCGTCGTAAAAGCCCTTGAACAGCCAGGGACTGCTGGCCTTTTCGTCCTTCTCCTCAAAGACGCGCTCGTCTACCTCGGCCCGCTGGGCGGCCAGAGAGATCAGCTCCCGATCATAGTAGCCGAAGCCCAGTGCGTCGCTGAGCTTGCGGCCGATCTCACGGCCGCCGCTGCCGAATTGGCGGCCCAGGGCGATCACACAATTTCCCATAACGATCCTCCTTGCTCCATATCACGGACCGGCGCCCTCCGCCCCGGAGGGGCGGAGCCTTGCGCTGGAGATGCAGCGCTGAAAAAGCCAGTCCGGCGCGCACAGGCAGATGGCCCGGCGGTCGGCGGCGAAAGCTCTGCCTTCCCCCGCCGACCGATGGTACCCGATCTCCATTTTAACAGAAGTATATCACGGAGAAAAGGGCCTGTCACTGTTCAAATTCGGACAGGTGCATATTTTCCGGGGGACGAAAAGCGGATACTTGACGGAAATTGACCGTTGCTATTGCACCGGAGATCACTATAATATAGAATTACGCTGGAATCAATACACCGGGCCGGGAGCGGCCTGGGGCAAAAGGGAAAGAACGCCCCCGCGGGGGCTTGCATAGAGGGCCCGGCGGCCGGAACGGGCCGCCGGAGAAAGGGGAGACGCCTGTGAGCGACCAGCCGAAAAAGAACAGCTTTTTTGAAAAACTGGCCACGTTCATCGTGGACAAGCGGAATCTGATCTTTTTTCTGTACGCCATCGCCATCCTTGCCAGCCTTTTTACCCAGAGCTGGGTAAAGGTGTGCAACGACCTGACGGAGTATCTGCCGGAGAGCACAGAGACCCGCCGGGGCCTGACCCTGATGGAGGACGAGATGAAGACCTATGCCACCGCCCGGATCATTGTGTCCAACACGACCTATGACACGGCCCGGCAGCTGGCCGACCGGCTGAAGGACGCGGAGGGGGTGTCCTCCGTGGACTTTTGGGATGCGGACAAGGGGAAGGACGAGACCACCCTGCCCTCCGCCGCCAACAAGACCATGGAGGACTACATGAAGGGGGCGGACGCCCTGATCACCGTGACCTTCCGGGGAGAGGCGGACGACCAGGCGGCCAAGGACAGTCTGGCGGCGGTGGAGCAGCTGCTGCAGCCCTATGACACCACCATCGCCACCGACGTGGGCTACTCCAAGTCGGAGACGCTGAACAGCGAGATGGGGATCATTCTGGCGGTGGCCGCCCTGGTGATCGTGCTGGTGCTGCTGCTTACCTCCCGGTCCTATGCCGAGGTGCCCGTGCTGCTGATCACCTTTGTGGCGGCGGCCCTGCTGAACAAGGGCACCAACTTTGTCTTTGGGGAGATCTCCTTCGTCTCCGACTCGGTGACCGTGGTCTTGCAGCTGGCCCTGGCCATCGACTACTCCATCATCCTGCTGCACCGCTTTCTGGAGGAGCGGGAGCACGCCCCGGACGACCGCACGGCCTGCATCATCGCCGTCAGCGCGGCTATTCCCTCTATCTCCGCCAGCAGTCTGACCACCATTTCCGGTCTGGCCGCCATGATGTTCATGCAGTTCCGCATCGGCTTCGATCTGGGCCTGGTGCTCATCAAGGCCATCCTGCTGAGCATGCTGTCGGTGTTCACCCTGATGCCCGGCCTGCTGATGCTGTTCTCCCGGGCCATGGAGCGCACCCGCCACAAGAATTTTATCCCCAGGATCGACCGCTGGGGCAAGCTGGTATATGCCCTGCGGTATGTGGGGGTGCCCGTCTTTATCCTGTGCGTGGTGGGGGGCTTTGTCCTGTCCAACCGCTGCCCCTATGTATATGGGGATAACTCCGTGATGACCGTGCGGCGCAACGAGCATCAGGCGGCGGAGGACCGGGTGAACGGCACCTTCGGCAGCCAGAACATCATGGCTCTGGTGGTGCCCCGGGGGGACACGGACAGCGAAAAGGCCGTTCTGAGGGAGCTGGGCGCCATGGACGAGGTGGACTACGCCATGGGGCTGGCCAATGTGGAGGCCAAGCCCGGCTACTGTCTGACCGACAAGCTGACCCCCCGGCAGTTCTCCCGGATGATGGACCTGAGCTATGAGGAGGCGTGCGTGCTGTACGCCGCCTATACGGCGGATCAGGAGGACAACTACGGCCCCATCGTGGGGGGCATCGACAGCTACACCGTCTCCGCCATGGATATGATCCTGTTCATCTATCAGGAGAAGGAGAACGGCTATGTGACCCTGGACGACGATGACGAGGAGCAGATCGACGACGCCTATCACCAGATCACTGACGCCAAGGCCCAGATGCTGGGCCCCAACTACACCCGCATGGTGCTGAATCTGAACCTGCCGGAGGAGGGTGAGGCCACCTTCGCCTTCCTGAAAAAGGCCCACGCCGCGGTGGAGAAGTATTACGACGGGGACGAGGTGTATCTGGTGGGCAACTCCACCAGCGACTATGACCAGTCGGTGTCCTTTGCCCGGGACAACGTGGTCATCAGCGTGCTGTCCGTGGTGTTCGTCATTCTGGTGCTGGTGTTCACCTTTACCTCCGTGGGGCTGCCCATTCTGCTGATCCTGGTGATCCAGGGCAGCATCTGGATCAACTTCACCTTCCCCACTCTGATGGATACCAACATCTTCTTTATGAGCTACCTCATCGTGACCTCCATCCAGATGGGCGCCAACATCGACTATGCCATCGTGATCTCCACCTGGTACTCCGACCTGAAGACCCAGATGAGCCCCAGAGAGGCCCTGATCCGGGCTTTGGACCTGTCCTTCCCCACGGTGCTCACCTCCGGCTCCATCCTGTCCGCCGCAGGCTTCCTCATCGGGCAGATCACCACGGAGCCATCCATTGTGGGCATCGGCCAGTGCCTGAGCCGGGGCACCCTGATCTCCATGTTCCTGGTCATGTTCGTGCTGCCCCAGATCCTGGTGCTGGGGGACAAGATCGTGGAGAAGACCAGCTTCCAGGTAAAGCTGCCCGCCGCGCCGGTGGTGTCTCAGCGGCTGAGCGGCACGACCTATGTGAACGGCCGGGTCCGGGGCCGCATCTCCGGCTTTGTGGACGCGGAGATCCGGGGCGTGGTGAAGGGGGACATCTCCGCTATCATGTCCTCCGGCAGCTTCGACCGGCCGGAGACGGAGGGAGACGCCCCGCCGGATACCCCGCCGGACGGGCAGACCGATACTCCCAAAGAGGAGCAGGGAAAGGAGGGGGAGCAGCCATGAAACGGAGCACAAAATGGGCCGGCCTGATGCTGGCGGCGGCTTTGCTGGTCGCCCTTGCGGCCCCCGGCGTTCTGGCCGCAGAAAGCACCGTGTCCATCCGCACGGCGGAGGATCTGGAGCAGCTGGCAAGGGACTGCACTCTGGACACCTGGTCCCGGGGGAAGACGGTGATCCTGGAGAACGACCTTGACCTGCGGGAGAAGGAGCTCGCCCCCATCCCCACCTTCAGCGGCACCTTTCTGGGCAGCGGACACTGCATCACCGGTGTGCGCATCAGCGGCAGCGGCAATGTCCGCGGCCTGTTCCGGTACATCCGCAGCGGGGCCCAGGTGCGGGATCTGACGGTGGAGGGGACCATCCACCCCAGCGGGCGGCAGGACAAGCTGGGCCTTCTGGCGGGCAGCAGCGCCGGACAGGTGTCCAACTGCTCCGCCGTGGGCACCGTGGCCGGGGACAACTATGTGGGCGGCCTGATCGGCGTGAACGAGCAGGGGGGGCAGGTGATCGGCGGGCGCTTCTCCGGCAGCGTCACCGGCAAGCACTTTGTGGGCGGCGTGGCCGGGGCCAACTACGGCACCCTGACCCGCTGCGACAACAGCGGCAGCATCAACACCAAGGACCTTGAGGACGACCCCAAGACCGACTACATGGATCTGAAGCAGCTCAACTCCATGGAGAACGCGGCGGTGTATACGGACATCGGCGGCGTTGTGGGCCTGTCCGACGGCACGGTGCAGAGCTGCACCAACAGCGGTGCCGTGGGCAGCGACCAGATCGGCTGCAACATCGGCGGCGTGGCCGGGCGCAGCTCCGGCTGGCTGGACGGCTGCACCAACACGGGGACGGTCAACGGACGGCAGGACGTGGGCGGCGTTGTGGGCCAGCTGGAGCCGGAGGTGCTGAAGGTGTACAGCGACGACTTTCTGGGCCGCCTGCTGGCCCGGCTGGAGGACCTGACGGACGTGATGGACCGCACCGCCGGACACGCGGACGGGATCTCCGACTCGGTGCAGGCCCAGGTGGACGACCTGTCTGACAGGGCCAGGGACGTGAAGAACATTGCCAGCGGCCTGACCGACGCCATGACTGACTGGGCCAACGGGAACATCGACCAGATCAACGAGCTGTCCGCCCGGGTGTCCCGGGTGCTGGACCAGATGCAGGGCGTGATGGACGACGCCGCGGCCATGATGGAGGATCTGGACGAGCTGGTGGACGATCTGGAGCGGGTGCGCAGGGATCTGGTGGAGGCCGGGAAGGACGGCGACAAGGCCGGGGAGAGCCTCCGGCAGGCGGCGGACGAGCTGCAGGCGGCGGACAAGGCCCTGAAGGCGGTTTTGGACGAAGTGAACGCCGCCATGGACGACCTGCTGGACGACCTGACCGGCGGCGCGGACACCGATGTGATCCTGGAGGATCTGAGACAGCTGAACCAGGCCCTGAGCGGGATGCAGGAGGTGCTGGACCGGCTGGACAAGGCGCTGGAGCTGGGAAAGACCGCCCTGGATCAGCTGTCCGATATGGGGGACGATGTGCGCCGGGCGCTGGACGATCTGGGCTATGTCAGCGACGATGCCGACAGTCTGGCGGACAACATGGACAAGGTGATCCGGGGCCTGCGGGACATCATTGACGAGCAGGCGGACCTGCCGGAGATCAAGATTGAGCCCATCGGTTCGGACATCACCGACAAGAGCGACCGGCTGGATGCGGCTATGGACGCCCTGCTGGACAGCGGCGACGCCCTGAACCAGCTGATTGGCGACTCCGCCGACACCCTGATCGGCGACCTGAGGGCCATCAACAGCCAGTTCCGGGCCATCACCGACCTGATCCGCAGCGAAAAGACCCAGCGGGACGAGGATCAGGGCAAGACCGCGGAGGAGCTGATCCGGGACCACTTTCAGGACGACTCGGTTACCTGCGATCTGGAGAAGCAGCATGACGGCCGGGTGTCCGGCAGCGAGAACTGGGGCAGTGTGCGGGGCAGCTCCGCCGTGGGCGGCATCGTGGGGAGCATCGGCATCGAGACGGATGTGGACCCCGACAGCGACCTGACCCAGGTGGGGGACTACTCCCTCGACTTCAGCTACAAGGCCCGGGCGCTGGTGTCCCGGTGCGTGAACAGCGGGACGGCGCAGGCCGGGGGCGATCACGCCGGGGGCATTGTGGGCCGGGGGTATTTCGGCCGGGTGACCGGCTGCGAGAGCTACGGCGGCGTCACCGCCGACGGCAGCTATGCCGGCGGCATCGCCGGCAGCCTGAACGGCATCGCGGAGGACAGCTGGGCCAAGTGTCCGGTGAGCGGCGAGGACTGCGTGGGCGGCATCGCGGGCTACGGCAAAACCCTGACCGGCTGCCGCGCTCTGGTCACCCTGACCGGCGAGGCCTATGTGGGCTCCATCGCCGGGGACGCGGACGAGGACGGCGCCGTTCAGGGCAACCTGTTTGCGGGGGACGGCGCCGGGGGCATAGACGGCATCAGCTATGCGGGCAAGGCGGAGCCGGCGGACTTTGCCGCCCTGTGCGCGGAGAAGGGGGCGCCCGACGGCTTTTCCCGGCTGGAGCTGACCTTCCGGGCCGACGGCAAGGTGGTGGCGGTGGTGCCCTTCCAGTACGGACGGGGCATCGACAGCCTGCCGGAGATCCCGGCGAAGAAGGGCTGCTCCGCCGCCTGGCCCCAGCTGGACTACACCAAATTGACCGCCAGCCGGACGCTGGACGCGGTGTATACCCCCTATCGCTCCGCCCTGACCGACGGGGAGGAGGAGCTGCCTCAGCTGCTGGTGGACGGCAGCTTCAGCGGCAGCGCCCGGGTGTCCCACACCACGGAGACCGTCACCTGGACGGACGGAAAGGGGAACCGCCGCACCGGCGAGGGCGTGACCGTGACGGTGGACGACCCCGACCTGAAGGAGATCACCTATACGGTGCACTGGCGGCTGCCGGAGGGCGGAAAGCGGTATACCCTGTGGGTCAGGACCGCCGACGGCTGGCAGCAGCAGGACAGCACCGTGGACGGCAGCTATCTGCTGTTCACCACCGGGGAGAAGACGGTGACCTTCTGCATTCAGCAGCGGGAGGGCAGTCCTGTTCTGCCCATCGCTCTGGGCTGCGGCGGTGCGCTGGCGGCGATCGCCCTGGGGGTGTGCCTGCACAAAAAGCGGGGCGGGCCCCTGAAGAAGCGGCTGCGCCGCCTGCGGGACGCGAAAAAGGCAAAATAAAGGCCAGCGGGCTGAGATCTATGATCTCGGCCCGCTGGTTTTTGAAGTGACCCCAAAAGTTAGACAAATATTTTGAATAAAAATTGTTCAAGCGGCCGAAAGGGCTTGTTGTCTGTGAATTGCAGGCGGCAAGCCCTTCAGCTTTGCCTTGATCCTGCGGTTGTTGTAGTAG
>CAKUHV010000020.1 GCA_934659445.1 uncultured Oscillospiraceae bacterium | reverse complement strand
CCACGGTGCTGAACGTGGGGCTGGACCTGCTGTTCATCATCGCGTTCCGCTGGGGCGTAGCCGGTGCGGCGGTGGCCACTGTGACCGCCCAGCTGCTCAGCGCGGCGGGCTGCTTCCTGTACGCCTTTGCCAAATACCCCTGGCTTCATCTGCATCGGGAGGACTGGCGCATCCGCAGCAGGGACATCCGGCGGCATGTTGTACAGGGGGTGCCCCTGGGCCTGCAGTTCTCCGTGCTGGCGGTGGGCATCATCGTGATGCAGAGCGTGGTGGTGAAGTTCGACATGCTGGATGGCGCCATGGTCTCCAGCGCGGCCCAGAACGGCTTTGGTGCGGCCAACAAGCTGAACAGTCTGCTGATGACCCCCATCAACGGCCTGGGCACGGCCATGACCAGCTTTACCGCCCAGAATCTGGGGGCGGGGCACACCGACCGCATCCGCAAGGGCGTTCTGCAGTCCGTGGTGATGATGGTGGTCATCGCCCTGATCTCCGTGGCCGCCGGGCTGCTGCTCACGGTGGACGGTGCCTATCTCCACATCTTCCTCAGTGCCGACAAGGTGACGGAGGAGACCATCCGCTACGGCAATACCTTCCTGTATGTGGATCTGGCCATGTATTTCTTCCTGGGCTTTATCTTTGTCTCCCGCAACTGCGTGCAGGGCATCGGCCGCTCCGCCTTTGTGCTGGCCGCCGGCGCGGCGGAGCTGATAGCCCGGGTGGTGGTGTGTATGCTCGTGCCCGCCGCGCTGGCCGGGGGGCAGGTGAGCGCCGCCGCCCCGGCCGCGGCCTTCTACGGACTTTGTGCCGCAGACCCCGTGGCCTGGATGGCGGCGGATCTGGCTCTGCTGACCCCCTTTGTGAAGAACATCCTGAAGCAGGATTACCGCTATATGCATCAGCCCGGTGTAAGCGGGCAGATGTAAAAATGTCCCCCGGTCCAACTTGGACCGGGGGACATTTTGATCTGTCAGAAGGTCAGCCGCATTTGGTTCCAGACCACGTTCCCGTGTACGGAGGGGGACACCCCCTCGTTCACAAAGCCGAAGGAGGCGTAATAATGGACCAGGGCGTCCTTGCAGGTGAGCACCAGCCCCCGGCGGCCCTGGGCCCTGGCATCGGCGATGGCCCGGCGCAGCAGCAGCCCGGCGCAGCCCTGCTTCCGGCAGTCGGGCACCGTGTTCACCCCGAAGATCATCTGCCAGGCGCCGTTCTCATCGTGCAGGTCGGCCCGCTGGTACAGCTCGTCCGTCAGGTCGGGCCGGTCGGTGACCATGCCGTCAACGAAGGCGATCAGCCGCCCGTTCCGGAACAGCAGCCAGAAGTGGCCGCCATAGTGCA
The DNA here is from genome assembly GCA_934659445.1 of uncultured Oscillospiraceae bacterium. Taxonomy (GTDB): domain Bacteria; phylum Bacillota; class Clostridia; order Oscillospirales; family Oscillospiraceae; genus Lawsonibacter. The sequence continues at coordinate 20,652 of CAKUHV010000020.1, read as the reverse complement.
GCAGGCGCTGTCGGAACTCCTCCCGGGTGGCGGCCTCCGCCAGAGGGAAGCACTGGGCCTCCACGGCGGACACGGCGTCCAGATCGTCTATAGAGGCGGTGCGGACCCAGTCCCGCTGCTGCCGCACCCGGCTGTGCCAGCCGCAGCAGGTCAGATGGTCGTCCACCAGCCCAGCCGCCTGCAAAAAAGAGTAGATGATGGTAGGCCCCACAAAGGTGAAGCCCCGCCTTTTCAGATCGGCGCTCAGCCGGTCGGACAGGGGGGAGCTGGCAGGCACCTCCGCCTGAGAGGCCGGGCTGTTGACCACGGGCACGCCGTCCACATACTGCCACAAAAAGCGGTCAAAGCTGCCATATTCCCGCTGGATGTCCAGAACGCGCTTCGCATTTTCGATGACGGAGAGGATCTTCCGCCGGTTGCGCACGATGGAGGGGTCGGCCATGAGCTGCTCTACCTTTTCTCCGCCGTATCCCGCCACCTTCCGGGGGTCGAAGCCGTCAAAGGCCCGGCGGAAGGCGGGGCGCTTTTTCAGAATGGTCAGCCAGGACAGCCCCGCCTGCATCCCCTCCAGACACAGCAGCTCAAACAGCCGGCGGTCATCATGGGTGGGGCGGCCCCACTCGTTGTCATGATAGTCCTTGTAGATCTCGTCCGGCCCCGCCCAGGGGCAGCGATCCTGTGTCTCCATATTCGTCTCCTGTCCCGCCCGCGGCGGCTTTTTTTCTATTGTAGCAACTGAGCGGACGGCGCGCAAGGGGGCGCAGACAAAAAACGACGGAGCCGCTTCCCGGCTCCGCCGTGCTGAATGCTCCGCGCTGCTATCCCTCTGAGACACAGAACATATCCCGGGCCTCGTCAAACAGATCCACCATGCCGCAGTAGTTCAGAATGCTGTACTGCTCCAGCAGGGCCTGCTGCTCCCGGCTCAGCTCGTCCCGCTTCAAATACTGCCCGTCGGCGGTGAGGATGCCCACGGGGGTGATGGCGGGAAGCTGCTGATACAGCCCGTCCAGAAATTCCATGAACCCGGTCAGGGGCAGCCCCGCCAGCCTGGCGGTGAGCACCCCCAGATAGTTGGGACTGACGGCCACGTCCTGCTGCTCCTCAATTTCGTAGTTGGCCCAGATAAAGAAGGGGGTGATGTACTGCTTCATGACCTCCTCCGTGGTGCGCTCGGACAGGGCCTTGCCGTAAAGCTCCTCATAGAAGGCGTTTTTCAGGGGTGGCTGGTGGTCGCCGAAGAGCACCACCATGGTGGGCTCCTCTATCTGGCTGTAATACTCGATCAGCTCCTTCAGGGCGTCGTCGCTGGCCCGGGCCAGGGCAAGATACTGGACGGCGGAGCTGTCCGCGCTTTTCAGTCGGTCGGGCAGGTCGATGGTGCGCTCCAGATTGTTCCAGCCCTGAGAGTAGCCGCTGTGGTTCTGCATGGTCACATTGAAGACAAAGCACTTCTGTCCCGCGGCGTTGGCGCTCCGGGTGGTCTCCATCACCGTTTCGTAGTCAGACCGGTCGGAGATGTAGTGCCGGATCAGATAGGGGTCCTCCACGTCCTCCTCATACAGCTGGTGGTCGAAATCCAGATCCTGATAGGCGATGGGCCGGTTCCAGCCGGAGGACTTATAGGGGTGGAAGGCGGTGGTGTCATACCCCGCGCTCCCCGCCAGAGCAGCGAGGGAGGGCATATTCTCTTTCACATACAGCTGATAGGCCACGGTGTGGGGCGGCTGGAACAGGGTGGAGAAGCCGGTGAGATACTCGAACTCCACGCTGGCGGTGCCGCCGCCGGTGACCGGGGAGTACATCCAGCCCTTTACGGTGTTCTCCGTCAGGCTGTGAAGGAAGGGGGTGGGGTCCTCCGAGGGCTCAAGGCCGTCGAAGATGGTCAGGTCGGAGAAGGACTCGTTCATAATGACGATGAGATTCACCGGCTGTCTGGCCTCGTCCCCGTCCTGTCCCTGATACTGGTCCTTCAGTTCCAGCACCGCATCATGGGAGTAGCCGTCGGGCTTTTCCACGCTGCTGTACCGCAGGGCCACGGTGAAGTTCAGGGCGAAGCCGTTGCGCTGGGTGACCCACTGCTGGGTGTAGATGCCCAGATCGGGCAGCATATCCGTTTTGAAGAAGGCGAAGGAGTAGCCCAGAGTGAGGACCCACAGCAGGAGGGCCGCCGCCCGGGGCAGCTTTGCCCGCCCCCGCCGCCGGGGGCAGACCAGAGCCAGAAAGAGGAAGGCGACCAGCAGAACGGCGGCCTGGGTCATCTCCGTGTCCATGGAGTAGTCAAAGCCGGCGGCCACGTTGGCCGCCGTGTGCCACCCGGCCACGTCGGCGGGGAAGAGGATGCGCCCGCGGAAGCGCAGCACGTAGTGGTTCACCAGTCCGAAGGCGAAGGACAGGGCCGCCCCGGCGGTGCAGGCCCATTTGTTCCGCCCCAGCACAAGACGGCACACAATGAACAGCAGACAATACCAGATCAGGTTCATCAGCACCTGCCAGGCGTACAGGTCGTGGAACACATCGTTGCCGTTGAGAATTTCCACCATCCAGAAGCTGGCCCAGGGCCCCAGCAGCAGCACCAGCCGGGAGGCCCACAGGCCGGGGTGCGCCTTCATATCCAGAATAAGCCGGGGAAAGAAGTCCCCGCAGATAAGTTTTTTCATCGGTCTATCCATTCCTTTGCGCAGCCTCCGCCCAGCAGAGAGGGCGGACAAGCACTATCATAGTGACCACCCCGAAAAAAAGCAAGGGCCGGGGCATGAGTTTAAGAAAAAGTTAACCTGTCATAAAGATTCAGACGACGGGAGAAGGAAAAGGTTCCCGGGAAAATGAAAAATGAATATTCATAGAAAAATGAATAAACAAAACACAATATAAAAACGGGGAAAACAGGACGATATAAAGGAAAAAACTGGGGCGCCGCAACAAAAGCACGATATAACAACAAACGGAAGAAAAATAGCCACAAAAAACGGAGATAAGACCCTCGTCACATGACACAAAGGGAGCTGAAAAACAAAGATCCGGTTTTGACTAAATAACAGTTGACAATGTATAATTAACCGGTGTATACTAAGCACACTTCAAGACAGAAGCTTGAGGTGCTCTTGCAAAGCAGATCCTAAGACTTACCGAAAAGGAGTTTTGAACATGAAAAAGTTTCTTGCTATGACCATGGCGCTGGCCATGGTGCTGTCCCTGGCCGCCTGCGGCAAAAAGGATGAGCCCGCCCCCTCCGGCAGTGCTTCCGGTTCCGCCAGCGCTTCCGGCTCCGACACTCAGGCCGCTGTGACCACGGTAGAGGCCGGCAAGCTGCGCATGGCCACCAACGCCGCCTTCCCCCCCTATGAGATGGTCACCGACGACGGCAAGTTCGAGGGCATCGACGTAGAGGTGGCCAACGCCATCGCCCAGAAGCTGGGCCTGGAGCTGGTGGTGGACGACATGGGCTTTGACGCCGCCCTGCTGGCCGCTCAGAACGGCTCCAGCGACATTGTGATGGCCGGCGTCACCGTCACCGAAAAGCGTCAGGAGGTCATGGACTTCTCCGACAGCTACGCCACCGGCGTTCAGGTGGTCATCGTGAAGGAGGACTCCCCCATCCAGTCCATCGACGATCTGGCCAACGCCGAAATGATCGGCTGCCAGAAGGCCACCACCGGTTACATCTACGCCTCCGACACCCCTGAGAACGGCGGCTATGGCGAGGATCACGTCACCGCTTACGAGACCGGCGCTCTGGCTGTGGAGGCCCTGAAGAACGATCAGATCGACGCCGTCATCATCGACAACGAGCCCGCCAAGGCCTTTGTCGAGGCCAACCCCGGCCTGAAGCTGCTGGACGGCGACTGGGTCACCGAGGATTACGCCATCGGCATGAAGAAGGGCAACACCCAGCTGCTGGACGCTGTGAACGCCGCTCTGGCCGAGCTGAAGGCCGACGGCACCCTGCAGTCCATCGTTGACAAGTACATCAACGCCGACTGATCGGGACAATAAGAACACAGGACCCATACAGGGCGGGCGGCTTGGACCGCCCGCCCCGCTGTGGTCTACTAATGAAAGGGGGACACGTTCGTGGATTGGGCGCAGACCTACGAGACATTGTCGAAGGCACTGAAAAACGGCGACGTGCTGGGCTTCGGCCAGAAGTCCTTTGTCAGCTTTTATAAGGCATTTGTAGAGGGCGACCGCTGGAAGCTCTATCTTAGGGGCATCGGGGTCACGCTGGAGCTGACCGTCGCCGCCCTGATCATCGGTGTGGTGCTGGGCGTTCTGGTGGCCGTGGTGCGCACGGCCCACGATCAGCAGCGCCCCGGCCGGCGCAATCCTCTCCTGGGGGTGGTCAACGTCCTGTGCCAGGTGTACACCACCGTGATCCGCGGCACCCCCATGATGGTGCAGCTGCTGATCTGGGGCTTTGTCATCTTCAAGACCAGCCGGAACCACACTCTGGTGGGCATCATCGGTCTGGGCATCAACTCCGGCGCCTATGTGGCGGAGATCGTCCGCGGCGGCCTGATGAGCGTGGACGTGGGCCAGAGCGAGGCCGGCCGCTCCCTGGGGCTGGGCTATCTGGACACCATGCGCTTCATTGTCATTCCCCAGGCGTTCAAGAACATTCTGCCCTCTCTGGGCAACGAGCTGATCACCCTGTTTAAGGACACCTCTCTGGTGTCCGCCATCGGCGGCACCGAGCTGGTGTATTATGCCGAGGCCGTGGGCGCCAAGACCTATGAGTATATGTTCCCCTACGTGGGCATCGCCCTGATGTATCTGGTGATCGTGATGATCCTGACCGCCCTGCAGGGCAAGCTGGAAAGGAGGCTGCGTCAAAGTGATAGACGTTAAACACCTGTCCAAGTCCTTCGGCGACCATCTGGTGCTGGACGACATCTCCGAGCATATCTATCCCGGGGAGAAGGTGGTGATCATCGGCCCCTCCGGCTCCGGCAAGTCCACCTTCCTGCGGTGCCTGAACCTGCTGGAGACCCCCACCAAGGGCAGCATCACCTTTCAGGGCACCGAGCTCACCGACCCCAAAGTGGACATCGACCAGATGCGCCGCCAGATGGGCATGGTGTTCCAGCACTTCAACCTGTTCCCCAACATGACCATCCGGAAGAACATCACCCTGTCCCCTGTGCGCACCAGACTGATGAGTCAGGAGCAGGCGGACGAGGAGGCCACGGCTCTGCTGCGCCGGGTGGGCCTGGAGGAGAAGGCGGACGCCTATCCCAACCAGCTGTCCGGCGGCCAGAAGCAGCGCATCGCCATCGTCCGGGCCCTTGCCATGCAGCCTAAGGTCATGCTGTTTGACGAGCCCACCTCCGCCCTTGACCCCGAGATGGTGGGCGAGGTGCTGGACGTGATGAAGGAGCTGGCCAACGAGGGCATGACCATGGTGGTGGTCACTCACGAGATGGGCTTTGCCCGGGAGGTGGGCAGCCGCGTGCTGTTCATGGACGGCGGCCACATTCTGGAGCAGAACACCCCCGCGGAGTTCTTCGCCCACCCCAAGGAGGAGCGCACCAAGAGCTTCCTGTCCAAGGTGCTGTAAGCTGAATCGAAATAAAGCCCCCGGTACAGACAAGATCGTCTGCTCCGGGGGCGTTGTTGTACTCTGTCGGTCAACCTTGGCCCCCTGCCCGCCAATAGCAAGGGGCGGCGGAACGCCCCGAAAGAAGGGGGGCGAGCAGGATGACAGAGGCCATTGTGGTGGCCATCATCACCGGGGGACTGACTCTGGCGGGGGTCATCGCGGCCAACGGGAAAAGTCAGGCGGTGATGGAGACCAGGCTGGAGGAGCTGACCCGGGAGGTGCAGCTGCACAACAACTTTGCCCGGCGAATGCCGGTAGTAGAGGAACAGATCAAGGGGCTGGAGCATAGGATGTACAATCTGGAGAGAGGAGGGCGAAGCTGATATGGAATTCGGGATCGCATCGGTGGCGGCCATTACGGTGGTGTGCTATCTGGTGGGGATGGTGGTAAAGGCCATTCCCCGTGTGGAGGACAAATATATCCCCATTGCCTGCGGCCTGTGCGGGGCGGTGCTGGGCCCCGTGGCCATGCATCTGGGGGTGGTGGACTTCCCAGCCGCCGACGAGCTGTCCGCCGTGGCGGTGGGCATTGTCAGCGGACTGGCGGCCACAGGCGTCAATCAGATTGGAAAGCAGATCATGGGCTGTAAAGAAGAATGAATCAAAAAGTGCGGCGGAGCAACACTCCGCCGCATTTCTTTTACTCCAAGGAGAAATCGTCGTCCTTCAGGCCGCTGAAATCCGCTTTCTGGGGACGGGGGGGCACTCGCTTCATGGGGTCATAGACAAATCCGCGGCAGCTGGAGCCGCCGGACATGACGCCCTTTTTGGGACAGATCACCTGTCCGTCACCCAGAGGGCGGCCGTGGGCGCAATAGGCGCACCGGGGCTCCATCCTGGGTTTGAACAGAGAACGGCTGAACAGTGACATGGGGGACACTCCCTTTCCTGTTTCCCATTATACCCGCTTTCTCCGGGTATTTCCACTGCTTTTTTTCAAACTCCGCAGAAAAAGCAGGAGAAACACCACCCAGGTGCCCCAGGCCGCCCCCGCGGACAGGGTCAGACAGCGGGAGAAGTCCAGGGCGGCCACCGCATCCGCCTGCTGGGACAGATAGCTGCCTGCCGTCTCCCTCAGCCCCAGCAGGGGCAGGGCCAGCCGCAGCAGCAGGGCGGACAGCCCCCCGTGGAGCAGCTTGCCCGTTAGATAGGTCCGCATGGACAGGCCGCTGTCCCCCAGAAAGGCCAGCACCTGACAGTGGACCGACAGCCCCGCCCAGCCCAGCATGAAGGCCGCCATGGAGAGCCGCCCGGCCATGCCGCCGTCGGTGAGGGAGGTGACGCCGGAGGACAGCTCCACCAGCCCGGTGAGCAGCCGCCCGGCCCATACCCGGTTCATCCCCAGAGGGCGCAGCAGAACGGCCAGGGCCCCGGCGGCCAGCTCCAGCGCCCCGGACAGGGCCAGCAGCCGTAGCACCACCGTGAAGCACAGTACAAAGGCGCTGATATTCAGCACTGCCGCGACCGCCCCTGTGACCGACCGGGTAAAGGCTGCCCCGGCGTTTACCGCCTGAAACTGGGCGGGGACGGCAGGACCCGAAGAGCGGGGCCCCTCATGGGGCTTGTAAAAGCGGAACAGCAGCCCCACCAGAAGGGAGGCGGCAATATGGGTCAGATACAGCAGGGGTCCGGCGGCTCCGCCCCCGAACACCCCCGCCCCCACCACGCCGAAGATAAAGGCGGGACCGGAGTTGTTGCAGAAGGCCAGCAGCCGCTCCGCCTCCGTTCTGGAGCACTGGCCGTTCTGGTACAGGGAGATGGCTGTCCGCGCCCCCACGGGGTAGCCCCCCACGAACCCAAGGGCCAGAGCGGAGGCACAGGCGCCGTTCACCCGGAACAGCGGCCCCATGACCCCCTGAAACAGCCGGCCCAGGCAGCGGGTCAGGCCCAGCTCTACCGTCAGGGAGGACAGCACAAAGAAGGGGAACAGAGAGGGGACGATCACGTTCCCGCACAGGTGCAGCCCGTCCCGGGCGGCCTGTACCGCCTGAGCGGGCCACAGCACCAGCGCCGCCGCCGCCAGCAGCAGCCCCGCCCCCAGCAGACCATCCCGGATGCTCCGTCTTTTCATCAGCCGCCCCACATCCATCACCTCGGGGAAGAATATGCCGGGGAAGGGGGCGGCTTGCCTGTCCCGGCTGTTTTTGGTATACTGGGAGCAAAGAGAAAGGACGGGAACGGCATGGAACAGCTGCGCACGGTGGACACCCCCTGGGGACCGGTCACCTATACTTTTGTGCGGAAACAGGTGAAAAACCTGAACCTGCGGATCAACGGACAGGGGCAGGTCATCCTGTCCGTCCCCATTCGCTGCCCGGCGGAGCGGGCCGACCGGCTGATTTTGGAGCGGGCGGAGTGGCTGGCCGGGCATCTGGCCCGGCGGAGCGCACCCGGGCCGGAGCTGCCCCCGCTGCCGGAGCGGGAGACGTGCATGGAGCTGCTGCTGGCGGCGGTGGAGCGGGTCTACCCCCTGATCCGGCCGTATGGGGTGGCCTTTCCCCAAGTGAAGCAGCGGAGGCTGCGCAGCCAGTGGGGCAACTGCCACTGGGCTCAGGGGTACATCACCCTGAACACCGCCCTGTGCCGCTGCCCGGAGGAGCTGCGGGACTATGTGGCCCTGCACGAGCTAGTGCACTTCCTCCACCACGACCATCAGGCGGGGTTTTACGCCGTGATGGATGGGCTGATGCCCGACTGGCGCCGCCGCCGGGCGGAGCTGAAAAGCTATGCCGCCGCCCTGTAGGGCGCGGTTCTCAATCACCTCTCCCCCACATACCATGGGGGAGAGGTGATCATTCATGGAGAGACGACCCCGCCGCCCGGGGCTGATGGAGCGGGCCTGTCAGGCGCTGGAGCTGCCCGCCGACCTGGCCGCCGGGGTGCCCCGGCTTGAGCTGACCGGTGACAGCCAGCTGCGTATGGAGAACCACAGGGGGATCCTGTCCTACGGCACGGAGGAGATCTGCGTCAGCGCCGGGGCCATGGTGGTGCGGGTGCGGGGGGAGGGGCTGGACCTGAAGGCCATGACTGGGGCGGAGCTGCTGATCCGCGGGCGGATCACCTGCGTCAGTCTGGAGTAAGGGGGCGGCATGGCGACCTGGACGAATCTTCTGCGGGGGACGGTGACTCTGCGGGCCGAGGGGCCCTTTCCCGAGCGGCTGCTGAACCTGTGCGCCCGGAACGGCGTGACCTTCTGGGGGGTGGAGTGGCTGGGGGAGGACGGAGTGCGGCTGACCGTCCGGATGACCGGCGTGTCCCGGCTGGAGGAGCTGGCCGGACGGGCGGGCTGCACCCTCGTCCGGGAGGAGCGCCGGGGCCTGCCCTGGTTTCTTGCCCGGTTCCGGCGGCGGTACGCCTTTCTGCTGGGGCTGGCCCTGTCCCTGACGGCGGTGTTTTTCCTGTCCCGGTTTGTGCTGGCGGTGGAGGTGCGGGGGAATGAGCAGGTGTCTACCGCGGCCATTCTGACCCAGCTGCGGCGGCAGGGACTGCGCCCCGGCGTCTACGGCCCCGGGGTGGACCGGGCGGCGGTGGCCCAGGAGAGCCTGCGCGCCCTGACGGGCCTGTCTTGGATGGGAATCAATATCCAGGGCACCCGGGCGGTGGTGGAGGTGCGGGAGGCCCAGCCCGAGCCCCCGGTGGAGGACGACAGCGGCTTTTACCATGTGACGGCGGAGGCCGACGGCGTGATCCTGCACATTCAGGCGGAGCGGGGGCAGGCGGCGGTGGAGGAGGGGGCCGTGGTGGCCAGGGGGGATGTGCTCATCTCCGGCGCCGTGTCCGTAGAGCCGCCCCGGTACAGCCAGGCGGAGCCCTACCGCTTTGCCACCCACGCAAAGGGAAAGGTGTGGGCAAGGACTTGGCGCACTCTGACGGCGGTCACCCCTCTGGAGCTGCAGGTCAAGGCTCCCACCGGCCGTGAAAAGACGGGCCGGGAATTGGAGCTGTTCGGCACCTGTATCCCCCTTCTGTCCGGAGGGGAGCGGCCCGCCCTACAGTGGGCGGGGGAGCGGGAGGGGCGCCGCCTGACCCTGCCCGGGGTGGGAACGGTGCCTGTGGGCCTTGTGACCACCAGGTGGCAGGCGTATGAGACGATACCGGCCCGGCTGGAGCTGACCGCAGCCCAGACCATGCTGGAAAATGGGCTGAAAAGAGAGCTGGAGCGGCTGGTGGGGGAGGATGGCGAGGTGCTGTCCGTCACCTATACCGCCCGGGCGTCCGGCGGTCTGCTGCGGGTGACGGCCCAGGCGGAGTGCCGGGAGGAGATCGGACAGGAGGTCCCGGCCCCGGAGAGCGACCGTCCGGCGGGGGAGCAGGAAAATCAGGAATAAGAGGGGAAGAGCCTGTTCTTTCCCCGTTGAAATGGCGGCGGAAATGGGGTATACTGAAAAATTGAAAAAGCGTGCGGCCGCCTGGCCGCACAGTACAGAAGTGAGGGACGGCATTTGGCAGTACAGAAGATCGAGCTGGACGTGCGGACGATGCAGGATCTGTTCGGCGTTGGAGATACCAATATCAAGCTGCTGGAGCGGGAGCTGGGCGTTATGGTGATCGCCCGGGACGGCAGCGTAGAGGTGCAGGGGGAGGACGAGACCCGGGTGGAGACCGCCGTTCAGGTGCTGGGCACACTGGACCGTATGCGGCAGATCGGCGAGCCCATGAACGAGTTCGCCGTCACCCGGGCCATGGGCTTTGTGCAGGAGGGGGACCCCGAGGGGGCGGTGGCCGCCCTGAAGGACGTGATCGCCTATACCTATACCGGGGCCCCCATCAAGTGCCGCACCCTTGGCCAGCGGAAGTATGTAAAGGCCATGGACAGGAGCACGGTGACCATCGCCATCGGCCCCGCCGGAACGGGCAAGACCTATCTGGCGGTGGCCTCCGCCGTGGCCGCCCTGAAGCGCAAGGAGATCACCAGGATCGTCATGTGCCGTCCGGCAGTAGAGGCGGGGGAGAAGCTGGGCTTTCTCCCCGGCGACCTTCAGACCAAGGTGGACCCCTATCTGCGCCCCCTGTATGATGCGCTGGACGAGCTGCTGGGGCCGGAGACGGTGGCCCGGTATATGGAGAACCGCACCATCGAGATCGCACCCCTGGCCTATATGCGGGGCCGCACCCTGAAAAACTGCCGGCTCATTGCCGACGAGTGCCAGAATATGTCCCTGAGCCAGCACCTGATGATCCTCACCCGTCTGGGCGAGGGCTCCCAGATGGTGCTCACCGGCGACGTGACCCAGATCGATCTGTCCGACCCGGAGGACTCCGGTCTGGAGCGGTGCGCCAGAATTCTGGACGGGATGGAGGATATCTCCGTCATCCGCCTGTCCGGCTCCGACGTGGTGCGCCACAAGCTGGTGGGGGAGATCGTCAAGGCCTTTGAGAAGCACAATGCCGCCCAGAAGCAGGAGGGCGGACAGAAAAAGGACGTCTTCCGCGCCGGGCGGAAGTTCCAGAAGAGGTGAGGGCCATGGCAAAGCGCCACTATATTCCCATCACCGCCGACGTGCCCGGGGTGAGCGAGGGCCGGCGGGCCCTGATCCGGAAGGTCATCCGCACCGCTCTGGAGGCGGAGGGGGTGGACTTCCCATGTGAGGTGGACGTGCTGCTCACCGACGACGAGGGCATCCACCAGATCAACAAGGACATGCGGGACGTGGACCGTGCCACCGATGTGCTCAGCTTTCCGGAGCTTGAGCTGACCCCCGGCCAGCTGCCCGGCCCGGAGGACGCCGATCCGGGCACCGGGCTGGTGCCCCTGGGTGACATGGCCATCTCCATGGACCATGTGGCCGCCCAGGCCAGGGAGTTCGGCCACTCTGACCGCCGGGAGCTGTGCTATCTGGTGGTGCACTCCGTGCTGCACCTGCTGGGGTATGACCATCTGGACGAGGGGCCCATGAAGGCCCGGATGCGCCGGCGGGAGGAGGCCATTCTGGCCCGGCTGGGCATCACCCGGGACCAGTGAGAGCTCTGATGAAAACGCCCGCTGTCCGTCTGTTTCTGGCGGTGCAGGGGGTGCTCTACCTGTGGTTTTTGAGCTGGGATCTGCGGGATGCGGGGGACACCCGGTGGATCAAATATGCGTCCATCGTCCTGTGTTTTCTGTTTGCGGCATATCAGGCCGCCCGGGGCGGGGACAGGCTCACCGCTGCCGCCCTTGCCTTTACCCTTGGGGCGGACGCCTTTCTGCTGCTGCTGGATCGGTATTACCCCCTGGGCATCGGCCTGTTCTGCATTGCCCACCTGTTTTACCGGGGGCGGATCGGCCGGGAGGGGGGCGGAGCGCACCCCTGCTTTTTGCTCCCGCCTGCCCTGTGCGGCCTGCTGGCCGCTCTGGCCCGGTGGGGGGCCGACACAGCCATGGCGGCGGTCTATGCCCTGCTGCTGGCGGGCAACGTGTATCTGAGCTGGAGCTGTCTGCGGGGCAGGGCAGGGCGGCTGCTGTGTGCCGGACTGACCCTGCTGCTGTGCTGCGATGTGTGCGTGGGGCTGCACAACCTGTCCGGACCTGTGCCGGCGGCGGTGGCCGCCTTTGCCGACGTTGGAATGTGGCTGTTTTATCTGCCGTCTCAGGTGTGCGCGGCCCTGTCCGTTGCGCCGGAGCGGCCCGAAGCGAGGTTTTCCCATGAGAGAGAGTAAGCTGCTGGCCCTGTGGCAGGCGGTGATCACCGCGCTGGTGGTGCTGTCCGGCTCCGTGGCCGTGCCCATTGTGTGCCGGCCCTTCTATTACGCACACATTGCCCCCCTGCGTCTGGAGGAGTGGGGCCTGACCCGGGCGGAGATCTGTCAGGCCTACGACCAGATGCTGGACTTCTGTCTGGGCCTGCGGCCCGATTTTGCCGCCGGGGTGCTGCGCTTCTCGGCAGACGGGGCCTCCCACTTCGCCGATGTGGGGGTGCTGTTCCGGCTGGATCTGCGGGTGCTGGGCCTGTCTCTGGCGGCTCTGGCCGTCACCTTCGTGCTCTGCTGCAAGAGGAAGGTCAAGCCATACTGCTTCCGGGGCCATGGCCCCGGATTCTGGGCCGCCGTGGGACTGGGGACTGCATTCCTGACGGTGGGCGGTCTGGCCGCCCTGGACTTTGAGCGGGCCTTTGCGGTGTTCCACGCCCTGTTTTTCCCGGGGAAGACCAACTGGCTGTTCGACTGGCGGACCGACCCCATCATCCTGTTCATGCCGGAGGAGTTTTTCCGCAACTGCGCCGTTCTGATCCTGGCCCTGCTGCTGGTGTGGTGCGCGGCGCTCATTGCGGCTGATTCGTGGGCTTGCAAGAGAAAAAAGACGGCTGCTGCGGCGCGCGGGACAGGCTGTCCCGGCTGCTGCCCGCCCCCGCAGAGAGAAAAAGAGAGAGAAGTGAGGTCGTCCCTATGGCACTGATGCCCCATCCCCACCCCCATCACCACCCCCGCGGAGACGGCGAGGCGATCCTGAACGGCGCGCCCCTGCCCACCCTGCTGACCTTTGCCTTTCCCATCATTCTGGGCAATATCTTTCAGCAGCTTTACAACATCGTGGACGCCATGGTGGTGGGGAAATTTCTGGGCAGCATCCCCCTTGGCGGCATCAGCGTGGCCGCCCCCATGATGGACATCGTCAACGCCCTGATCCTGGGGGCCACCATCGGCATCGGCGTGCTGGCGGCCCAGCTGTGCGGGGCAGGGGACTGGCAGCGGCTGAAGGTGACCCACTCCACCGCCCTGATCGGCGGCGCGGCGATCACGCTGACGGTCTCGGCGGCGTGCATTCTGCTGGGCGGCCCCGTCCTGCGGGCCCAGGGCACGGAGGAGGCCGTGTGCCGGCAGGCCATGGCCTATCTGCGCATCATTTTCGGCGGCATAATCTTCTGTTACCTGTATAATTACTACGCCTCCATGCTGCGCAGCTGCGGCAATTCCCGGGTGCCCTTTGTGATCCTGCTGGTGTCCTCCACTCTTCACGCCCTGCTGGATGTGCTGTTAGTGGGCGTGCTGAAGATGGGAATACAGGGGGTGGCCCTGTCTACGGTGAGCTGCCAGCTGTTTTCCGCCGTATGCTGCATGGTCTACGTCCATAAGAGATGTCCGCCCCTGGCCCTGAAGCGGGAGGAGCTCCTGTTCCGGCCCGATGTGGGGAAAAAGGTGCTGGCCTATGCCTGGGCCGCCGCCCTGCAGCAGGCGGTGGTGTGCATCGGCCGGTTTCTGATCCAGGGGATGCTCAGCGGCCTGGGCACCAATACGGTCACGGGCTATAACATGGGGATGCGGGCTGAGGCATTCCTGTTCTGCTTCGCCCAGGGCACCGCCGCCGCCCTGGCGGTGTGCCTGTCCCAAAACCTGGGCCACGGCGACCGGCAGCGGGCGCGGCGCTTCTACCGGGTCACGGCAGTGTGCCAGCTGTCTATGGCCGCAGTGGTCATGTGTGTGTGCATCTTGTTTGCCGACGGGCTCACCGCCCTGTTCTCCGATGAGCCGGAGGTCATCGCCGCCGGCGGCCTGTATACCCGCACCATGGCCGGGTTCTACCTGCTGGGCTATCTGGGGGAGATGATCCAGAGCTTCTTCCGGGGCCTGGGCCGGCTGCGGCTGACCATGGCGGCCTCCCTGTGCCAGGTGGTGCTGCGGGTGATCCTGTCCTGGCTGCTGATCCCCCGGCTGGGCATTCCGGGCATTTGCTACTCCGTGGCCGTGGGCTGGTTCCTGCTGGTGATCATCGAAGGGGGCTACAGCGTGATCGTGTCCCGAAGGCTGACGGATGAGCCGGAGACTGCCGCATAAGCGCATAAGTAAGGACGAAAAGCCAGCCCGCCGTTCAGGCGGGCTGGCTTTACTTATATTTGCGGAAGCGGCGGCGTCAGGGCCAGCTGCTTATAGAAGTCCAGAGTGCCGAAGCCCCGCTCCAGCTGGGTCAGCAAATAGGCCTCCGCCGCGCCGGACAACTGCTCCAGCCCGGCGGGGGAGATGGAGAAGGAGAACAGCCGCTTGGGGTCGCCGTAGGTCACATGGCGCAGGGCGGCCAGACAGTCGGGGGACAGGGGCAGAGAGATGCCCTCCCCCACCTCGTCCCGGCAGGCGGCGCAGTGCAGCACCCCCTCCCGCAGGTGGAAGCGGGCGTCGGCGGGGTGCTCCGCGCCGCAAACGGCGCAGGCGTCCAGCAGGGGCTCATACCCCGCCAGACACATGGCCTTCCACTCGAATACCCCCTTGACCAGAGCGGGCGGGCGGTCCAGCCTGTCCAGAGCGTGCAGGCTGTTCAAAGTGAGGGACAGCAGCTCCGGCGCGGGCAGCTCCTCTACGGACAGCAGCTCGGTCACCTCGGCGAAGTAGCAGCCCAGAGCGAACTTTTCCAGATCCTCCCGCACCCCCCGGAACTCCCGCAGGGCGGAGCACTCCTTCACCGTCCACCGGTCCTGAAACTGATACAGCACGAACTCCGACCAGCACAGCAGCTGACACCCGGCGGACAGGGGGCTGTTCTTTTTCCGACAGCCCCGGGCGGAGACGGTCACCTTGCCCATGTCCCGGGTCAGCAGGGTCAGGATGCGGTCGGACTCCTTATAGTCCACCCCCCGCAGGACCAGAGCCTTTGTGGTGCAGTGCATGAGCCGTCCCTCCCCCAAAGCGCCCGAAGGCGCGGAATACGGGGAAATTATAAGGCAAAACCGGCGGGAAGTCAAACGCCGCCGGGGCCGCTGAGGGGGGAGGGGAGAGGCGCGGCAAAAATCCCCCGGCTTTTTTCAAAAAGGTGTTGCTTTTTTGGAATAATTGTGCTATGATACCAAATGCGTTTATGCGAAGTGATCCTCACAAGGAGAAAGAGGTGAATATACAATGAAGGAAGGTCTCCACCCCAACTATCAGCAGACTACCATCCGGTGCGCCTGCGGCAACGTGATCGAGACTGGCTCCACCAAGAAGGACATCCGTGTTGAAGTTTGTTCCAAGTGTCATCCCTTCTACACCGGTAAGCAGAAGATGGTGGACACCGGTGGCCGTGTCAGCCGCTTCAACAAGAAGTTTGGCTTCGACAAGTAAGATCGTGCCCAAAAGCCGTGCCGAGTTTTCGGTGCGGCTTTTTCTTTCCGCGGCTTCTGCCCTGTGGGCAGACTGCGGCTTTTTACTGCTATGCGCCCCTGTCCGGCGGGGAGCGCCCTTTGGGAGGCATCTATGAACGATACGACGCAGCAGAAACGATTTGACCGGGCGGTGCTGGTGGGGCTGAACGCCTCTGTGCTCACCCCGGAGGAGAACGCCACCGAGGAGACTATGGACGAGCTGGCCGCCCTGCTGGAGACGGCGGGTGGCCAGTGTGTGGGGGTCATCACCCAGTCCAAGGACTCCCCCGACCCCCGCACCTTCATCGGCGAGGGCAAGGTGGCCGAGGTGAAGCAGCTGGTCCAGAGCATGGACGCCAACATGGTGATCTTTGACAACGCCCTGTCCCCCTCCCAGCAGCGGGCGCTGACGGAGGATCTGGGCGTGTCCGTGCTGGACCGCTCCGCCCTGATCCTGGACATCTTCGCCCAGCGGGCCCGCACCCGGGAGGGGCGGCTGCAGGTGGAGCTGGCCCAGTATAAATACCTGCTGCCCCGCCTGACCGGCATGTGGACCCATCTGGAGCGGCAGGAGGGCGCCATTGGCACCCGCGGCCCCGGCGAGACCCAGCTGGAGTCCGACCGGCGGCACATCCACCGGAAGATCGCCAAGCTGGAGGCCGAGCTGAAGGACGTGCGCCGGGTGCGGGCCACCCAGCGGGAGCGGCGGATCAAGAACGAGGTGCCCGTGGTGGCCATCGTGGGCTACACCAACGCGGGCAAGTCCACCCTGCTGAACAGGCTGACCGGAGCGGATATCCCCGCCAACGACCGCCTGTTCGACACGCTGGATACCACCACCCGCACCCTGGAGATCAGCGACACCTGCACGATGCTGCTGTCCGACACCGTGGGCTTTATCCGCAAGCTGCCCCACCATCTGGTGGAGGCCTTCAAGGCCACGCTGGAGGAGCTGGAGTATGCCGACCTGCTGCTGCACGTCATCGACGCCTCCAATCCCCAGTGGCAGCAGCAGGCCGCCGTGGTGGACGACCTGATCCGCCAGTTGGGGGCGGAGCAGACCCCGCGGCTGGAGGTGTTCAACAAGTGCGACCGGCTGGAGGAGGGCATCCGCCCCGCAGGGGACGGCATGGTGTCTGTCTCCGCCCGCACGGGGGAGGGGCTGGATCAGCTGCTGGAGCAGATCCGCCGCCGGCTGGACAGCGGGGCCAAGCGGGTGACCATCCACCTGCCCTATGACAGGGGCGGCGCGCTGGAGGCCCTGTACCGGGAGGCCAAGGTGGAGAAGGTGGACTACTCCGCCACCATCGACGTGGTGGCCGTATGTACCCCCCGCACCATCGGTCAGCTGAAGGACTATGTAGAGGGCTACGAGCCGCCAAAGGAACCGTGGGAGGACTGATCCCGCAGAAGCCCCGCCGGAACGGCGGAGAAGGGAGAGAAACGCAATGGAACGTCAGCTCCTGTGGACGCGGGACTTTACCATTATTACCCTGGGCACGGCGGTGTCCACCCTGGGCAACGCCATTGCCGGCTTTGCCATCAGCCTGCTGGTGCTGGACAACACCGGCTCGACCCTGCTGTACGCCATCTTCATGGCCTGCTACTACGCACCCAATGTAGTGGTGCCCCTGCTGGCCGGGCCCTATCTGGACCGCATGAGCCGCAAGCGGGTGATCTACACCATGGACTTCACCTCGTCGGCCCTGTATCTGCTGGTGTGGCTGCTGCTGTCCCGGGGGTTCTTCCACTACTGGGTCATGCTGGCAGGGGTGCTGATCATCGGCAGCATCAACAGCATCTACACCGTGGCCTACGACAGCTTTTACCCCAACCTTGTGGCGGCGGGCAACTTCACCCGGGCCTACTCCATCGCCAGCCTGCTCTACCCGCTGGCCAGCTTCACCCTGCCCCTGGCCTCCGTGGTCTACCGGGCGGCGGGCACGGTGGCCCCCCTGTTTCTGGTCAACTCCCTGCTGTTTTTTACCGCCGCCTGCTTCGAGCGGTCCATCCGCTTTCAGGAGACCCATATGTCCGCCGCGGCGCCGTCTGCCCCCCATGGGCTGGGCCGTTTCCGGGCCGACTTCCAGGAGGGGCTGGGCGATATCCGCAGCGAGGGCGGCCTGCTGGTGGTCACGGCGTACTTTTTCGTCACCATGCTCACCGGGCAGGTGAACGATACCCTGCTGTTACCCTTCTTCCGCAACCACGCACAGCTGTTTTCCGCCGTGCCCGTGGATGTGGTGACCCTGTACTCCATCGTCACCGCCTGCGGCGTGGGCGGGCGGCTGGTGGGCGGACTGATCCACTACCGCTTTGTCTATCCCACGGGGAAAAAGTTTGTCATCGCCCTGTTCGTCTATACCACCATCACTGTGATGAGCGCGGTGGAACTGTTCCTGCCCGTTGTTCCCATGATGCTGGTGTTTTTCCTCAGCGGCGTGCTCAGCGTCACCTCGTACAACATCCGCATCTCCGCCACCCAGTCCTATGTGCCCGACCGGATCCGGGCCCGGTTCAACGGTACGTTCCAGATGGTGTGCAGCGTGGGACAGATCCTGGGGCAGGTGCTGGCGGGGGTGTGCTCCCAGTTCGCCCAGGAGCGCACCATCATCCTGTGCGCCATGGCGCTGAATATGACCGCCATCTACGGCATCGTCTGGCCCGGACGGGCGCAGGTGAAGAAGGTCTATAACCGGCAGGCGTAAAGGAGGCCCCATGACGGAATATTACATCCCCTCCGGCGTCAGCCGGACGGAGTTTACGGAAAAGCGCTCCCGGTTCATCGGCCGCATCTGGCCGGTGGACAGCGAGGAGCAGGCCCGGGCCCGGATCGAGGAGACGAAGAAGCAGCACTACGACGCCAGGCACAACTGCTGGTGCTATCTGATCAAGGACGGCCCCGTGCGCTACTCCGACGACGGAGAGCCCCAGGGCACGGCGGGGCAGCCCATGCTGAACGTGTTTCAGCGGGAGGGCGTGGAGAACGTGTGCTGCGTGGTCACCCGGTACTTCGGAGGTATCCTGCTGGGGGCCGGGGGGCTGGTGCGGGCCTATACCCAGAGTGCCAAGGACGCTCTGGACGCCGCGGGGATCTCGGTGGTGCGCCGGTGGGTGTCCATGGAGCTCCCCTGTGACTACGGACGGTTCGAGTCCATGCGGCGGGAGGTGCTGTCCTTTGGCGGCGCGGTGGAAAACGTGGACTACGGGGCGGACGTGGTGCTGTCCTGCCTACTGCCGGAGGAGCGGGCGGCGGACTTTGCCGCCCGCATCCTGGACGTCTCCGCCGGCACCGTTGAGGTGCTGACCGCCGGGGAGTCCATGCGGGCCGTTCCTGTCCGGCCGCCTGTGTGAACGTATAGGAGCCTTCCGTCCGGGGCATACTACCTCCGCGGCGGAAGGCTCTGCCGCAAAATCCGGGCCAACGGCCCGCTCGTCACGGAGGTCTCGTCATGGAACAGCCCAACAGCAAGGAATCCAGAAAGCAGAAGCAGAACCGGGAGTCCGGCCCCCAGAACAAGGGTAAAAACGGCCCCGAGAACGTGAAAAACGACCCTCAGGCCCGCTGAGGGCAGGAACGATCCCTCTCACACTTCTTTCCCGGCTCCGCCTGGATCAGACGGAGCCGGGCTTCCTTATGCCCGCCTCCATTCATAAAAAATTCACGGAACGTTTGCCCTTTCGTGAAAACTCCCCTTCTGCCATGTGGTATGCTACAGGTGGATCGGGGATCGTGCTCCCACCGCTCCCCCGGCGGGACGCCTCCGGCCCCGACACCTCCGTTTTTCTCTCCTTTACTGCCGCGGCAGGGACGCAGCGCCCGGCGGCAGACCACAAATTCCGGCCCTCCGGCCGTTTTGCGCCCGCTTCCGCGGGCGCTTTTTTCGGCCTGGGGTTGGTTTTTTGCTGTCTCTGTGCTATAATATCCCATCATACGCCCCAATTGCTCAGGGGCAGAAAGCTGAGGATCACCTGTTATGTCGACTATCACCCGTTCCGGCATCATCACCGTCTGCGGACGGCCCAACGTGGGCAAGTCCACCCTGATCAACTCTCTGGTGGGGGAGAAGGTGACCATCGTCACCAACAAGCCCCAGACCACCCGCACCCGCATCTCCGCCATTCTGGACCGGGGCAGCAGTCAGTTCGTCTTTGTGGACACCCCCGGCCTGCACAAGCCCCGCACCCGCCTGGGGGACTATATGGTGGATGTAGTGCGCCAGTCCGTGTCCGACGTGGATGCCGTGGTGCTGCTGGTCGAGCCCATCCCCAACATCGGTCAGCCGGAGGAGCAGCTGATCCGCCGGCTGAAGCTGCTGGGCTGCCCCGCCATCCTGGCCATCAACAAGGTGGACGCTCTGGAGAAGAAGGAGACCCTGCTGGAGGTCATCCAGCTGTACAGCCAGGCCCACGAATTCAGTGCCATCATCCCCATCTCCGCCAGGGAGCATCAGGGGCTGGACGAGCTGCTGGACGAGCTGGAGCAGTTCCTGCCGGAGGGGCCCCGGCTGTTTCCGGAGGGGATGGTCTCCGACCAGCCGGAGCGGCAGATGATGGCGGAGATCGTGCGGGAGAAGCTGCTGCTGTGTCTGGACAAGGAGATCCCCCACGGCACCGCCGTGGAGATCACCAAATTCTCCGAGCGGGAGGACGAGGTGATCGAGGTGGACGCCACCATCTACTGCGAGAAGGCCAGCCACAAGGGCATCATCATCGGCAAGGGGGGCTCCATGCTGAAGAAGGTGTCCACCATGGCCCGGCAGGACATGGAGAAATTCATGGGCACCAAGGTGTTCTTGCAGACCTGGGTGAAGGTGAAGGAGAACTGGCGGGACAACCCGGCGGCCATCCAGAACTTCGGCTATCACAGCGAAGAGTAAATCAGACCTCTCCCACCGGTCTGGCCGGTGGGAGAGGCCTTTCTTTTATGTCCTTTTACCGCACCACTCGTGTTCCCCTGCAGAAGGAACGCGAAAAAGGATGGGGAGTTGACTATTTATCTCCGACAAATTCAAACAAGTCCTCGAC
>CAKUHV010000019.1 GCA_934659445.1 uncultured Oscillospiraceae bacterium | reverse complement strand
AGCTGCCGCCCCAGCCACTGGGCCAGAGTGGATTTGCCGGAGGCGCAGGGGCCGTCGATGGCCACCCGCACCTGAGTATCTCCGGCTTGCAGATCGCGGATGGCCTGTACCAGCTGCTGCCGGCCGACGGGCTGGGGGGAATGCTCCATGGGTAGTTCTCCTTTTAGGTAAAGTGGCGGGCGGCGGGATCAGTAGATGCCCCGGCCCTCGTTCCAGGTCCAGTCCCGGATCTCGGGCATATCCAGTCCGTAAGAGGTGATGTACTGGTGGTGCTCCACCAGCTTGTCCTTCATCTCCTGAATCAGGTAAGCGGCGGTGTTCCCCAGCTGGGGCAGGCGCTTTACCGTGTCGATGACCAGGTCATACCGGTCCAGATTGTTCTGCACCCGCATGTCGAAGGGCGTGGTGATGGTGCCCTCGTCCTTATAGCCCCGGACGTGGAGGTTCTTATTGTTCCGTCGGTAGGTCAGCTCATGCACCAGGGTGGGGTAGCCGTGGAAGGCGAAGATGATGGGCTTGTCCCGGGTGAACAGGGCATCGTAGTCCTCATCCGTCAGGCCGTGGGGGTGCTCCGTATGGGGCTGTAGCTTCATCAGATCCACCACGTTCACCACCCGGATCTTCAGTTCCGGCAGATAGTGGCGCAGGATGGTCACGGCGGCCAGAGTCTCTAGCGTGGGGGTGTCGCCGCAGCAGGCCATGACCACGTCGGGCTCCATCCCCTGATCATTGGAGGCCCACTGCCAGATGCCGATGCCCTGGGTGCAGTGCTTCACCGCCTGATCCATGGTCAGCCACTGGGGGCGGGGATGCTTGGAGGCCACGATGACGTTCACATAGTTCCGGCTTTTGGCGCAGTGGTCGGCGCAGGACAGCAGGCAGTTGGCGTCCGGCGGCAGGTACAGACGGACCACATCCGCCTTCTTGTTGGCCACATGGTCCAAAAAGCCAGGGTCCTGATGGGTAAAGCCCTTGTGGTCCTGCTGCCACACGTTGGAGGAGAGGATATAGTTCAGCGAAGCGATGGACTGCCGCCACGGCAGCTGGCGGCACACCTTCAGCCACTTTGCATGCTGGGCCACCATGGAGTCTACGATGCGGATGAACGCCTCGTAGCTGCTGAAGAAGCCGTGACGCCCGGTGAGCAGATAGCCCTCCAGCCAGCCCTGACACAGGTGCTCCGACAGCATGGAATCCATCACCCGCCCGTTGGGGGACAGGTGATCGTCCACCCCCGGCTCGATGGGGTCGATCCATCGGCGGCCAGTGGCCTGAAACACGGCGGACAGGCGGTTGGAGGCCGCCTCGTCCGGGCTGAACAGGCGGAAATTCCGGTTCTCCTGATTCAGGGTGATCACGTCGCGGATATACTCCCCCAGAATGGACATATCCTCCGCCTCTACGGCCCCGGGCTGGGGCACCTGAACGGCGTAGTCCCGGAAGTCGGGAGTGCGCAGGTCACGCAGCAGCAGCCCGCCGTTGGCGTGGGGGTTGGCCCCCATGCGGCGGGTGCCTACGGGGGCCAGGGCCCGCAGGGCGGGCACAAGGGTGCCGTTTTCATCAAACAGCTCCTCGGGGCGGTAGCTTTTCAGCCAGCGCTCCAGCTCCTGCACTCGGCCGGGCTTCCCGTCGTGGACGGGGATGGGCACTTGGTGGGACCGCCAGCTGCCGGCGGAGGGCTGGCCGTCCACCTCCTCCGGGCCCGTCCACCCCTTGGGGGAGGACACCACGATCATGGGCCAGCGGGGGCGGGTGGTGTCGCCGCTGGTGCGGGCATACTCCTGAATGCGCTGAATCTCCCGCACCGCCCAGTCCAGGGCGGCTGCCATCTTCTGGTGCATGGACATGGGCTCGCTGCCCTCTACGAACCGGGGCTCCCAGCCGCAGCCCTTGAAGAACATCTCCGCCTCCTCATGGGAGATGCGGGCGAACACCGTAGGGTTGGCGATCTTGAAGCCGTTCATGTGCAGGATGGGCAGCACGGCCCCGTCGGTGATGGGATTCAGGAACTTGTTGGAGTGCCACGCGGTGGCCAGACAGGCGGTCTCCGCCTCGCCGTCACCTACTACGCAGGCGGCGATCAGTCCGGGATTGTCCATCACCGCACCGAAGGCGTGGGCCAGGGAGTAGCCCAGCTCGCCCCCCTCGTTGATGGAACCGGGGGTCTCCGGCGCCACATGGCTGGGGATGCCGCCGGGGAAGGAGAACTGGGTGAACAGCCGCTTCATGCCCACGGCGTCCTGGCTGATGTTGGGGTAGATTTCGCTGTAGGAGCCGTCCAGATAGTCCTGGGCCACCATGGCGCTGCCCCCGTGCCCCGGGCCGGAGATATAGATCATGTCCAGATCGTATTTCACAATGGCCCGGTTCAGGTGGGTGTAGATGAAGTTTTGCCCGGGACAGGTGCCCCAGTGGCCCACAATATCCCGCTTCAGGTGCTCCATCTTCAGGGGCTGGCGCAGAAGGGGGTTGTCCAGCAGATAGAGCTGGCAGGCGGACAGATAGTTGGCGGCTCGCCACCACCCGTCGATCAGAAGGAGCTGCTCCCGGGTCAGCGGGTCCTTCTTGGACATGCGGGCGGGCGCTTTGGCCGCCGGTTTGGGCGGCTGCTCGATCACTTTTGACATGGGAACGGCCTCCTTGAAAAGTTTTGATGTGCGTTAAGTATACTCTAATTCGGCTGGAAAGGCAATACAAAAACCGACAAAAACCGAAAAACAGGGAAAAACCATTGTTAACGCCTGCTTTAAGGGCGAAGGGTTGAAAACGGGGAGGGGAGCTGAATGGAGACACGCTGGACGCTGGAGGGGGGCGGTGAGCTGTTCTGCCGGGAGGAGGACGGGCGGCTGCACTTTCGGGCCCGCGGGCCCGCGGCATCAGACGGGCTCTATAAGGTGTGGCTGCGGGGGAGGGCGGGCGGCCGCACCCTGCTTGGAACGCTGACGCCCGACGGCTCCGCACAGACGCTGACCCGCACCCTTTTTCGGGAGGAGCTGGAGCGGGCGGGCTGCTGGCCCGCCGCAGGCGGGGAGCGGCTGCTGGCCTTTCCCTTCCGGCGGCCCGCCGGCGGGTGGCAGCCCCTGAGCGGGGGGGAGGTCCGCAGTGAAGACCCGGTGCTCCGTGGGTGCCTGAGCAGGGGGGAGGACCTGCTCTTCCGCCGCAAGGGAGAGGGGTTCCAACTGGCCCAGTCCTTCGGGGGCGGACAGCCTGTGGCCCTGGCCCCGCTGTTCTGTCTGGCCCGGGCGGCCCAGGAGGGGAAGCGCCCCCTTCTGGTCTGGAGCTTCGACCGCCGGGGGTGGCCGGTGTGAAATCGGCATTGAAAACCGGCGGGATATATCTTATAATATCCTTTTGGAATGACCGGGCGGTGCGCCGCCCTGAAAATGAGGGATATTATGTATTGGATCGACATTATGACGCTGTTCCCAGATGTGGTGGGGGACATGCTGTGCGAATCTGTGCTGGGCCGGGGGCAGGAGCGGGGCTATATCCGGGTGGAGTGTCACCAGATCCGGGACTACACCATGAATAAACAGCGGCAGGTGGACGACTACCCCTACGGCGGGGGCCGGGGGGCGGTGATGCAGGCCGACCCCCTCTACCGCTGCTGGAAGCATATCTGCGACCAGGCGGGGCAGCGGGTGCACACCATCTATATGTCCCCCGCGGGCAAGACCTTCTGTCAGGCGGACGCCCGGCGGCTGCGGGACGACTACGACCGGATCATCCTGGTGTGCGGCCACTACGAGGGCATCGACGAGCGCTTCATTGAGGAGTGCGTGGACGAGGAGATCTCCATCGGCGACTTTGTGCTTACCGGCGGGGAGATCCCGGCCATGGCGGTGGCGGACGCGGTGTGCCGTTTGGTGCCCGGGGTGCTGTCCGACCCAAGCTGCTATGAGAATGAGAGCCACTGGAACGGCACGCTGGAGGCTCCTCAGTACTCCCGGCCCGAGGTGTGGCATGAAAGGGCGGTGCCCCCTATCCTGCTGTCCGGCCACCATGTGAATGTGGAGAAATGGCGGAGAAAGCAGTCTCTGCTGCGCACCTGGCAGCGGCGGCCCGACCTGTATGCAAAGCTGGACCTCTCTTCTAAGGAGGATAAGAAGCTGCTGGCCGAGCTGGAGCAGGAGACGGGCCACCCAATGAAGTGAGAGAGAAAACAGAAGCGGGAAAAGCCCTCCGACGAGAGTCGGAGGGCTTCTCTTATGTTCCGTATTTTTTGAAGTTGTACCAAAGCGCGGCGGCACATTCCAGCGTATAGACAGAGTAGACAAGGGCGACCATGATGGCCCTGTCGCACTGGGCGAAGAAAACACGCCAGCCGATCAGGGCGGAAGCGGTCAGCGGCAGCAGCTTGCCCCAGCGTGGAGAATGGTCGATTCCCAGTACCTCTTGAAAAAAGGTCGTGCAAAAGAGCACAGACCAGATCGAAGGGGCAAATCCGATGATCAGCACGAGTGTTCTGCCATCCATCGGGTATTCCCGCTGGAGACAGAAGGGCAGAATGTAATGGAAGTCGATGATGCAGAAGGTCAGAAATATCCCAAAGCAGCTCTGGATCACAGTCTTCTGCTCCGGATGATCCTTTGTCCTTCCGGCGATCCATGGCCGGATGAGCCTGAACCAGAACAGATAGGCGATCAGCTGAAGCAGCAGGGGGACGAACAGTACCAGCGGCTTTTTTCCCCAGTTAAGATAGTTGTGTATCGGGTCGAGGATGGTTACAAGCATTAAAATGAAAAGGTAAATTTTCATTTTTATGACCCGATTCGACCCGAGTAGTAGTTGTTACTGACTACATAGCCAAGGAACCAGAAGCCGCCATTGGGATAAGAGGGATCACTTTCATAAATTTCGGTACAAAAATATTGCAACTCGTAATACGCGGTGAAATGAGGAAGAGTGATTAAGATGCTTATTATAGTATTTATATTCTTTCTCATAGTGAACCCTCCAAAAAGTTTCGAATATTTGCTTTGGCTAATGTCCCATTAACCTGAAAGTCACTTAAAATACGTTGAAACTCTGGAGAATGACGAAAAGCATCGGTGTCAAAGTAATAGATATTTGAGGATAGTTCGGGTAAAATACTTAAGAGATACTTGGTTGTTTCACTACAACTAAAGCACGAATCTCGGCCAAAGTAAACGGTAAGATTTTCGCCTTCATAAAGTGAAGCGGGGTCGTCAATGGCAATTAGTTGGCTCGTTGAAGGTGACTTTAGTAAGACACACATTATGATGATAAGGAAACAAGAGACGGTTAGGTGGACTTTTTAGGCCCTGTTTCTGATAGGATCTTTAGATTGTCTGCATGATAATCACCCCCTGCTTGACCATATATGCAGATACCAGTTACCCCAAAAGAATCTTTGCATACAAATCGTACTATAAAGATCAATAACATTCAAGAAAAAATGTGAAAAATAATGAAAATATATCCCGATTCTTTTTTGGGTTCTCCGCCCCCGCGGGGGCGGAGAACCCAGGCATCCCTTCCGCAAGGAAACACGAACTGAAATTGGGACAAGATATTTACAGAGAACAGCGAAATACAGCACAATGCCATCAAGTAAAGTAAAACCTGTCATTCCGAGGCAGTGACCGATGTCACTGCCGTGGGAATCTGTATCCCCAAGGTTTGAGAGAACGGATCAACGCGCCAGTCTGCGGACTGGCGCGCAATGACAAAGTCCTGAACTGAATG
This sequence comes from uncultured Oscillospiraceae bacterium, assembly GCA_934659445.1. Lineage (GTDB taxonomy): Bacteria > Bacillota > Clostridia > Oscillospirales > Oscillospiraceae > Lawsonibacter. The sequence goes on along the minus strand of CAKUHV010000019.1, from coordinate 16,517 downwards.
ACATTTGACTGCCGGGAGAAATGCGGAAAAACGGGGGGCGGGTCGAGAGAAGAAGAAAAGTTTGCCCGCCGATGTGACTCTATTCTCGGTGCGGCGCCCCTATAATGATACCTGCTGCTGAAGCTGCGGGAGGAGGGCCGGCCATGACCGTCATCTATGTGGATACCCTCTTTCTGCTCAACGCTCTGGTGGATTATCTGCTGCTGCTGGGGGCGGCCCGGCTGGCGGGGGAGCGGCTGCGCCGGCTGCGCTTCGCTCTGGGGGCCGCGCTGGGCGGCGGGTATGCCGCGGCCATTTTTCTGCCCGGTCTTGGCTTTTTGCAGGCGCTGCCCTGCCGTCTGGCGGTGCTGGCCCTGATGAGTGTGGCCGCCTATGGGGGCAGCCGCCGGCTGCTGCGGCAGAGCCTGCTGTTTCTGGCTCTGTCCTGCGCCCTGGGGGGCGGGGTGCTGGCGGTGTCCCTTCTGGGCGGGCGGGGGATGTCCCTGTCCGGGGGCGTGGTGTACTCCGCCATGGATATCAAAACGGTGCTGCTGTCCGCCGCCGGGTGCTGGGGCGGGGTGACGCTGGTGTTCCGCGGACTGGCCCGGCACACCGCTTCGGCGGGGGAGCTGACGGCGGTGCGTCTGACACTGGGCGGCCGCAGCGTGGAGCTGACCGCCCTGCGGGATACGGGGAACACGCTGACCGATCCGGTAAGCGGAGTTCCGGTGCTGGTGGCCGAGGGGGTGCGGCTGCTGCCCCTGCTGCCCCCGGGGACGCTGGAGCCGCGCGAGCTGGCCGACCCCGTGGCCTGTCTGGAGAAGCTGCGGGACGGTCCGCTGGCGGGCCGGGCGCGGCTGCTGCCCTATCGGGCGGTGGGGGTGGAGCGCGGCCTTCTGCTGGCCCTGCGGCCAGACGGCCTTTGGGTGGGGGGCGAGAGGGTGGACATGCTGGCCGCCCTGTCCCCCACGCCGGTGTCGGACGGCGGGGGCTATGGGGCGCTGCTGTAGCGCGGAAGGACAAAGGACCGGAAGGGAGAAGGGGAAGGGTCATGAAAAAGCTGCTGCGCCGGGTGCTGGCGTTTTTAAGGGAATGTATGCCCCCGCCGGGGAAGGTCATGTATATCGCGGGCAGCGACACGCTGCCCGCCCCCCTCTCCCGGCAGGAGGAGGGGGAGCTGATCGCCCGCCTTGGCGCGGGGGACGAGGGGGCGCGGGCGGTGCTCATCGAGCACAACCTGCGTCTGGTTGTGTACATCGCTCGGCGGTTTGAAAATACGGGCATCAACATCGAGGATCTGATCTCCATCGGCACCATCGGCCTGATCAAGGCGGTGGGCACCTATCAGCCCGCCAAGAACATCAAGCTGGCCACCTATGCCTCCCGCTGCATTGAAAACGAGATCCTTATGCACCTGCGCAAGACCTCGTCCCAGAAGCTGGAGCTGTCCTTCGACGAGCCGCTGAACGTGGACTGGGACGGCAACGAGCTGCTGCTGTCCGACGTGCTGGGCACCGACGGGGATATGGTCATGCGGCCCATCGAGGCCGACGTGGACCGCCAGCTGCTGCGGCAGGCCATGGAGCGCCTTGGCGGCCGGGAACGGGAGATCATCACCCTGCGCTTCGGTCTGGACGGCAGGGGGGAGCGCACCCAGAAGGAGGTGGCCGACCGGCTGGGCATCTCCCAGTCCTATATCTCCCGGCTGGAAAAGCGCATCATGGCCCGGCTGAAAAAGGAGATCGTAAAAATGATGTGATGAAGACGCGTCGCCCCCGTGCCAAGGCACGGGGGACAGCTTGTCAAAAAGTCTTTTTGACAGTCTCAAGCCCCCCCTGTCCAACGGACAAGGGGGGCGAATTTGCGGGTATTTGTTTGAAACGAAAACGAAAAGTGGCCGGGGACTCAGCCCAGATCCACATCCACGGCGAACAGGCCGCCGGCGCCGCCGGAGTAGAGGAACAGCACGTTGTCCTCGGGCTTGAAAGCGCCCTCGCGGGCCAGCTTGACCAGACCGGCGAAGGCCTTGCCGGTGTACACGGGGTCCAGGAACAGACCCTCGTTCTCCGCCATCATGCGGATGGCGGCGTTGCCCTCGGCAGAGGGGATGGCGTAGCCGGGGCCGCACATGTTCAGCAGGTGGATGTCCTCCGGGCCCACCTGCACATCGGTCTGGAGCAGGGCGGCAGTTTCCCGCATGATGCCCAGAGTGATCACGTCAAAGGGGTCGCTGTCCACCATGACGCCCATGGTCTTAGTGCCGGGCAGAAACAGCTTGGCCCCAAGGGCCACGCCGGCGTGGGTGCCGCCGCTGCCCTCGGCGCAGATGACGTGGTCGAAGTGGACGCCGGACCGGGCGACCTCCTCCATGCAGCTGACATAACCCAAGGCGCCGATGGCGTTGGAGCCGCCGCAGGGGATCTTGTAATAGGGCCTGCCCAGCTCCTTACCCACCCGGTCCATCTCGGCATAGATGTCGTCGTAGCTGTCCGTGTCCATAAAGCGCACATCGGTGTCCATCAGATACTCCAGCAGCTGGTTGCCCTTCCGGTCGGTCACGCCCCGCTTCTTCAGAATGAGAATAGGGGTCATGCCCAGCTTTTTGGCGCAGGCTGCGGTGAGCATGGCGTGGTTGGACTGGGCGCCGCCGGTGGTAAAGACGATCTCAGCGCCTTTGTTTTTGGCATCGGCCAGCAGAAACTCCAGCTTGCGGACCTTGTTGCCGCCCAGACCGATACCGGTCAGGTCGTCGCGCTTGATCCACACGTTGGTGCCCAGAATGCGGCTGATGTTGTCCAGACGGTGCATGGGGGTGGGCAGAAGGCCCAGGGAGATGCGGGGGAATTCATTGAGCTGTTTCATGGTTTGCTTCCTTTCTCGCTGACAGGTGGATTAAGGTCGTGGTCAGACAAAGCGGAGATCAGATTCGGGCCACGCCGCTTCTGCGCGCAGCCTCGGCGACCGCCTTCGCCACTGCGGGGCCGACGCGCGGGTCGAACGCCGCGGGGATGATATAGTCCTCGCTGAGCTCGCTGCCCACAAGGCCCGCCAGCGCTTCCGCTGCCGCGACCTTCATCTCCTCGTTGATGTCGCTGGCCCGCACATCGAACGCGCCCCGGAAGATGCCGGGGAAGGCCAGCACGTTGTTGATCTGGTTGGGATAGTCGCTGCGGCCGGTGGAGACGACCCTCGCGCCGCCCGCCTTTGCCGCGTCGGGGAAAATCTCCGGCGTGGGGTTGGCGCAGGCGAAGATGATGGCGTCCCTGTTCATCGTTTTGACCATCTCGGTCGTGACGGTATTCGGCGCGGAAACGCCGATAAACACGTCCGCGCCCGCCAGCATATCGGCAAGCGTGCCCGCCTTGCGGCTCAGGTTCGTGACCTCAGCCATCTCGGTCTTAATCCAGTTCAGCCCCTCGCGGCCGGCATAGATCGCGCCCTTGCGGTCGCACATTGTGATGTCGCGGAAGCCCGCGGAGAGCAGCAGCTTTGTGATGGCGATGGCCGCCGCGCCCGCGCCGGAGGTGACGACCTTCACGTCCTCCTTCTTCTTGCCGACGACCTTGAGCGCGTTGGTCAGGCCTGCCAGCGTGATGACGGCGGTGCCGTGCTGGTCGTCGTGGAAAATGGGAATGTCGCACTTTTCCTTCAGCTTGCGCTCAATCTCAAAGCAGCGGGGGGCGGCGATGTCCTCCAGATTGATGCCGCCAAAGGAGCCGGAGATGTTGTACACGGTCTGGACAAACTCATCCACGTCCTTGGTCTTGACGCAGATGGGGAAGGCGTCTACCCCGCCGAAGGCCTTGAACAGCACGCACTTGCCCTCCATGACGGGCATACCGGCCTCGGGGCCGATGTCGCCCAGACCCAAGACGGCGCTGCCATCGGTGATGACCGCCGCCATGTTCCAGCGGCGGGTAAGTTCATAGCTTTTGTTGATGTCCTTCTGGATCTCCAGACAGGGCTGGGCCACGCCGGGGGTGTAGGCCAGGGACAGGTCGTCCTTGGTCTTCACCGGCACGCGGTTCACCATTTCAATCTTGCCCCTCCACTCGCCGTGCAGGCGGAGCGACTCCTTTGCGTAATCCATAGTGTTCCTCCTTGCCCGCCGCCGGGCGGCGGGGTCGTATTCCCGGCTATTATACTACGCCTGGGCCGGTCCAGCAAGCATTTGCACGGAGTTTTCCGACGAAACGGCGGAATTGCCGCGCCTTACCGAAACAGAATGTTAAAGAAGGCTTAAGAAAAACTTAATCCGGACAGCGGTGTACTCTTAAAGAACCTGTGATAAACTCGGGGCGAAAAACACAGGAGGAGGACTTCGCTATGGAAACTGCAACGAAGATCCTGGAGGTGCTGTCGGCGCTGATCGGTGCGGGGCTGTCCCTGTGGGGCGCCTGGTATCTAATCACCGGACTGATGTCCTGGCGGCGGCCCATGGACTATGGCCGCCATCCGGCGCGCACCCGCTTTGCGGTGCTCATCGCCGCCCGGAACGAACAGGAAGTCATCGGCCCCCTGGTGGACAGCCTGCTGCGGCAGGATTACCCGAAAGAGCTGTATGATGTGTGGGTCATCCCCAACAACTGCACCGACGACACCGCCGGGGCCGCCAGAGCCGCAGGGGCCAGGGTGATGGAGTGCACCGTGCCTGTCAAGTGCAAGGGCGAGGTGCTCCGGTTCGCATACAGCCGCCTGTGCCACAAGGGCTACGACGCCTACTGCGTGTTCGACGCGGACAATGTGGCTGCCCCGGATTTTCTTCAGGAGATGAACAACGCCTACTGCTGCGGCGCCCGGGCGGCCCAGGGCTACCGGGACAGCAAGAACCCCTTTGACACCGCCGTGTCCGGCTGCTGCTCCATCTACTACTGGATGATGGACCGCTTTTATAACGGCGGCAAGAACGGTCTGGGCCTGTCCGCCATGATCAACGGGACAGGCTTTATGGTGGCGGACGGCACGCTGAAGAAGCTGGGAGGCTGGTGTACCGGCACCATCAGCGAGGACATGGAGATGACCGTGCTGTGCACACTGGCAGATGTAAAGGTGCACTGGGTGCCCCTTGCCCGCACCTTTGACGAGCAGCCCCTCACCCTGGCCCAGTCCAACTGCCAGCGCCGCCGGTGGACCAGCGGCACCTTCCAGGTGGCGCAGGCCTATCTGCCCCGGGTGGGGCAGGGGCTGACCCTGCGCCCGGCGCTGTCCCTTGCAGACATGGGCATAACGCTGCTGCTGCCGGCCTATCAGCTGGCCATGCTGCTGAACCTGACTGTGGGGGCGCTGTCCGCCTTCTTTGGCGGCAGCACGATCCAGGAGGGGATGGGCCGCCTGCTGGCCTACGGGGGCAGCAGTCTCGCCTTTACCGCCCTGGTGACCACCCTGAGCGTGGTGCTGGTGCTGACGGTGGAGGGCAAGTGGGACCGCCGCCTGTGGAAGGCGGTGGGGGTCTACTGGCTGTTCCTGCTCACCTGGCTGCCCATCACAGCGGCCAGCCTGGTCAAGGGCACCACCAGTTGGGAGCAGATCCGCCACACCCGCAGCATCCGGGCCGAGGCCGTACTGGTCAAGAAATGAATACATAAGCAGAGTCCCTCTCCGCTGATGCGGAGGGGGACTCTGTGTCTCTTACGCCAGTGTGAGGGAAGAGGCCAGCACCTCATCCATAGTGGGGATAGAGGGGGCGGCGCCCGGACGGGTGACGGCGATGGCCGCCGCCTTGGAGGCCAGGTCCAGGGCCCGCTCCACCGGCTGCCCGCCGGCCATGGCGGCCACGAAATAGCCGGTGAAGGTGTCTCCCGCGGCGGTGGTGTCTACGGCGTGGGCCTGATAGATGCCCTGACGCAGGCGGCGCCGGCCGTCGTCATAGATGCAGCCCCGGCTGCCCAGAGTGAGCAGCAGCCTGCTGCGGGGCCACTTCTTCCGCAGGGTGTTCAGAATTTCCTCCTCGTCCTGCGTGCCGCTGAGGGCGGCCCCCTCGATCTCGTTGAACACGAACAGGTCCACCAGCTCCAGGGGCAGCTGCATCAGCTTTTCGTCGATGGGGGAGGGGTTCAGGACGATGGACAGGCCGCGCTTCGCGGCTCCCTCCATGATGTAGTCCAGCTGGTTGATCTCATTTTGCAGCATCAGCCAGTCGCCGGGGCGGAACCAGTCCAGCACCTTGTCCACCTCGTCCCGCTGAATATCCTGATTGCTGCCGCCATACAGCAGGATGCAGTTCTGGCCGCTGGGGTCCACCTGAATGAAGGTGTGGCCGCCGGGGCCGTCGCTTTTGGCCAGCAGGGTCACGTCCACGCCGCTGTCCACCAGGGTGTCCCGCAGGATCTGCCCCTCGGCGCCGGTCTTTCCGGCCTGAAAAACCTGCGCCCCCGCCCGGGCGGCGGCGATGGCCTGATTCAGCCCCTTTCCGCCGCAGACCACGTCCCGGCGGGTAGAGGCCAGTGTCTCCCCCGGCTGAAGAAAGTGGGGGACCTGATAGACGTAATCCAGATTCAGAGAACCGTAGCACAAAATACGGGGCATAGAGGATCATCCTTCCGCAAAGTTGTTGTCTCTATGGTACAGAGATTTCGGGAAAAAGTCAACTGTAAGCGGTAAGAACAGGGCTGTGGGAATACCCCTTGTAAAATGGCGCGGTTTGTGCGAAAATAGGGAAAACGAACCTGCTTTAGGAGCGTACACATATGAGCGAACTGTTTGAAAAATCCATTCAGACTCTGGAACTGCCCCGGGTGCTGGAGCTGCTGGCCGCCTGTGCCGTTACCGACGAGGGCAAGGACCGCTGCCGCGCCCTGCGGCCCATGACCGATTCGGACGACGTGCAGCGGGCCCAGGAGGAGACCTCCGCCGCCGTGAAGATGCTGGTGCTGCGGGGCACGCCCCCCTTTGCCGGGGTGCGGCCCATCGCAGCCAGCTTACAGCGGGCGGACATGGGGGGCAGCCTGAACACCCGGGAGCTGCTGGACATCGCCGGAGTGCTGCGCTGCGCCCGTACTGCCCAGGAGTACGGCGAGGCTGAGGGCAAGACCGCCATCTCTCATCTGTTCAACTGTCTGACCCCCAACCGCTATCTGGAGGACTCCATCACCAACTCCATTCTGGGGGAGGAGGAGATTGCCGATTCCGCCAGTCCGGAACTGGCCTCTATCCGCAGGCATATGCGGGCTACTGAGGCCAAGGTGCGGGAGATCCTGCAGAAGCTGATCTCATCCAACCAGTCCAAGTATTTGCAGGAGGCCATCATCACCATCCGGTCGGACCGCTATGTGGTGCCCGTAAAGTCGGAGCACAAGAACGCCATCCCCGGTCTGGTCCACGACGTGTCCTCCTCTGGCTCTACCTTTTTCATCGAGCCCATGGGCGTGGTGAAGGCCAACAACGAACTGCGGGAGCTGCAGTCCAAGGAGAAAAAGGAGATCGAGCGCATTCTGGCCGCCCTGTCCGCCGAGTGCGCCGCCCACAGGGAGGACATCGGCGAGGACTACCGCCTTCTGGTATGGCTGGACGAGATCTTTGCCCGGGGCCGCCTGTCCATGAAGCTGGACTGCACCCAGCCCCGGCTGTCGGACAAGTATCTCCATCTGCGGGGGGCGCGGCACCCTCTGCTGGACCAGAAAAAGGCCGTGGCCAACGATCTGGAGCTGGGGGAGCGCTTCGACACCCTTGTGATCACCGGCCCCAACACCGGCGGCAAGACGGTGACCCTGAAGACCATGGGTCTGCTGACCCTGATGGCTCAGTGCGGCCTGCACATCCCGGCCAGGGACGACTCTGCCGTCCGGGTGTTCAGCCGGGTGCTGGCGGACATCGGCGACGAGCAGTCCATCGCCCAGTCCCTGTCCACCTTCTCCTCCCACATGACCAACATCGTGGCCATCCTGAAGGAGGCGGACGACAACACCCTGATCCTGTACGACGAGCTGGGGGCGGGCACCGACCCGGTGGAGGGCGCGGCCCTTGCCGCCGCCATCATCGAGGACTCCCGCAGTCTGGGGGCCCTGGTGGCCGCCACCACCCACTACGCCGAGCTGAAGGTATACGCCATGACCACAAAGGGGGTGGAAAACGCCTCCTGCGAGTTCAATGTGGACACCCTGGCCCCCACCTACCGTCTGGTGCTGGGCATCCCGGGCAAGTCCAACGCCTTTGCCATCTCCCGGCGGCTGGGTCTGCCGGAGAATGTCATCGAGAAGGCCGCCGCCCGGCTGGATGCGGAGAACGTGCGGTTCGAGGACGTACTGACTAAGCTGGACCAGCAGCGGCAGGAGATGGAGAAGGAGCGGGAGCAGGCCCGCAAGCTGAAGCTGGAGATGGAGCAGTCTGCCGCCAAGGCCCGGGAGTACCGCCAGAGGCTGGAACAGGAGCGGGACAAGGCCATGGCCAAGGCCCAGGCGGAGGCCAGGGCCATCATTGACGAGGCCCGGGCGGCCAGCGATCTGGCTCTGGCCGAGCTGAAGGAGGTGCAGAAGCGCCAGGACCGGCTGGATTGGCAGCAGGTGAATGACAGCCGGGCAGAGGCCCGCCGCCTGCTGAACGAGGCGGAGCGGAACATCGGCGGCTCCGGCCCCGAGATCCAGGCGCCCCCCGCCACCCGCCCCGCGGTGAAGGGGGACACGGTGGAGCTGGTGAAGATGGGCACCCGGGCCACGGTGCTGTCCGTGAATAAGGACGGCGTGCTCCAACTCCAGGCCGGGATCCTGAACATCACAGCCAAGCAGGACGAGGTCCGGGTGGTGGAGGGGGAGACCGACACCCAAAAACAGGCCCGGAGGATCATCGCCCGGGCGGAGCACACCCTGCGCACCGCCGCTGTGCCCAGCCAGATCGACCTGCGGGGCATGATGACCGACGAGGCGGTGGCCGCGCTGGAGAACTTTCTGGACACAGCCATGATGGGCAAGCTGGAGAGCGTGACCATCATTCACGGAAAGGGGACCGGCGCTGTGCGCAGTGCCGTGCGCGCCTACCTCAAGCGCAGCCGCTACGTCAAGTCCTTCCGCCCCGGCCGCTACGGCGAAGGGGAAGACGGCGTGACCGTCGCGGAGCTGAAGTGACCCCCCTGCCGCTGAGCTTGACAAAATCTTAACACGCCCCTGAAATCCCTGTCGGGCAAAAACCTTCAAGACGTTTCCAGACATTTTTTTCAAGCTGATGAGACAGATTTGTGTAAATTGCCATTGACGGGAGCGGTATAAATCTGGTATGCTATGGATACGATTCGATGAGTATGGAGGTACGAGGCCATATGTATAGTCAGGAAGCTGTTGTGAACAATCAGGTCGGCCTGCACGCCAGACCTGCAACTTTCTTCATCCAGAAGGCCAATGAATTCAAGAGCTCCATCTGGGTGGAAAAGGAAGAACGTAAGGTCAACGCAAAAAGCCTGCTGGGCGTTCTCTCTCTTGGCATCGTAAAGGGCACTCAGATCAAGCTGATCGCTGACGGTCCCGACGAAAAGGAAGCGGTAGAAGCCCTTGCCAAGATGATCTCCTCCGATTTTGCTGAATAAGCAGCAAGTTTGATCCAGCCATTGAAAAAGGCGCCGCCACCGCGGCGCCTTTTTTGCTCTGTCAGGGGGGAATACCGTGACATTTGATGAACTGAAGGAGAAGGCCCACGCCCTGCCCCTGAAGCCCGGCGTCTATATCATGCAGGACGCCAGAAACACTGTGATCTATGTGGGCAAGGCCAAGGCGCTGAAAAACCGGGTCAGCCAGTATTTTCAGGACCAGAGCCGCCACAACGAGAAGACCCGGGCTATGGTGGCCCAGATCGATCACTTCGATGTGATCATCGCCGACAGCGAGTTCGAGGCCCTGGTGCTGGAGTGCTCCCTGATCAAGCGCCACCAGCCCCATTACAATATTCTGTTGAAGGATGATAAAGGTTATCCGTACATCCGTCTGTCCAGAGAGGAGTACCCTCGGTTTTCCCTGACCAACCGGCCTGCCCAGGATGGAGCGCGATATTTCGGCCCCTATGCCGGGCGGCATGAGACGCAAGGCATCATAGATGCCTTGCGGGATGCGCTGCATCTGCCCGCCTGTCGGAAGAAGTTCCCGAGGGACATTGGAAAAGAGCGCCCTTGCTTGAATTTCCACATGGGCAAGTGCGACGGCTACTGCCGCAGTACCGCCATGAAGGAGCAGCATGACCAGGCCGTTGCTCAGGCGGTGAGCCTGCTGGAGGGGCGCTTCAGGCAGGTGCAGGAGGAACTGACCGCCGAGATGGAGCGGGCGGCGGAGGAGCTGCGCTTTGAACAGGCCGCCCAGATCCGGGACCGCCTGCGGGCCATCGAGCTGCTGGGCAAGCGGCAGAAGGTGGTGGCTGGATCCCTGGCGGACACCGACGTGTGCGGCTTTTACCGGGGAGAGGCCAAGAGCTGCTTTGTGGTGCTGCACTATATTGGGGGCGATCTGGCCGCCAAGGACTTCGATCTGGTGGAGACGCCGGTGGAGGAGGATGAGGGGGACACGGTGTCCTCCTTCGTCCGGGAATACTATGTGGGCCGCAGCCGCCTGCCCAGGCAGATCCTGCTGCCCTGCGAGCTGCCCGACCACATCCCTCTGGAGCGCCTGCTGGGTCAGCAGGTGGGCCGCCGGGTGGAGCTGACCACCCCCCAGCGGGGGGCCAAGGTCGAGCTGATCCGTCTGGCCAACCAGAACGCCCGGGAGGAGGTGGAGCGGGCCACCACCCGGCAGGAGCGGCAGAACAGGCTGCTGGAGACTCTTGGCCGGATGCTGAATTTGGACGCGCCCCCCCGGCGGATGGAGTCCTACGACATCTCCAACACCGGAAAGGACGACATGGTGGCCTCCATGGTGGTCTATGTGGATGGCAGGCCCCTGAAGCGGGACTACCGCCGGTTCAAGCTCAAGGACATGGACGGGCCCAACGACTACGCCAGCATGGATCAGGTGCTCCGCCGCCGGTTCCGGCGGATGCTGGACGGGGACGAAAAATTTGCGGACGCCCCCGATCTGCTGCTCATTGACGGCGGCCTGGAGCACGTCCGGGTGGCCCGCCGGGTGGTGGAGGGGTTGGGGTTGGACATCCCCGCCTTCGGCATGGTGAAGGACGACCGGCACCGCACCCGGGCGCTGGTGGCCCCGGACGGACGGGAGATCGGCATCCAGTCCGTGCCCGCCCTGTTCGCCCTGATCGGCCAGATCCAGGAGGAGACCCACCGCTTTGCCATCGAGTTCAACCGCCAGCAGCGGAGGGCGCGGGTGCAGGGGTCGGAGCTGGATAAGATCCCCGGCGTGGGGGAGAAGCGCCGCACCCAGCTGCTGAAGGCGTTCAAGAGCGTGAAGGCCGTCAGGGCCGCGCCGCTGGAGGAGCTGGAGAAGATCGTGCCGAAAAACACCGCCCAGGCGGTGTACCAGTATTTTCACCGGTCGGCGGAGGAAAAGAAGGAGCCGTAAGACCAATGTCATTAAGCTAAGGGCTTTGTCATTGCGAGCCAGTCCGCAGACTGGCGCGGCAATCCGCCTTTTCTAACGTTTTAGATGCGGATTCCCACGGCAGTGACACATCGATCACTGCCTCGGAATGACAGGTTTTGCTTAACTAAATGACATTTGCCGTAAGACCCTCCCACCAGGCAAGCCAAAGAGAAAGGAAGGACCGCCATGCGCGTTATATCCGGAACGGCCAGGGGCCGCCGCCTTGGAGAGCTGAAGGGGATGGAGACCCGCCCCACCACGGACAAGGTGAAGGAGTCCCTGTTCAACATCATCCAGTTCGACATCGAGGGCCGCCGGGTGCTGGACCTGTTCGGCGGCACCGGCCAGCTGGGCATCGAGGCCCTGTCCCGGGGGGCGGAGCACTGCACCTTTGTGGACCAGCGCCGGGACGCGGCCCAGCTGATCCGCGATAATCTGAAGGCCACCGGTCTCTCAGAACGGGGAAAGGTGATCCAGGGGGATTCTCTGGCATTCCTGCAGTCCTGCCGGGAAAAATTTGACCTGATCTTTCTGGATCCGCCCTATGCCGCCGACCTGCTGGACCGGGCGCTGGAGAGCATCTCCTCAATTGACATTCTGTCGGAATATGGTATAATAGTTTGTGAAAGTGCTCTGGAACGGCAGCTGCCCGACCTGGCATGGCCCTATGAGAGGGGCAGAGAGTACCGGTACGGAAAGATCAAGCTGACTCTGTTCCGCCGGGCTGGGAGTGGACTGCATCCATGAAGATCGCCATTTATCCGGGCAGCTTCGACCCGGTCACCCTGGGCCACCTGAACATCATCAAGCGGGCGGCCAACTGCTTTGACAAGCTGATTGTCTGTGTGATGGTCAACTCCAGCAAGCACGGCATGTTTACCCCGCCGGAGCGGGTAGAGCTGCTGCGCCGGGCCACCCAGCGCTTCCCCAACGTAGAGGTGGACTATTCCGACGAGCTGCTGGCCGCCTATGCCCGCCGCAGGGGGGCAAAGGTGGTGGTAAAGGGCCTGCGGGCCGTCTCGGACTACGAGCAGGAGGTCCAGATGGCGGTGATCAACCGCAAGCTCAACCACAATCTGGAGACCATGTTTCTGGCCTCCAGCGAGAAGTACACCTACCTCAGCTCCACCATCGTGAAGGAAATGGCGCGGTATGGGGCAGACTTGAAGGAATTTATCCCCCGCGAGATCGTGGAGGATGTACAGGAACGGCTGAGGACCCTACAGGAAAGGAAGGGCTGAACAATGGCGACCGGAGTAGAAGAATTGCTGGATATGCTGTTCAACATGGTGGACGACGCCAAGAGCGTCCCCCTGTCCGGCGATAAATGTATGCTGGAGCGGGACAAGACCCTGGATCTGATCGACGATATCCGCGCCCAGTTCCCTGTGGAGCTGGGCGAGGCCAAGAAGATGATGGCCAACCGGGCAGAGGTGATCGCCTCCGCCAAGCGGGAGGCGGAGCTGATCCGCAAGCAGGCCGAGGCCGAGGCCCAGCGCACTCTGGCGCAGGAGCCCATTTTGCTCCAGGCCAGGCAGCAGTCCGCCGAGCTGATGCGTCAGGCGGAGGAGCGCAGCCGCGAGCTGAAGCGCTCCGCCAACGAGTACTGCGAGGACGCCCTGCGCCGCACCGAGGAGGCGGTGGCCGAGGCGTATGACGAGATCAAGCAGTCCCGGGCCCGGTTCCGGGCGGCGGCCTCCGCCGTGGGCGAGGGAAAGAGTGCCGGCGCGGCCAAGGTGTACGACGCTGCGGCGGACGAGGACTGACCGGCCATAGCTCACACAGACTTTTGTCCGGCCGGGTGCGGGAAGACCTGCATCCGGCCGGTTTTTGTGCTGTGACCGAAGGTATTCGGGGAACTCTACCGCTGTTCGGTTGCGGAATGGGGCGGGTTTTGTTATCATACCGCCGGGGTGATCGTGATGTTTGAAATCGATAAGGGAAAATTCGGAGCCTTTGTGGCGGAACTGCGCCGGGAGAAGGGCTACACACAGAAGGAGGTGGCCCGGCGGCTGTTCCTCTCTGACAAGGCGGTAAGCAAGTGGGAGACCGGGGCGAGCATCCCGGACACGGCGCTGCTGATCCCCCTGGCAGAGCTGCTGGGGGTGAGCGTGACGGAACTGCTGCTGTGCCGGAAAAATCAGTCCGAGGCCCCTATGGACGCCGGAGAGGTGGAGGGCCTGGTGAAAACGGCCATTCAGTATTCTGCGGACAATGTGCCCCGGGCGTATCAGACAAAGAGTCGCTGGACAGCAGTCTATGTGCTGTCTCTGCTGCTGGGGGCGCTGTGCGCAGTCTGGAGCGGGAGAGCGGGCCTGGCGACCGATGCCCTCTGGTGCGGACTGCTGCTGGGGGGCAGCTTCGGAGCGTACTTCGTATTCTTTGTGCAGATGAAGCTGCCCGCCTATTACGACGAAAACTCTGTGAATGTGTTCAGCGACGGACCGGTGCGCATGAATATACCCGGAGTCACCTTCAACAACCGAAATTGGCCGAAAATCGTAGATGCCTGCCGCTTCGGCACCTGTCTCATTACGGCGGGCCTGCCCGCTCTGTGCCTTTTGATGGGACGGCTGGCACCCCTCTGGTGGACAAGAGCGGAGGGACCAGTCTGCCTGATCCTGATCCTGGGCGGGTTCTTTCTGCCCATCTATTGGGCGGGGAAACGGGGATAAAAAAGAGCCGGGCGCAGGGTGACCTGTACCCGGCCCTTCTTATCTTGGTCCAGTTTTCTCCTTCGCAGGGGACAGTGCGTCAAGACCCCGTAAAAATAGAGGAGCAGGGCGGAGAAAAAGAGCAAGATATTCATAATTCTGGGCACGGAAAGACTTGCGCGAAGATAAAAGTTATACTACAATATACGGTGAGCGGATTCCGGCCGGCCGCGCCGGAGACGAGCGAGAATGGCAGAAATGCGATTCATCATGATGGAGGTAGGAACTTGATGAGAAAGATCAATTTTACCGAGACTGTTCTGCGTGACGCCAACCAGTCGCTGATTGCCACCCGTCTGCCCTATGAGAAATTTGAGCCCATTCTGGAGACCATGGATAAGGCCGGATACTACTCTGCCGAGGTCTGGGGCGGCGCGACCTTTGACGTGTGTCTGCGCTATCTGCATGAGGACCCGTGGGAGCGGCTGCGGAAGATCCGCGCCAAGATGCCCAACACCAAGCTGCAGATGCTGCTGCGCGGCCAGAACATTCTGGGATACAAGCACTACCCCGACGACGTTGTGCGCAAGTTCGTGGAATACTCCGTAAAGAATGGCATCGACATCATCCGCATCTTCGATGCGCTGAACGATGTGCGCAATCTGGAGGTCGCCGTGGACGAGACCCTGAAGCAGGGCGCCATCGCCTCCGGCACCATCTCCTACACCACCAGCCCCGTTCACACCCTGGACAAGTACGTGGAGATGGTGAAGGACCTGAAGGGCATGGGCGTGCAGTCCATCTGCATCAAGGACATGGCCGGCATCATGAGCCCCAAGGAGGCCTACGACCTGTCCGCCGCCATCAAGGACGCAGTGCCTGAGCTGCCCCTGGTCATCCACACCCACTGCACCACCGGTCTTGCCTTCATGACCTGCCTGAAGGCGGTGGAGGCCGGCGCCGATGTGCTGGATACCGCCATCTCCTCCTTCTCCGGCGGCACGGCCCAGCCCGCTACCGAGACGCTGGCTTACGCTCTGCGACAGTTCGGCTATCAGGTGGATCTGGACGACAAGGCCCTGATTAAGATCGCCGACCACTTTAAGGAGGTCCGCGCCGGTTACCTGAAGGACGGCACGCTGGACCCCATCTCCCTGACCACCGACACCCAGTGCCTGACCTATCAGATCCCCGGCGGCATGCTGTCCAACCTGATCTCACAGCTGAAGATGATGAACGCCATCGACAAGCTGGATCAGGCTCTGGCCGAGACGCCCAAGGTCCGCGCCGACCTGGGCTATCCTCCGCTGGTCACCCCCACCAGCCAGATGGTGGGCTCTCAGGCCGTGCAGAATGTGCTGTCCGGCCAGCGCTACAAGGTGGTGGGCAAGGAGATCAAGGCATACTGCCGCGGCGAGTATGGCCGCACTCCCGCCCCCATCGACCCCGAGGTGCTCAAGAAGATCCTGGGCGATACCCCCCAGATTGAGGGCCGCTATGCCGACACCCTGGAGCCCGAGTTTGAAAAGACCAAGAAGGAACTGGGCGATGTCGCCAAGTGTGACGAAGACGTCCTGTCCTACATTGCATTCCCCCAGGTGGCGATGAACTTCTTTAAGGAGCGCGCTGCTGGGTTTGAAACAAAAAAGGAGGAACCCCCTGTGAGTAAGGAAACCAGCGCCAATGCGCCCCATGTTTATGTAGCCGATGTGGCTGCCCCCGAGAGCAGCGGCTATACCGCCCGTCCCATCGAGCCCTTTGCCGCCACCTATCAGCCCCCCCATCTGGTGATGGGCGGCCGTGACTGTGCCGGTACCTATACCATCACCATCGACGGCAAGGCTTACGCCGTGACCATCGAGCGGGCCGCCCCTGCCGTTGCCGCTCCCGTGGCTGCGGCTCCCGTGGCTGCCCCTGTGGCCGCCCCCGCTCCTGCGGCTGCCCCTGCTCCCGCTGCTGCCCCCGCCCCCGCCGCCGCCCCCAAGGCCGCTCCCGCTGCCGTGGCCGCCGGCGAGACCGCGGTGAACAGCCCCATGCCCGGCAATGTGTTCAAGGTCGAGTGCAAGGTGGGCGACTCCGTAAAGGCCGGCGACGTGCTGGTGGTGCTGGAGGCCATGAAGATGGAGATCGAGGTCTCCGCCCCCGTGGACGGCACCGTGAAGGCCGTTTCCGCCACCGTGGGCAGCACCGTCAACACCGACGACCTGCTGGTCACTCTGGGCTGAGCCTGAATAAGCTAAAAACCGCTCCCGACCATTCGGGAGCGGTTTTCTGTCGAAAAGGGTCTCCCGGCACTGGCCGGGAGACCCTTCAGCTTGTCGAAAAAGTCTTTTCGCCAAGCTGAAAAAGATTTTGAAACCTTGAAAAAGTTCCAAAATCTTATGATTAAAAACGAAAGACACCCTTCCTGGGTTTCTTTCGTAACTATCTTCCTTCC